>JALOTA010000035.1 GCA_025458125.1 Hyphomicrobium sp.
CGGCGTGGCGCGGGACCTGGAGGATGCGAGCGTGCTCGCCTTCAACGCAGGCATTGATTTCGACATGGAGAGCGGCGGCTACGACCGTTACCTGCGGCGAGCGGTGGACAGCGGCAGGGTCCGGATGTCCGATATCGATGATGCCGTCCGGCGTGTGCTCAGGATCAAGTATCGCATGGGGCTTTTTGATCAGGCTCCCACCGATTTCGAGAACCTGCCGCGAGCCGTGGACGAGGCCGAGGTGCGCCGGAGCGCGCGGTCGGTGGCGCGGGAAAGTTTCGTTCTGCTCAAGAACGACAGGGGCACCCTTCCCTTGACGCCCACAACCAGTCGCATCGCGCTGATCGGAGCCAGTGCCGACAGCGCAATCCACGATCATTCCTGGTATGGCCCGGCGCAGCTTGCCAAACCCGTGACAGAGACGCTGCGCGAGGCGCTTCAGCAGCGGATGCGGCCGGGGCAGACGCTGACATTTGCGCCAGCATTCCGCGACGTCTGCGGACGGGAGTTTGCCGACAAGGAGGGCGCCGTCGCCGCGGCGAGGAATGCCGACGTCATCGTCTATAACGTCATCGAAGACTGCGACATGGTGGGCGAAGGCGTGTCGCGCACCAATCTGGAACTGACGGGCCGCCAGCAGGAATTGCTCGACGCGCTCGCGGCCACCGGCAAACCGCTGGTTCTCGTCGTGGAAAGCGGCCGGCCGATCATCTTGTCGAAGGCGGACCGTCAGGCCGATGCGATCCTGCTCGCCTGGCTTCCCGGCACGGAGGGGCGGACGGCGCTGGCGGAAGTCCTGACCGGGGCGTTCTCCCCTTCGGGCAAGCTGCCGATGACGTTCCCGCGCTCCGTGGGGCAGATCCCAATTTCCTACAACAGGCTGCCAACGGGCCGGCCGTGGACGGGCGACCGCTACACGTCCGGTTACGTGGACGAGGCGCACACGCCGCTCTACCCCTTCGGGCACGGACTTTCGTACACGACATTCGCTTACGAAGCGCTGGTTCTCTCCGAACCGAAAATGACGACGAAAGGCGGGATCGACGTCGATGTCACCGTGCGCAACACAGGATCGCGCGCGGCAAGCGAAGTCGTCCAGCTCTATACACGTCAGCTCGTGGCCAGCCGTTCGCGGCCGATCAAGGAATTGCGCGGCTTTCAGAAGGTCACGCTGAAGCCGGGCGAGAGCCGGTCGGTACGGTTCCGGCTCGAAGCCCAGGAACTCGGTTTTCACGATGACGCGGGCCGCTATCTCGTCGAGCCTGGACCGCTGATGGTCTTCGCGGGCGGCAGCTCCGATACGGCGCTCAAGACCGACTTCCTCATCACACGCGAGTAATTCCGAGTCGCCCCAGTTCGATCTTCGGACAGCGATCCATGACGACGGTTAGCCCTGCCTGGGAGGCCAATCGCGCGGCGTCTTCGTTGATGACGCCCAACTGCATCCACACGGCCTTCAAGCCGAGACGGTCTTTTTCCCGGATGGCCTCTTGCACAATTTCGAGCGCGGCATCGGACGTGCGGAAGATATCGACGATGTCGGCCGGAGCGGGCACGTCGGCCAGCGCCGCATAAACTCGCTGGCCAAGGATCAGGCCGCCGGCCTGGCCGGGATTGACAGGCAGCACCGTGTAACCGGCAGAAAGCAACCGCTGCATGACGCCATAGACCGGGCGCTCTGGCTTCGCAGATGCCCCGACGACCGCAAACGCACGCGCTGTCCGCAACAGTTCGGCGACTTCCGCGTCCGGCGGATTTGCGAACGGCATGTCAGCAGCCCTTCCACAAAGGCGCCCGCTTCTCGAGAAACGCGCTGATGCCTTCCGCCGCGTCGGCGGCGAGCATGTTCTCGACCATGACCCTGGCGGTATACTCGTAGGCTTCGGCCAGCGGCATCTCCGCCTGATCGTAGAACGCCTTCTTGCCGATCGCGACAGTGAGGGGGGATTTGGACGCGATGATGCGGGCCATCTCCAGCGCGGCGGCGTAGCTCCCGCCTTTCGCCACCACGCGGTTGACGAGACCGTACTCGGCCGCTTCCGCGGCTCCGATCATTTCGCCGAGCAACAGCATTTCCATCGCCCGCTTGCGCGGAACGTTACGCGAGAGCGCAACCATGGGCGTTGAGCAGAACAGTCCGATATTCACTCCGGGCGTGGCAAAGCGGCTGTCCTCCTCGGCGACCGCCAGGTCGCAGGCCGCAACAAGCTGACAGCCGGCTGCCGTCGCCACGCCGTGGACCGCAGCGATCACCGGTTTCGGACAGGCGACGATCGCCTGCATCAGTTCGGCGCATCGGGTCATGGTCTCGGCAAAAAAGATGCGGCCGCCGTCGGCGTCCGAGCGATGAGCCGTCAACTCCTTCAAGTCGTGCCCGGCCGAGAATGCCGGTCCTTCGGCCGCAATGACGATGGCGTACACGCCGGGGTCGGCGCCCAACACAGCGATCTGGCCGCGCACAGCGGCCATCATGGCGATGGAAAGGCTGTTGCGGCTCTTCGGATTGCCCAGAAACAAGACCGCGATACCGGGCTCCGGCCGTTCCGTGCGGACCGGAGACCGTTCGAGCGCCAAATCCGTGCTCATGTCCGCTCCCGTGTTTGACATTACTCGGAGGGTCGCTGATCCCCGGCCGGAGGCCCGCCTTCCGGCTGGCTTTCACCCGCCCCATCGACCGTCAGCTTTTCCAGCTCCGGCTGGAATTTTTTCACGACGTCGATGTTGCCCTTGAATTGTAGTGGCTTGGCGGCGGCAATCTCCTGGTTAAGATCTTCCATGACGAGCTTCTTGTCGTCCTCGGGGATCGAGGTATCCGCCTTTATGTTCTGCAGTTCGGCTTTCATCTTCTCGACCGGATCCGTGTAGCCGCCGGTCTTCGGATCAAGACCATCGAGCACCAGCGAGATGTTGGCGCCGACCGTCTCCATGTCCATGAAACTCGCAAAACCATGTTTCAATGCGATGGCGTCGAGTTCGCCCTTGAGCGAGGCTTCGGGCTTGTCGCCGCCTTCGAGCAGCTTGGCGGAGAGCGGCTGCAGGTCCTTCTGAGCCGCGATGAAGCCGGACACCTGCTTTTCGGTGAGTTCGATCTGTTTCAGTTCCTCCACGTCCTGGGCGCCTGCTGAGCGCGGCGCCACCAAGGCCGCGAGCATGAGGGCCGCTGAGGCGAGCGCCATTACCCAATGGGCCGGCGCGGGCGAGACACGGGTTTCGATCATGGATGGTCTCCGGACGAGGACAGGAATGCCGCTCTACATAGCGCATGCCGTGGCGGCAGATGACGCAGGACTGCGACGTTAATATGGATGATCCCCAGAGTCGGCACGACGGCCGGGAAACCCATCCGCCCCCTCAAAATTCACCAAAAATTGGTAATATATTACCATAGCAATGGTAATATATTACCTTATCTTGAAAAGGTCCGATTTTAGGGCATTTGTTGCGTCTGCGCGCGCGTGAAATGCGGACGCGCGCTTGACGGACGGCGTGTCTTTGCGTATCCCCTGCCGCGTCCGGGCGTTCACGTCCGCATCCGCTCTCCGGAGCGGCTCCCATATCTCCAGGCTGGAACCTGAAACCATGAAAACCTACGTCGCCAAGGCTGGCGAGGTGGAAAAGGGCTGGATCTTGATCGACGCCGACGGTCTCGTCGTCGGCCGTCTCGCCGCCCTGATCGCCACAAAATCTACTACCGTCACACGGGCTACGTCGGCGGTATCAAGGAGACCACGCCTAAGCGTCTCCTGGAAGGCAAGTTTCCCGAGCGCGTGATCACCAAGGCCGTGGAACGTATGCTGAAGCGCGGGCCGTTGCAGCGTCAGCTGATGCGCAACCTGCGCGTCTACAAGGGTTCGGAGCATCCGCACGCGGCGCAGAACCCGACCAAGCTCGACGTCGCATCGCTCAACCGCAAGAACTCGAGGGCCTGATAGCTATGGCAACCGAAGCAAAGACGCTGAGCGATCTTGGCGCCATCAAACCCGCCGCACCGGCCGACGCGCCGGTCCACGTCCAGAAGCTCGACAAGCTGGGCCGCGCCTATGCCACCGGAAAGCGGAAGGACGCGGTCGCCCGCGTCTGGATCAAGCCGGGCAAAGGCACAATTACGGTGAACGACAAGGACTACGCGAAGTATTTCGCACGCCCCGTGCTTCAGATGCTGTTGAAGCAGCCGCTGGCTGCCGCCAATCGCCTGACGCAGTACGACATCCGTGTGTCGGTTTCGGGCGGCGGTCTGTCCGGCCAGGCCGGCGCGGTCCGCCACGGGATCTCCAAGGCGCTGACCTATTTCGAACCGGAACTGCGCGGGACGCTGAAAAAGGGCGGATTCCTGACCCGCGACAGCCGTACCGTCGAACGCAAGAAGTACGGCCGCGTCAAAGCCCGCCGCAGCTTCCAGTTCTCGAAGCGCTAAAAGAGCAGCGGTTCGCACATCGAACGAACAGCTCGCTCCCAAAGGGCGGGCTGTTTTTCTTTATTCTTCGCACAAAACTTGCCGCAGTTGGCACTTGGTGCCACATAGCGCCGGTGCACAGCGGGCGCCTTTAACCGTCAACCTTCGACCGCAAGAAACCGCGGGCCGACCGGAGATCCGATATCATGGAAATGATCGAGACCGTCATCACCGACATCGGTCTCCTTCTGTCGCCGGACTGGTGGCGGACGCATTGGGTTGCGCTCATGAACATCCTCGTGATCGACCTGACGCTTGCCGGCGACAACGCCATCGTGGTCGGTATGGCTGCCTCCAAGGTGCACCCGTCTTACCGCGCGAAGGTGATTTTCTGGGGGATCGCGGGAGCCGTCATTCTGCGCATCATGTTCTCGGCCATCGCCCAGCAAATGCTGCAGGTGATCGGCCTGACCTTCGCGGGCGGTCTTCTGCTGCTCTTCGTGTGCTGGAAGATGTACCGGCAGATCATCGACGACAACGCGCCATCGATGGACGACATCGAGGCAGGGCTCGCCGACACCACAACGAGCGGCACCGAAGTGAGCTTCTGGTCGGCGCTATGGACCATTATCCTCGCCGACCTCTCGATGTCGCTCGACAACGTCCTCGCGGTGGCGGGCGCAGCAGGGGAGTCGACCCTCGTTCTGGTGATCGGCCTTGCCTTCGCGATCATCCTTATGGCGGTGGCTTCCAACTACATAGCGAGACTGCTGCATCGCTATCCATGGATCGCGTGGATCGGACTGTTCATCATTCTCTACGTGGCACTCGACATGATCTATCGCGACAGCCACCACATCGCGTGCGCCGCCTATAACATCGGCTGCTCGGAGACGATCTGGCAGGGCTTCCTGCACCGGCTGGGGCTTGGCCCGGGCGCCGGGGGCTGAGGCAGAGAAGGCGAAGGCGCAATGACGGGTGAAAAGAAAGTCTTCATCGACGGCGAGGCCGGCACCACCGGTCTGCAGATCCGGGAGAGGCTTGCCGGCGAAGGCGCAATCCGCGTGCTCTCCATCGCGCCGGACAAGCGCAAGGACCAGGATGCCCGGCGCGCTCTGATGGCGGAAGCCGATCTCGTCGTGCTGTGCCTGCCGGACGACGCAGCGCGCGAGGCCGCCGAACTGGCTGGTGAACCCGGTGCCGGGTCACCGAAAATCATCGATGCCTCGACGGCACACCGGGTCGCGCCCGGCTGGACATATGGGTTTTGCGAACTCGACCGCGATCAGTCTCAAAAGATCCGTTCGGCGCGGCACGTTTCCAATCCCGGCTGCTATCCGACCGGTGCGATCGCCCTCGTCCGTCCGCTCGTTTCGGCCGGGCTGCTGCCGGCCGACTTCCCCGTGACGGTCAATGCCGTCTCAGGGTACTCGGGAGGCGGCAAGTCGATGATCGAGACGTACGAGCCGCTCCGGACGGCCCCGAATTTCGAACTCTACGCCCTTGGCCTCGAACATAAGCACGTTCCGGAACTCATGGCCTACACGGGTCTCACGCGACGGCCGATTTTCGTGCCGTCCGTGGGGAACTTCCGCCAGGGGATGCTCGTTTCGATCCCGCTGCACCTGGACATGTTGCCGGGCCGTCCGGGTGTGACCGACATCGAATCCATTCTGGCAAGCCATTATGCCGGGGCGGAGCGTGTGCGCGTCGTCGAAGGAGCGGCTTCCAAGGTCGTGCGGCTCGAACCCGAAGCCCTGAACAACAGCGACGACCTGGAGCTGTTCGTGTTCGGGCAGGCGTCCTATGGACACGCCCTGCTCGTCGCGCGACTGGACAACCTCGGCAAAGGCGCGGCCGGCGCTGCGGTTCAGAACATCAAGCTCATGCTCGGCGTCTGATAGGCCGAGCCGTCAACCCGCGGCCGCCGCGCTTCGCACCAGCCAGAAGTGGCGCACCGCGACGATCAGAACAATCGCGGCAACGGCCTGATGTGCAATGCCCAGGCCAATTGGAACGGCGTGCAGCAGCGTCACGATGCCGAGCGTCATCTGCGCCAATAGAATTCCTGCGAGCAGGAGCGCGGAGGTTCGCAGTCGTGGCGTTCTCGACGAAGTTCACCAACCATGGTGACAGCGCGAAGAGATCGTCGGGAATGATCCGGCCGTTCATCAGCGGCCAGGTATTGTAGGCAAGGCCAGCCTTGAGCCCGGCGACAAAGGCTCCGAGAGCCACCTGGGCATACACGATCGCGACGATGAGCCCGGCTATGGCGGTGGCCGCAGCAGGCAGCGCCTGCGATCGCGAGCCCACGGGAGCGTCCCGCAACTGCATCGCAAGCCAAACGAGGAGACCCAATATCAGGAATGCGACCGACAAATGCAGCGCCAGCCTGTAGTGGCTTACATCGACACGGTCCACAAGACCCGACGACACCATGTACCAGCCGATCGCGCCCTGGACTCCACCCAGCGCGAGGACGCCGAGATACTTAGGAAGTGCGCCCGGACGCAGCATTCCATTCCAGGCGAAAAACGCCAGTGGCAGCGCGAAGGCGAGGCCGATCAACCGCCCGAGAAACCGATGGCCCCACTCCCACCAATAGATGAATTTGAATTCCTCGAGCGACATCCCCTTGTTGACGAGATGGTATTCGGGGATCTGGCGATACTTGTCGAAAGCCTCGAGCCAGTGCGCCTCGTTGAGAGGAGGGATCGCGCCAAGCAGCGGCTGCCACTCGGTGATCGAAAGACCGCTGTCGGTGAGGCGGGTTGCGCCACCGACGGCGATCATGCAGAGAACGAGGAATGCCATGACGGCAAGCCAGGCCTGCACCATCCTATCTGCAGTCGTTTGCGCGCCTGTGATCACCGCCCCTACCATGCCGGGCACCCCGTCTTGACTTCGTTCGGGCTTCTGATAGCCGCTTCACCAGCCCGCAAGCAATCCAATCGATGCCGCGGGCCATAAGCCTTAAGCACAACGGCTCTTCCATGGGATTAGGGACGGCGCATGACCCCACGCATCCGTAAATTGGTCGGCGCCATTCTGCTGCTCGTCGTGATCGCTATCTACTCGCTGCTCGCCATGCTGGCGGCCGTCATTCTGCAGGTCAATGAAGCCAGCGGCGCCGTGGAGTTGCTTTATTACGTCGTCGCGGGGCTGCTGTGGGTCATCCCGGCCGGGTTCATCATCTCGTGGATGCAGAAACCCTGAGCAGGTCTACCGGTCAGACGGCGGCCGCGGCAGCGGTATTGCGTCCCGACCGGACGAGGCGCTGGCCCGCCGTCGAGGCGAGTTGCCGATCGTAGCGGATGAGATCGATATCGGCGACCTCGTATCCCAGGTAGGTGCCGGGCGGGTCCTGATGACCGGCGCCGCTGCGGGCGGGATCGGCGATCAAGACGCCGCAATCGACCCGGCCCTCTATGGTTTCGAAGAAAATCCTAGCGGGTTCCGTTCGGCCGGCCACGATCACCTGATCGTAGGCTTCATCGAGCGCGTCCAGGATCAGGTTGAGGCGGTCGGCATCGGGAGACCCGGCATCACTCTCTTCGAAGGTGCCGGCACCGATCACATGGGCATCGCTTCCGGGCATGCGGCGAATGATCTGCTCGAACGTCGCCTTGCCCGCGAGCAATTCGGCAATGCCGGGGCCGGCAGACAATTCGAGCGCATGACCTACGCCGTCGCCTTCGGGAGCCCAGTCGATGAGAATGACGCTTTGACCGATATCGGCGATCGCCTTGGCCAGCTCGATGCCGTGGCCACTAATGCCCATCAGGTCCGTTTCGCCGGCCACCAGCGTACGGTAACCGCCGCCATTTGAATGAGTTGAGATGCGGCGCGCCAACGATCCGATCGTGGCGACGCGCGTTTGGTCGGCCGGCGTGACAGCCGCGGGTTGCCCGGACATGCTTTCGGAGGTGGTTCTTGTCGAACGCATCGTCTCTTCGGTCTCGTCATCGCCTGGCGGCGCATGAGGCCGCGTGGACAGCGTGGGACAAGGGCCACCGGCACCGGCAGCCGGCTGATGCTTTGGGCCCGGCGCGGCAGCGCGCGATCGATTGAACAGAGCCACTCCGGCACTGATCGCCAGTCCCAGAACGAACATGCAGGCCGATGCCATGGCTGCAAGCGGGACGGCTTTGGCCGCATGGCCGGACGACACCACACCCAGGCCGATGAACGTCACGGCACCCACAGCAGCCGAAAAGACGGCAACGAAGGGGACACGGCTTCTCAGAGCCGCAACGAGGGCGCTCGGGATCGTCCGATCTGGCAGGGCGTTCGACATTCTCTTCTGCAACCGCAACAGGTCTGCGCACTTGGCCCAAGGGCAATGGTAGCCAAGCCATTAATGGCGAACTTCAGTAAGCAAACCCTTAATCGTCCCTGCATCGGCCAACTGGTCAGTCTGCCTTTACCTTTTCCGGTCGGGCGTTTCGGGCCGGGCCAGCACGGCCCCGGGCTTGCATGCCACAGCGCATCCAGCCCGTCCGGACCGGACGCTGTTCAGCTTCTGCACAGCCGGCCGTTTGCAGATCGATCGCAGCTGCCGCTACGCGCGGCGCCGAAACGAGGGAGACAATCGCGTGAAAAATCAGCCGGTCATCACGGCTATCAACCTGGTCTGGCCGGAGTTTGCCGTTGGACGTCTGTGCGGCGCGCGGGCCCGCGATGGGCGTCGCGTGTTGCGGGAAAGAGCTCTGGTTCGCGCCATGTCGCTGCAGTTCAGAGTTTTTGCCTATGCCGTGCTCGCGATCTCGCTGCTGGTAATGTTTGCCGCGGCGAGTTCGGCGGCGGCTGTTGCTGTTCTCGCCGCTGCGTCGCTACTCATTGTGTTCGAAACCAGCGGAGGACCTCCCGTACGCCAGAGGCCGCCCCGCATCGTCGGCAACGCGCGCACGCTGCTGCTCAACAGGCTCGTCACGGTTCCGGATGCAAAACGGGCCGGGCGCATCGTTCGCACCCAGCCCGAATCCGATATTCCGTCCCTGCCGCCCGATCGTCCCAGAACTCGCATTTCCGAGCGGCGGCCCGGACCTCAGGACGAAGCCGCCGACTGACAGCGTCAGTCGGAGTCGTTGGCGCTGTCGGAGTTGAGCAGGCCGTAGTTCTCCACGCCGATCCGCTGCAGAAGATCGAGCTGGGTCTCGAGGAAGTCGTGATGGCCTTCCTCATCCTTCAAAAGATCTTCGAAAATATTCATGGTGACGTAGTCGCCATGTTTCTTGCAGATGTCACGGCCGCGCGCATACGTTTCCAAGGCGATTTTTTCGCCCTTCAGGTCGCACTCGAGCACCTCCTTGATGTTCTCGCCAATCATGAGCGGGGCGACATACTGAAGGTTCGGGAAGCCATCCAGATAGATGATGCGGTCGATGATCTTGTCGGCGTGGTTCATCTCTTCGATGGATTCCGCGCGCTCCTTCTTGGCGAGCTTCGTGTAGCCCCAGTTCGCCAGCAGCCGGTAATGCAGCCAATACTGGTTCACGGCACCGAGTTCGAGCTTCAGGGATTCGTTCAGAATATCGATGATTTCCCTATTGCCCTTGCCCTTCATAAGTCGATCTCCTCGATGCTTTAAAAACAACACTGCTGCCACGATAGGCGGCCTTGACGGTACGTCATCTTCTCAGGCGCCTTCAACGGCTCCAGCACTTCATTCGTGTCAATTCTTTAGAATTTTTACAAGGTCGAACCTGACGAGCCACCGATTTTCTGGCGAGCCGGGGCCGACGCCGGCAACGCGCGCGGGGCGGACCGGAGCGGGCGGCTGACGCGGCGCTCGGGCGTGTTGATCAAATCCTTGATGCGCGACTTAACGGACGCACAGGCACACGGACAGATGAGGCCACGTTTTTCGAGGTCCTCCATCTTCGCATAGATGGTCTCAGCCGCCAGCGGCGCACACCCGCAGCACTGCATTTTCTTCTGTAATTGCCTATAGATAACGCCGGGTGTCGGAAGCGGCGCGTCCGGCTGACTCATGACCTCGAGCACGGCTTGCTCCAGGTCCCGATCGGTGACGTAGGCGCAGGAACACACGATCATCTGGCCGGCCCTCCACACGGGGCCTTTGCCGTGGCTGCGCGACCTCCGGTGGGAGACGCGCTCAATGCACTTCGTGACGCTTTCATAGACGGCTCCAAACCTTGGGGTTCAAGGCCCCACATCGGATGCGATGGCGTTAGCTTCATCACTCGCGCTTTGGCCTGTCAAGCGACGGCTGGGCGCTGCGGCACCTTTACGACCTTTCGTCCTGCCCTGTCCCGGCCGGAACAGCCACTTCGAGGCCCGAACCCTATGGTTCTGGCGTCCCCGAAGGAGCTTCCCATGATTGCCGAACCCACCTGTCCGTCGAACCCCGCGCGCCAGCAACCCGGCCGTCGCGTTGGCGTTCTGCTGCTGCATGGGCTGTGCGGAACTCCAACAGAGATGCGCTATGTCGCGCGTGGCCTTGAGGCCGCCGGATACGCCGTGCACTGCCCTATTCTCGCCGGTCATTGCAGCACAGCGGCGGCTCTCAGCGAAACGAGATGGGAAGACTGGTATCAAAGCGCCGAGGCCGGCCTTCTGCAACTGGCCGGGCGGTGCGACCGCATCGTGGTCGGGGGCCTTTCGACCGGCGCTGTGCTTGCGCTCCGGCTGGCGCTGAAACATCCCGAACTCGTGGCGGGACTGGCGCTCTACTCGCCGACGCTCTGGCTGAACGGCGGCGGCGTGCCATGGTACGCGCCGCTTTTTCGTCTCGTCCGGTCCCGCTGGCTGGCCCGCTTCTTCAGCTTTCCGGCGCCCTTGCACTTCGGGATTAAAGACGAGCGGCTGAGAAGTTTCATCGCGGGGGCCCTGGCCGCGCCGGGTGCCGATCACCTGAAACCGGCAACGCCCGGCGTCGCCGCGCTGGAAAGGCAGCGGCTGGTAGAGGACGTCTGCAAGAACGTCGAGCGCATCACCACCCCTGCGTTGGTGATGCATCCTCGAGAGGACGCCTATGCGGGTCTCTCGAATGTTACCCGCCTACAGGAATGGCTCGGCGGACCGGTGGAACTCGTTATCCTGGAGGACAGCTTCCACCTGATCACGGTCGACCGTCAGCGCCGCGTGGTTCTGGAGCGCACTCTGGAGTTCCTCGCCCGTGTCGCCTCCGAGGACCGTTCCTCGCGCGCGACCGCATGATTTTCGCACGTCTTTTCCGAGGCTTGTGCTTTTCTTTGTCGCTGTCACCGGTGGAACAGCCGTGCCTGGCGGTCTCCGGCATAGTTGCTTCATCGGCGGGACGGAAACGGATCGCCCCTCGCAATAGCCTCTAACCAGAACCCTGATGGAGAGTGTCATGTCAGTCAAAGCCACCACCCTTCTCGCAGCCGCCGTCGTTGCCGCTTCCATGACGATGACCACGACCAATGCGCAGGCCGGCCGCGGCGTCGGCCTGGGAATCGGCCTCGGTGTCCTCGCCGTCGGTGCGATGGCCGCTGCCGCCAATGCCGAAAAGCAGCGCGCCTACGAAGAAAAGCGCGCCCGGGCCGCAGCCGAAGCGCGCGCCCGTGCCAAGGCGAAGGCGGAAGCTCAGGCTCGCGCCAAGGCCGAGGCAAAGGCCCGTGCGATCGCCAAGGCTGAAGCCAAGGAGCGCGCCATCGCCGAGGCCAAGGCCGAGGCCAGCCGTGAAGTCGCCAAGGAATCGCAGGTCGCCGCCGCAACGGACACGGTTCCGCCGGTCGTGACCGCCGAAACGCCGATCTCGACGGAAACCCACTCCCTCGCTCCGTCGGCCGGCACTCCAGCGGCCACCACGACGGCATCGACCGAAACGGCTTCGACACAGTCAGAAGCGGCCGTCACCACGACTGCGCCGGAAACGACTTCCGCTCCGGTTGAAACCGGCTCGACCGAGACCACCGGCGAATGCCGCCGCTACATCCCCGCCGTCGGCGTCACGATCAACGTCGGATGCTGATCGATCAAACTTCCGCAGTCAGCTTAATCGGACCCACACTCCATCAAACTCCCCGGGAGCCCTGCTCCCGGGGTTTTTTAACGTGTATTCTCGACTGACGAAAAAAGCCGCCGAATCGTCCATGCCTTGTATCCGGAGTGACAGCGGGCGCGCGCCGCATCAGCGATAGTTCCTTTCGAGACCAGATGCCCCGGCTGAAGGAGCCCTACATGACCGCCGATCGTCCCGTCATCGTCCGCGCGCGTGCGATCACCAAAACGATCGCGACAGGCGCCGGCGATCTCACGATCCTCAAGGGCGTAGACCTCGATCTCCACCCCGGTGAGTTGACCCTTCTCATGGGACCTTCCGGATCGGGCAAGACAACGCTGCTCTCCATCCTCGGGTGCATTCTGACCGCCACCAGCGGACAGCTCGTGATCAACGATGAAGAGGCCGCCGGACAGACGGCGGAAGGACTTGCCGACCTTAGACGGCGCAACATCGGGTTCGTGTTCCAGGGCTACAACCTGTTCCCGACACTGACCGCTCATGAAAACGTGCTGATGGCGCTCGATGTACGCGGCTCGCGTCTCACCGACCCGAACAAGGCCGCAAGGGATGCGCTGATCGCTGTCGGCTTGGGCCACCGCATCGAAACGTTTCCATCGAAGCTCTCCGGCGGCGAAAAGCAGCGCGTCGCGATCGCCCGCTCTCTGGCCGGCAATCCGGCCGTTGTGCTGGCCGACGAACCGACCGCCGCCCTCGACAGCGAGAACGGCAAGGCCGTGATGGAACTGCTTGCCCACGTCGGCCAGGATCCGTCGCGGGCTGTCCTTGCAGTCACGCACGATCACCGCACGCTGCCCTATGCCGACCGCATCATTCGCATCGAAGATGGCCGCATCGTCGCCGACGAGAGGCCGAAGGGCCTCGCGGCCTGATCATTCATCCCATCCCATCGACCGGACCCGACGAAGGATTACTGGCCATGAAATTCAATCCCGGACTCATCGCGCTCGCGGCTATCGCAGCCGGCGGTGCCTACCTCGGATACAAGGAATTTTCCGGTGCGGACAAGGCGCCGGTGCGCGCATCACCTGTCACGGAAGTCGCTTGGATCGCGGCCGCGCCCGGCCGCGTCGAACCTAAATCCGGCGAGATCCGGGTCGGTACGGGTATCCTGGGACGCGTCACGAAGGTGCACGTTGCGGTGGACGACGAGGTGGAGGACGGCGAACTGCTGATCCAGCTCGACGACGCCGAAGCGCGGGCGCGGTTGACGTCGGCCGAGACACAGGCCGAGGCCCTGCGCGAAGAGCGGGAAAAGCAATTCGCGTCCGGGCGAGAAGATGTTCGCAAGGCGGAAGATGCGATCTATTCGGCGGAGCGGGCCGTGACGGGCGCGCGGATCGAACTCGACGGTGCATTGATCGCCAAGCGAGCGAGCGGTGGGTCTGATCAATCGGTGGCAGAAGCGCGCAAGCGCCTGACGGAGGCCAACGAGCGCCTGGAGCGTGAGCGTCTTGCCTTCATCCGGGCGCAGTCGAAGGCCAACCTACCCGCCCCGAGCAGCGCCGAAAGCGCGGTCAGCGCCGCGCGAACGGAAGTTCGGATGGCCGAGGCGCTCCTCGACAAGACGCGCATTCGCGCCCCGCAGTCCGGCACGGTTCTGCAAGTGAACGCCAAGACGGGCGAGATCGTCGCGCCGAGCCCCGAGGTCCCGCTTGTCGTCATGGGCGATATGTCGAGCATCCGGGTGAAGGCCGAAGTCGACGAGGGTGACATTTCCAAGATCACGTCAGGCCAAAAGGTGTTCGTGCGGTCGCTGAGTTTCCCGGGGAAGGAATTCGAAGGAACGGTGGCAAGCCTGGCGCCGACGCTTGCTCAACCGCGGATCGGACCGCGCGGCCCGAAGCGTCCCAACGACGTGGAAGTGCGGGAAGTCACGATTGACCTCGATACCGCTTCGCCGCTTTTGCCGGGAATGCGCGTGGATGCTTTTTTCAGAAAGTGATCAATTGTAATGATCCGCAATCGACGTGAGCGGCCGTTTGACGTTCCGGTGCCTGAAAATTCAGCTTTTCTAAGCCGCGGCCGCAAGGCCGCGGTTTTTTTATGTCGCAGCGGCGATCGCACCACAGCATTCGCCTCAGAGGCGCCCTAGAATTCTTTTATGCGTGTGACACGAGGAACAGCACGATCTGTCGTCACGATGCATGATTTTTCCATCGTTCACCGGACCTTAGGGTCCTATCGGAGGAAAACATCATGGATGGCCAGATCGTGAAATACAGCGAGCGGCTACAGCAAGGCATTATTCGGAGCGGAGACGGGACGCGGTTCCGGTTCAAGTCGTCATCCATTCGAAATTTGAGTGGAAAGCTTGTCGGTGCCGAGGTCGATTTTCTTGTCGAATCGCGTCAGCCGCGCGATATTTTCCTGCTGAGAGGATCGCCCTGGCAGGCATTTGGGCTCGCGCGCTGATACGGGGACGGAGGGCAGACGATGACTTCTCACATCAGGGCCAACGAGGCAGCGGTTCCCGTTTACGGCGCCATCGACCCGATGGATGTTCCGACGGTCGCAGTCCGCGAACTGGCAACTGCGCTCAAGGTTCTGGCCGACGACGCCCTCGCTCTCACCCGTGCCGCCGAATGGAGCGAAGAGGATTTTCGACGGGTCGAGCAGTTTTTCTGGCAGCGCTTCCCGCGTGACCGCCAGCGCAAAATCGCAGCCCTCGTGCGCCTCAGGAGCCTTGTGGCGGTTTGCAGGGCCCGCCGGCTCCAGAAGCTCATCTCGGATCATGGCAGCGTCGCTGTTCAGGCGATCGTCGAAGCGGCGGCATCCATGCGTCTCAACACGAGCTTCGGCTTCAGCCCGGTCAAGATCTCCTGCGTCGTGCTGGATGCACTCAAGGACCCGCAGACCGGTCTGTTACCAGCGACCGCAGCCGCGTGATTGTACGCCGTTCCGGTTTTTTAGCGACAGTAATGATCCGACCGGGTTCGCAGACGCGTTCAATCGCCATGCCCGGTATCGTTCTCCTTCTCATCTATCTTGCCGTCTTCGGACCGGCATTGGCCGCCCTTGTCTGGGTCATGGCTCGCCTGACCGACTGATCCGCGCGCCACAGTGGTGACAGGTCTCAGGGTGAGATCGACGCTGTCGATTGCTGACCATACTTCTTCAGGACTTCCCGCGCCCGATCCGCTACGGCATCGGCTATAGCGGCGTGACCCTCCGCCGTCGGGTGGAAGGCGCCCGAGTATGTCGCCGCGAGCAGCACCTGAAGTCGCGCGAGGCTCTGGAAAGCGAGCGCACGCGTGGCCACCGAGCCGGCGGCATGAAAGTTCCCCGTCATGAACGCATCGTTGGGTGTACGAAACCAGCGCTGGCGTGAAGCATAGGCACGAAAGTCGGCAGGCGAGAACGGTTCCCACCGCTCGTCGACCTTGCGGGGCACTCTCAAATCCTCGGCAATCGAGAACGCATTGTCGGTAAAGCCCGCACAGATGCCGCGCCCGACAAAGGCATTGCGGTGGACGGTTGCAAAAGACCAGCCATGCGTTTGTGCGCTGCGCGCCATGACGCGCTGAAGCTGATCGGCGAGGTCGGAGCCCGCCTTGGCGCGTTTCTCGCTCAGGAAAAAATCGCTGATGACGTCCATTCCGGCGTTTCCGTCCGGGCAGATGCGGCGGCCATCACCCATCACCGCGAGTGGCGGATAGGCCGTGAGGATCACGCGATCGGCTTCCTGCCAGGGCATGTGAAGGATGCCGTGGATCGCCCGGTTCAGCGCCTTATAGCGTTCGTCGAGGCGATCCAGCAGCGCCTTGGATTCCATGTTTCCGTGGATCTGTCCGAACCAGCCGCCGAGCTGGCGGACCGTGCTGTCGTCGGAAAGGACCGCGTTGGCGACGAGACGCGCAAAGCCGATGTCATTGCCGCCGATCGAAACGAGCAGCAGATCGATCTTGCGCGCCATCTCACGACGGCATTTCTTGAGGACCAGCCCGCCGCGAAGCTCCGGGATCGTCCCGTTGATATGGTAGGCTTCCGGCATGTCGATCAGATCGGCCGGTTCCCGGCCGCACTGGGCATCGGCAAGCGCCGAGATCTGAGACAGATCAGGCGGGTTGGGGACCCACTCGTTTCCCTTGTAGCGCAGGAAAAGCCCCCAGGTGACTTCCGCTCCAGAGCACGAGAGACCCACGAAAGTCACCGCACGATGCGGATCTTCGACCGCCAACTGCAGCGCAGCCCTTAGTTGATGCGAATAAAGTGACCGGTGGCAGGCGGTATCGACCCAACGGGCTCCCTCCTTATTGAAGGCTGTGTCGCCGATCCTCTTCCAGGGTCCCACGCGCGCCGGAAGCCCGGTCAGCCGCGCATCCTTTGAATCATAGGACGCCGTGCGTTCGGGCGAAAATCGAACCGGAACATCCGGGTTGCCTTCGCCCGATCCGAAGCTGTCGCCCATTGCCGCGACGAGCAGGTCGATGACCTTGACGTCGGTGCCGGCCACCTCGCGGCCGCCGATCTCGACCGTGACGCGCGCTCCTGAGGGATAAGGAATTTCGAGACTCGCTTCCTCCGTGCATTTCTGCCGGAGCGACTGGCCGCGTTGGGTGCTCCTGCCCAACGGCGCGGTCAGCCAGGTACAATCGACGCGCTGGTCCTCCACGCCGGTGAGCTTCAAGAGGACTGTGTGCTTCTCCGGCGCCACGTAGGCCGCTCCATCCCCGCAGTCGTGCCGATTGCGAGATGGCTGCCAGCACAGGTCGTCGATCATCGTCGCGGCCCAGCCCTCGGGATGACGGGCGCTCAACGCTTGCTCTGCAGCGAGAATGGGCTGCGCTCGCTTCGCGGCATCGATCGAGAGCCACGTTGCACGATGAATTTCGGTATCGGAGGCGTTCTTGAAGAACCTGAATGGATTTTGGACGCGCCATTCGATCGTGACGACCGGCGGATCGAGCCCGGCGGCCGGTGAACCCTCCGGCGGCGTATAGACGGGCGATGTCGAGATTTCAGCGCCGCTGGACAGCGCTGGTGCGGCGGTTGGTGTGCCAGACGCCGCGGCTGGTGCGTCCTCCAACGGCGATCTTTCAACGGCCGACGGATCCTTCGCCGTGGCTGGGAAAGTGCCCACGAACCAGAGCAATGCCGCGAGCAAGCTCACGCACCGCCGCCAGCGATAGTCCCGCATGACTTTCTCCACGTGGCGACCGCTAGAAGCGGCCGAGCCGCGCCGCGAGCCACAGCCGTGTCGCGCATACGAGCGGCGACGGATCACCGACATCCCGCAGGACGTCCCTGTCAACGCGTTGAATCGCGTGCAAATATGGCCCCGAGAGGGCAGCCGGCAGGAGAACACGCCGCAGATCGGGCTTTGCCGATCTCAATCGGGGCCTCAGTCCGGCCCAGTCGTCTGCCGCTTGCCGGATCTGGTGCGATAAGGCCGTCCGCAATGCGCTTTCGTGGCCTCCGTCCGCCGTTTCGGCCGGCAGATCTTCTGCGGAAAGTGGCGTTCGGCCTTTGGCCAGCAGTTGAGGCATGCGGACACAGGTGCGGACCAGTCCCAGGGTTCTTGCCGTGTCGGTGACGATCGGATCGCTGAGCACATCGCTGGTTCCAAGGATCGAGGCCCGCAGGGCGAAAGCGCAATTGGGAACGGCAGTCACATAAGCAAGAAATGCTTCGTTGGAATGGAAAGGCTCGGCGTACAGCTCGGCGGCGTATGCTTCGAGTGCAGGTGAGACGACATCGATCAGCGGAGCGTTGAGGCGAGGGGCAAGGGCTGCGGCGGCATCGGCGACCGGGTGGCCGGTGCGCGCGGTGGAGGAAAGCGCGTCGCGCCACCACTGGAGGCGGATTTCGCCCAGGGTCGCGTCGCTGACGGTCAACGGAATTCGTGCCAGTTCGCCGAAGAGTGCGGCGACCGCAATGAGATCGTCCTGGCCGTCGCGTGGGGCGAGGAGCGCCGAGAGATAATCGTCATAGGCCAGATCGCGCGCTGCGCGGGCGACTTCGGCCCGGTCAATGGCTACGATGGCGGAGCGCTCGCTCATGTCTCAATCAACGGCCAGGAGCATTGCCGTTACATCGCGCTCTTCGGCCAGCAGAACGTTATAGGTGCGCGCAGCGGCACCGGTATCCATGACCTCCAGCCAGAGTCCGGCCTCGCGAAAGGCGCTGAGCACCGCGGAGGCGGGAAAGACCGGCGTCCGGCCCGTGCCAAACAGGATCACGCCGCCGGTGACACCTTCCGTGATGAGGATTGGGATCAGTTCGCCGGTCACATCCTCTACGGACGTCGCGTTCCATGCCATGATGCTGCCCGGCAGGCAGATGATCGAGCCGCGATGACTCATGCCCGCGAAGCGGAATCCGCCATTACCGTATGCTTCGATCGGTGCGCGACCGGGATAGCGGGGCGTTGCATCAGGCATTGCTCAACCCGCAAACGTTCTTTCAACTGAATCCGGCCGGCAGATCGTGCATCAACCGGCGGTCTTCGCCTCCGTCCCAACGACGGTCTCGCGCTTGACGCCCAGGTATTCCAGGATCGGCGCGCCGATGAAAATCGACGAGTAGGTTCCGATAATCACGCCGAACAGCATCGCGAACGTGAAGTTTTGCATCACCGCGCCGCCCAGGAAGAACAGCGCCACGAGCACGGCAATGGTCGTGACACCGGTGAGGATCGTGCGCGACAGGGTCTCGTTGATCGACAGATTGAGCAGTTCCGTCATGTCCATCCGCTTGTATTTTCGCAAGTTCTCTCGAATCCGGTCGGCGACGACAACAGTATCGTTCACCGAGTAGCCCAGAATGGTCAGAAGCGCGGCGACGATCGAAAGATCGAATTCCAGTTGGAACAGCGAGAATATCCCGGCGGTCACGAGAACGTCGTGGGCCAAAGCCACGAGCGTGCCGACCGCGAACTGCCATTCGAAACGGAACCACACGTAGGCCATGATTGCAGCGATCGATGCGAGTACGGCAATCGTGCCGGTGCGCCGCAGTTCGCTCGACACCGCGGGACCGACGATCTCGACGCGCCGCTGCTCGTAGGCGTTGCCCAGAACGCCTTGCACCTTCTGCAACGCCTGCTGCTGTGCGGCGTCTCCTCCGGATTGCTCCTCGATACGGATCAGGACGTCTTCCGGAGCCCCGAAAGTCTGAATCTGTACGTCGCCCAGCCCAAGCTCACCGATCCTCACGCGCAGGTCCGCGACGTTGGCCGGCCCCTGCTTGGAGCGCACCTCGATCATGGCACCGCCCTTGAAGTCGACGCCAAAGTTGAAGCCCTTGATGGCGATCAGACCGAGCGAGATGGCCATGGCTGCGATGGACGCGAAGAAGCACACATCCTTCCAGCGCATGAAGTTGATGCGGGTGCCGTGCGGGAAGAAGTCGATGCCCTTGAAGTCGGGAACCAGGAACATTTTTCGGTCCTTGATCAGATCGGAAGCTCGATGGGGCGGCCTTTGACGGTCTTGGCGTTCTTGATCCACATGGCGACCAGAAGCCGCGTTATCGTGACAGCCGCGAAGACAGACGTGAGGATGCCGAGGGTCAGCGTGACTGCAAAGCCGCGGATGGGACCGGAGCCCAGCCAGAACATGATGAGTGCGGCGGCAAGCGTGGTCAGCTGGCTATCCAGAATAGTGACGAAAGCGCGCTGGAAGCCAGCGTCCACGGCCGCAATCGCGGTCTTGCCGGCGCGGACTTCTTCGCGAATGCGTTCATAGATCAGGACGTTCGCGTCGACTGCCATGGCGATGGTCAGAACGAAGCCTGCGATTCCGGGTAGCGTCAGTGTCGTGCCTATGGCCGACATCAGCGCAAGGATAAGGAATGCGTGAACGATTAGACCAATCACGGCATAAACGCCGAACGTGCCATAGGCCAGAACGGTCATGATCGCCGTCGCGGCCAGTCCGACGAGACCGGCTCTGATGCCTGCATCGATCGAGTCGGCTCCGAGGGAGGGTCCGACGGTGCGTTCCTCGACGACCGTCAGTTTGGCCGGAAGTGCGCCGGAGCGCAGCTGGATAGCAAGGTTGTTGGCACTCTCGACCGTAAAGTTGCCGGAGATCTGGCCGGTACCGCCGAGGATCGGCTCACGAATGACGGGCGCCGAGATCACCTTGTCGTCGAGCACGATAGCGAAGGGGCGACCGACGTTCTCCTGCGTGTATTTTCCGAACTTGCGGGCGCCGGACGTGTTGAAGCGGAATGAAATGATAGGTTCCGTCGTGCGTTGATCAAAGCCCGGCTGGGCATCTTCGAGATCGTCGCCGGGAACGATTGCGGTCTCCTGCAAAACGTATTCGGCCGCCCCGCCGCGCTCGGTATCTGTGCTGGCGAAGATCTTGTAGCCGAGAGGTATGCGGGTGGCGCGGGCCTCCTCGGGGCCGACCGTGGGATGTACCGCGTGGAATGAAAGCTTGGCGGTCTGGCCGATCAGATCCTTCAATTGGCGCGTGTCGCTGAGACCGGGATACTGGACCAGAATGCGATCCTTGCCCTGGCGGACGACGGTCGATTCCGCCGTTCCCAATGCATTGACACGGCGATTGATGGTTTCGATGGACGCTGTCGTCGCGTTGGTGAGACGCTGATCGAAACCCTGGGCAGTTGGCGTGATCGTAAGCTGATTGTCGGCGACCTTCGCAATCTGCAAGTCAGTTCCGCTGGTGCCGAGAACGGCACTTCCAATCGGAGAAATCAATTTCTTGAGTTCGGTTTCGGCGCGCGCGGCGTCTTCGGGCTTCACCAGAGTGACCTTGACCGACCCCCCGTCGATGCCGATGCCGGAAAAGCCGATCTTGGCCTCCCGCAGGCTGGCGCGAGCGGCATCCTGCACGCCCTGCAGCCAGTCCTTGCGGATCTCTTCCTGATCGACGGCAAGCAGCAGGTGCGCACCGCCCCGAAGATCGAGGCCCAGCGGCATCTGGCGCTTGGGCATGAAGTCGGGCCAGGTGGCCAAGGTCTCCTTAGAAACAAAATTCGGCAGGGCGAACAGGAACCCCGTGACGACCGTCAGCAGGATCGCGACGATTTTCCAGCGTTCGAAGTGCAGCATCGGGCATCACCCTCATTGACTAAGGCGCGCTCAGGGGCGCGCCTTGCTTGCGGCCGAAGTTCGTTGTCGAGCGTCAGGCCGTCTCCTTGACGGGCTCGCCCTTGGCGCGGACATCCATCAGGGTGGACTTTAGAATGCGCACGCGCAGCGCGTCTGACAGTTCGACTTCGATCTCGTCGGAACCTTCAGACACCTTCGTGACCTTGCCGATCATCCCGCCGGAGGTGACGACCGTGTCGCCGCGGCGGACTTTCTCGACCATCTCCCGGTGCTGTGCAGCCCGCTGCGACTGCGGACGGATGACGAGAAAGTAAAAGATGAGAACCATCAGCAGCATGGGAATGAGCAGCCCCGTGAACGGATCGGGTGCGGCAGCCGTGGTTCCCTGCGCGAAAGCGGATTCAATGAACATGGGTCGTGCGGTCCTCTCTTCAGCCGGCGCTGAGACCGGCGTGATCGTCAGCCAAGAGCAAATAAGCGTCATTGCGGGGTGAGATAACCCCACGCCGTCGCCGCTCCAAGGGAAATTGCGCGCGACTATAGTGTTCGCGACCCGCTTTGCAACCAGATCGGGCTAGCAGCAGGGCGTGACGCGGCGCTAAAAGAGCGCCAGCTTCCGGGCGGAAAGAAAAGCGGAGAATCAAAGGGATGGCAGCAAACTCCCGGGACGGGGATCTGGCCGCGCTGCTGGCGCGCATTGCAGATGCCTTGGAGCGGTTGGCTCCGGCTGAAGCCGAGCAGCCTGATTTTCATGTTGCCGATGCCTTCATCTGGCAGGGTTCACAGCATGTTTTTCAGCCTGTGGCCGTGGTCAATCGCGTGCCGCTGGCCCTCTTGAGCGGGATCGATCACGCCGCAGAGCAACTTCTGGCAAACACCAAGCGCTTCGCGGCCGGCTTGCCTGCGAACAATGCGCTTCTGTGGGGCGCGCGCGGGATGGGCAAATCCAGCCTCGTCAAAGCGGTTCACGCGGAGGTGGCTTCCGGCGGTCGCGATCGCGTTAAACTCGTCGAGGTCCACCGGGAAGACATCTCGACCCTGCCCGGATGTCTTTCCATTTTGAAGGCTGCGCCGTTCCGCTTCATCGTCTTCTGCGACGACCTTTCCTTCGACAGCGACGACACGACCTACAAATCCTTGAAAGCGGTTCTCGAGGGCAGTCTCGAAGGACGGCCGCACAACGTCCTCTTCTATGCGACGTCCAACCGGCGTCACCTGATGCCACGCGACATGGTCGAGAACGAACGTTCGACGGCTATCAATCCCTCGGAAGCCGTCGAAGAGAAAGTTTCTTTGTCCGATCGCTTCGGGCTCTGGCTCGGGTTCCACAACTGCACGCAGGACCAGTACCTCGGCATGGTCCGTGACTACGCGCGGGCATACGGCCTTGACGCCGATCCAAACGACATCGAGCGGGAAGCTCTCGAGTGGTGCGCGGCGCGGGGCGCACGTTCGGGACGGGTTGCCTGGCAATTCATTCAGGATCTCGCCGGCCGGCTGGGCGTCAGGCTGGACCATGCGTAGCGGCGGCAAAGAAAAAGGGCCGCGAAGGGCGGCCCTTTGAGTTCACAAGACGTCAGCGGCGACCTCAATTCGATTCCAGGTACGTCATGGGATCGACGGGCGTCTGATCGCGCCGCACTTCGAAATGAAGTTGCGGCTGATCGACGGCGCCGGTCTTTCCGGCCTTCGCGATGACTTGGCCCCGCGAGATGCGGTCACCGCGCTTGACGAGAAGTTCCTCGGCGTGGGCGTAGGCGGTCACGATGCCATTGTCGTGGCGCAGGAGAATCAGATTGCCGTAGCCTTTGAGTTCGCTGCCCGCGTAGGCCACGGTTCCACTCTCGGCGGCGTGGACATCGGTACCCTGGGGCACGGAGATGTTGACCCCATCGTTGTGCGTGCCGTCGCTGCGCGGACCGAAGCCGGCGATGATGCGTCCCTTGGCCGGCCAGCGGAGTTTGCCGTCCGCGACGGACCCGGAGGCGGGTGCGGGAGTGACGACGGCAGCGGCGGTTCCGGGATCGAGAGCGGCCACCTGCTTTTCAGCAGGCTGTGCCGAATTCAGGATCTTCGGCGTGGCCGACGGGGCCGCCGGATCGACGGGCAACGGCGGAACGTTGGCCGTGACGGGCGGCTGCGGGGGAGGCGTCAACGCCGGGGCCGGGGATGGTGTGGCAGGGGCCTCGGCAAGAACAGCGCCGGCCACTCCCGGAACCTTGAGCACGGTCCCCGGCTTGACGCGGCGCACGTCTGAAATTCCGTTGAAACGTTGCAGGTCTTCCAGCTTGACCTTGTTCTGGCGCGCGATGGCGTAGAGCGAGTCTCCACCCTTGACCGTGTAGGAACCCGTCCAGTCGGCCGGCGCGGGAACGGCAGCAACGGTCGCGACGGGTGCGCTACGCGGGCGCGCCGCCACCTGACCGGACGGCAGCGATAGCTTCTGTCCAGGCTTCAGGGCGGGCGTGGTCAGACTGTTGACGCGCATCAGCTCGTTGAGGGACACGCCATACTTCTTGGAGATGCCGTAGAGCGTATCGCCGCGCTGCACCTCGATCTCCTGGCCGCGCTCGGCCTGATCGACCGGCGGCGGCGCGAACGACGTCGAAGGAGCCGCCGACGTGCGCTGCGCCACAGGCGCGGAAACAGGCTCTCGCGCCGGTTCGTAGCTCGCGGGCGGCGGAAGGTTTGCAACCTCGATGCCCTTGCTCGCGGGCGGAGGATCATACGCGACGGGGGCTGGCGCCTCGGGATTCATCGACGGCTCGCCGCCGAGTGCAGACCGCTCGCTGGTCGCAATCGCCGCCGTTTCAGGATCGTTGAAATTCGCCGAAGCTGGGAAATCGAAACGCGCGATATCCGCGCTGCACCCGCCGGCCATCAAGGATGCCAACAGGGTGATGATAGGGAAACGGCTGCCTGTAGGATGGCGGCCGGAGGAACCGGAACGCAGGGAACTGGACATGGTACGCACCTCACAACCTACGAAGCATTAACCGTAAACCAGTTAACGAGGCCTTAACGGCCGCCGCAGGTGCCCCGACCCTCTGGAAGCCCCCCGCGCTGTTTCCCTCGCGAAAAGCGCCGACCTCCGCAGGATCGGGTTCATGAATTGCTCGTAACGAGCGATTGTGCATTGAGAACGGAGAAATTGCGCCGAACTGGCGACAATTGACGACGGGCGCTCAGCGGCCGCGCCGGACGGGTTTGGCTGCGCCGACAGAATTCGAGAAATCCGCCGACAATTCCCGCAAGAGTTCGTGGTGCGTCAGGTCCATCGAGAGTGGCGTAATGGAGATGGCACCATCCGCTATGGCACGCAGATCGGTGCCGCTGGGCGGATCGGATTTGCGCCGCTCGAACGCGAACCAGAAATAGGGATCACCCCAGGGATCGCGGCGCGCTTCGATGTCGAGGCCCTGGTCGCGGCGGCCCTGCCGGGTCAGGCGGATTTCGCTCACCGCATCGGGCGCGAGATCGGGATAGTTGACGTTCATCAGCACGCCCGGCGGCCAATCGTGTCCCATCAGCCGCTCGACGATCTCCGGCCCATAGGTGAGCGGCGTCTTCCAGTGTTGCAGACCATCCCTGTCGAAGCCGAGCGTCAGGCTCATGGCGATCGAGCGGATGCCGACGAGGGTGCCTTCCATCGCGCCGGCGATGGTGCCCGAGTAGGCGACGTCCTCGGCGAGATTGGCGCCGTGGTTGACGCCGGACAGGATGAGATCGGGTGCCTTGTCCTTCAACACGTGACGCACGCCCATGATGACGCAATCGGCCGGCGTTCCGCGCACGGCGAAGGCGCGCTCTCCGATTTCGCGATAGCGCAACGGCACCTGAAGGGTGAGCGCGTGCGAGGCGCCGGATTGGTTCATCTCAGGCGCGACGATCCAGACGTCATCCGAAAGCTCGCGCGCGATGGCGTGCAGTACGGTCAGGCCGTGCGCGCCCGCGCCGTCGTCGTTGGTGAGGAGAATACGCATTGTATCCGTTTATCTCCCTCGCCCCGTTTCCTTCAAGTCGGGAGAGGCGATGCTAAGCCTTCGATATTCTTTCCCGGCCACCCATGTACGGCCGCAGGGCGTCCGGGATCAGGATGGACCCGTCCTCCTGCTGATAATTTTCCATGACCGCGACCAGTGTGCGCCCGACCGCCAGTCCGGAACCGTTCAACGTGTGGACGTAGCGGACCTCCTTGGAGCCCTTCGGACGGTAGCGCGCGGCCATGCGGCGAGCCTGGAAGTCGCCGCAGACGGAACAGGATGAAATCTCGCGATA
>JALOTA010000107.1 GCA_025458125.1 Hyphomicrobium sp.
ACGAACGGTTTGGCGTTTTCCGCCGGCTGGGCGGAAGCGGGTGGCGCCGATGAAGCCGGCGGCGCGGTTGGCGCGCCTGGAGCCGCAGGCGCCGCCGGCGGAGCACTTCCGCTGCCGGTAAACCGCTTCAGCCACTGGCCATTGCGCGAACCGTCATAGAGCGCAGGATCGGACAATGTCGTCGGACCGCCCTCGGGACATGAAGCGGTCCGCCCGGTCTGCGATCCAGGCGCCGTTACCATTCCCTTCGCGAACCCGTCCAGGACATCTTCCAGGAGTTGCGGCGTCAGATCCTCGTAGGTGTCGGCGCCGATCTGGACCATCGGCGCATTCGCGCACGATCCCAGGCACTCCACCTCTTCCCACGAGAAAGCTCCGTCGGCCGACAGATGAAACGGCTCGTCCGCGATGCGCTTTTTGCAGACCTTCACGAGGTCCTTCGAGCCGCGCAGCATGCAGGGCGTCGTCCCGCAGACCTGGACGTGCGCCTTGGACCCGATCGGAGCCAGCTGGAACATCGTGTAGAAGGTCGCGATCTCGAGAACCCGGATGTGCGCCATGCCGAGAAGATCGGCGACGGCGCGGATGGCGGGCTCCGTGATCCACCCCCCGATCTGTTCCTGAGCGCGCCACAGCACGGGAATAACGGCGGACGCCTGCTTTCCCGGCGGGTACTTGGCGATCGTCGCGTTCACCCAGGCAAGGTTATCGGGTGTGAACGCGAAATGCGCGGGCTGATCCGGATGTAGGCGGCGAACGGCCATGCGCAGCTCCCAGAAACGTCCACCCCTCCCCGGACCGCGGAGACGGGCCACGCCGGCCTGTGCCGGCTTTCCCGGCGTCGGCCAAGTGAATTGGGATCGGTCGGGTTAAAAGGCGGGCACCGCAAGGCAGCCGCCCGGGCTTCCCGAAAAGAATGGGGCTTCCCCACCCCGCGAACCCCTTCGACAATCCGGTTTTTCAGTTACGGCCTTGATGCCGGCAAAGCAAGCGCGGAAGGCTTGGCCGATAGTCTGGATGCCCGCGCCGCGATGTCGCTGACCGCACGACGAATCACCCGCCGATGAACTGCGGCGACTGCCCTGTCACACAAGACGATTGCGTGGCGGATCATCAGGTCCAGTTGAGGACCTTGTCGAAATCACTGAACCACGCCACCAGCAACAGACCCATGGCGATCGGCGCCAGAAACAGCGAGATCTGCGAACCGACGCGCAGAAATCCGGTCCAGAAGATCGCAAGCAGAACCCCGAACAGCAGGATGATGAACCCGCCATCTTCCCCACCCCGGGCGGCGGCGAACAAAAGACCGGCTAGAAAGGCGGCAAGACCAAGAACCACTGGCACGGCCGGCAGGTCGGCCTGCAGCGATCCGAGGGGCCAACCGTTGCGGCGAGCGAACATGCGATATGTCGCGAGCGACAATCCCCACCCCAGGGCCGCCACAGCCAGCAGAAAACGCTCGTCGATCATTGACCCATCCGGTCAACCGACCGGCCCCTGATTGCGGACCACAAAATTAGCGCCGGAACCTCGGGAATGTCTAGAAGACCTGGCCGGCCCGCAACGCAAGGCAGGCGAGCCCCGTCCGGAGGGGAGTTAGGGTCGGGGCCGTTGGGAAAAGTAAAAGCCGTTCAGTTCCAGCGGCGCAGGGAATCCTGGCGCCACGCCTCGTGCTCCTCCCGCTTGCGCTTTCCACGCACATTGACGAGATACAGGATCAGCGCCCAGACAAGAAAAGTCAGGGATATCAGGACATCGGTCTGAATGTTGAAGTCGATCATGACTCGTGTCCGCGCGAAACGCACCTAGCCGGCAGCCCATCCCCACCGCTGCACGAAGTGAAACATATCGTTTTCTAACACAGAGCAATTTGAAGCAAAGTAACAGGCATCAACGTCGTAAACTCCTAAGTATAATGCGCCGTGTGCAGAATATGGAAACGTCTTGCGACATCCGCCGCCTTCGCGCCGTAGCCGCCAGCCTGCGTGGCATACGTCAGCGTGTCATCGAACACGACGAAGTGCACTTCTGGGATACGGCGCCGTTCGACAACGCGATCCGCCTGCTCGAGGGCGCCATCGCTGATACCGACTTTTCACACTTCGTATTGACCGACGACCAGCTCGACCGGACGGACTACCTTGTCCATCTCGACAGCCTCGTCGCCTTTCTCGAAGTCTACGAGAAGGGTGACCAGACGCCGACGAACGTCGTCGACCTGCCACGCCATCAGCGCTGACGCGCCTACCGGTCGATTTCGCCGAAAACGATATCGAGCGATCCGAGAATAGCAGACACGTCCGCCAGCATATGACCGCGATTGATGTGGTCCATGGCCGCCAGATGCGGAAAACCGGGGGCGCGGATCTTGCATCGGTAGGGTTTGTTCGACCCGTCGGCGACGAGATACACGCCGAACTCGCCCTTAGGGGCTTCTACGGCGGCGTATACTTCCCCGGCCGGGACATGGAAGCCCTCGGTGTAGAGCTTGAAATGGTGGATCAGCGCCTCCATCGAGCGCTTCATCTCCCCCCGCCGCGGCGGCGCCACCTTCGCATTCGACGTCATGACCGGTCCTGCGCCCGAAGACGAGCGAAGCAGTTCACAGCACTGCTTCATGATCTTCACGCTCTCGCGCATCTCAGCCATGCGGCACAGATATCGGTCGTAGCAATCGCCGTTCTTGCCGATGGGGATGTCGAAATCCATCTCCGCATAGCATTCATAGGGCTGGGCCTTCCGGAGATCCCAGGCCGCGCCCGAGCCGCGCACCATCACGCCCGAAAAACCGAAATCGAACGCCTCCTGCAGCGGCACGACGCCGATGTCGACATTGCGCTGCTTGAAGATGCGGTTCTCGGTCAGAAGCCCGTCGATATCGTCGAGCACCTTCAGGAAGGGATCGCACCAGTTGTAGATATCGTCCACCAGTTCCGGCGGTAGATCCTGGTGCACCCCGCCGATGCGGAAATACTTCGCATGCATCCGCGAACCCGAGGCGCGCTCATAAAACACCATGAGCTTCTCGCGTTCCTCAAACCCCCACAGCGGCGGCGTCAGGGCTCCGACATCCATCGCCTGCGTTGTGACGTTCAGCAGATGAGACAGATGCCGGCCGATCTCCGAATAAAGGACGCGGATCAATTGCGCCCGCCGCGGCACCTCGATCCCGAGCAGCTTTTCCGCCGCGAGGCAGAAGGCGTGCTCCTGGTTCATCGGGGCCACATAGTCGAGCCGGTCGAAATATCCGATCGCTTGCGTGTAGGTCTTGGCCTCGATCAGCTTCTCGGTTCCGCGATGCAGCAGACCGACATGCGGATCGACCCGCTCCACGACCTCCCCGTCGAGTTCGAGCACCAGGCGCAGCACGCCATGCGCTGCCGGATGCTGCGGCCCGAAGTTGATGTTGAACTGGCGGATTTCTGTCTCGGCCATCTCGTGTCTCTCAGCTCCGCCGGACCGAGGCGATTTCCCCGACCCGCGCCCGTTTTGCTTTCTCGTTCACCCGCGCCACGAACCGCTCCCAGGGGACTACCGCACGCTCATGGCTCCCCTCGCCGATCTTGTCCAGCCCATCGTGCGCGATAACATGGAACGCCACGCGCCGGCCCGCCACCTGCGTGCAGGTCGCATCCACCGTGACGATCTGGCCCGGGACCGTCGCGGCCCCGTGCGACACGTCGATATGGACGCCGAGGCTGCCTTCACCGGCATCGAGGTGCGGCTCCAGTACCTTCATGCAGGCCCACTCCATCAGACCTACCATGAAGCCCGTCGCAAACACCGTCGGCATGAGCTGGAAGTCGTGAAACTCGGGATAGAGATGCGGCACCGTCTTGTTCGCCGGCACCTTGAACTCGATCCGCGCCTTGTCGCCCGCCTTCAATGTGTCCTTCATGACGGCATTCCCCAGTGCATCATCGAGCGTCGCCCGTCGGCCGGCCGGCCGCGGCCGCGAGACCGCCGCTGGCGATGAAACCGATGGTCACGTTGTAGAACGAAAGGATCGACTCGCCCCCCTCGCTTACGCCCGCTGCAAACTGTTTGGCCACTTTCGAGAACGGGAAGCACCAGTCCCCACCGTCAAAGCGGATACCGATTTCATCGCGGTCGTGCACGTCCCATCGGCCACCCGCCGCAGCGATGATCGCTTCGCCAAGATAGGATCCCAGAACCGACACCAGACTGGACACGGCGCCTGCGTCCGTCATCCGCTGACGTTGCCGTTCGATGTACCCGTCGACCCACGCCACCGCTTCCGGACCGTATCCGAAACCTTGCATGCCCGAGACCGGCCCCAGTTCCTCGATCACGAGAGCGGCATTGCCGCGGATCATGGCGAGCCTCGGATCATCCTCGGTCATCGAACGACGCCCTTACCCAGTCAATGAAGTTAAGTACGGGTGGCCTTCTCGTCGCCGGGAAGAACGGCCGTCATGCCTTCCCAAGGACTTTCAAAATCAAAATTGCGGAATTCCTGGGTGAGTTTCACCGGTTCGTACACGACGCGCTTTTTCTCGTCGTCGTAGCGCACTTCCACATATCCCGTGAGCGGGAAGTCTTTGCGCAAGGGAAAGCCCTGAAATCCGTAATCGGTCAGAAGGCGCCGAAGGTCGGGATGCCCGGTGAACAGAATGCCGTACATGTCGTAGGCTTCCCGTTCGAACCAGTTGGCGGCGGCGAAGATCTCTACCGCGCTGGCGACGGGGGTGGCCTCGTCGGTCGCTAGCTTAACGCGGATGCGCTGATTGAGGCGCGGAGACAGCAGGTGATAGACGACTTCGAAGCGCTGCGTTCTTTCAGGATAATCCACCCCGCAGATGTCGATCAGCACCTCGAAACGGCACCGCCCGTCGTCGCGCAGGAAGCGCAGAACAGGGGCGATGTCTTCGCGCCCGACGCTGAGCGTCAGCTCGCCATACCGGACGGCCGAAGCATGAACGGCTGCTCCGAGCTTGAGTTGGACGTACTCGCCCAGTTCCTTCAGGATTTCGCTCATCTCACCGCTCGATGGTTCCGGTCCGCCGGATCTTTTTCTGCAGCAGCAGCACGCCGTAAACCAGCGCTTCCGCCGTCGGTGGGCAACCCGGCACGTAGACGTCGACCGGCACGATACGATCGCAGCCACGGACGACCGAGTAGGAATAGTGGTAGTAGCCGCCGCCGTTGGCGCACGATCCCATTGAGATCACATAGCGCGGCTCCGGCATCTGATCGTAGACCTTGCGAAGCGCGGGAGCCATCTTGTTCGTCAGCGTGCCGGCGACGATCATCACGTCCGACTGGCGCGGCGAAGCGCGCGGCGCAAAACCGAACCGCTCCAGATCGTAGCGCGGCATGGATGCCTGCATCATTTCGACCGCGCAGCAGGCGAGACCGAACGTCATCCACATGAGCGAGCCGGTGCGCGCCCAGTTGATCAGATCGTCCGTCGTGGTGACGAGGAAGCCCTTGTCGGCGAGTTCGTTGGAAATCGCCGTGAAGCTCGGATCGCCGGGCTTCACGAGCCCCGGTCCGCCGAGCCCTTCTTTCGCGGTGTCGTAGGCCAGCCGCTCGCGATAGTCCGGCGGAACGATCAATCCCATTCCAGCGCTCCTTTGCGCCACTCGTAGATGAAGCCGATGGTCAGGACACCGAGAAACAGCATCATCGACCAGAACCCGTAAACGCCGATGTCCTTGAAGACCACGGCCCAGGGAAACAGGAATGCGACTTCCAGGTCGAAGATGATGAACAGGATCGAGACGAGATAGAAGCGCACGTCGAATTTCATGCGCGCATCGTCGAAGGCGTTGAAGCCGCACTCGTAGGCCGAAACCTTCTCCGGGTCGGGATTGCGCACCGCCACGAGGAACGGCGCGATCATCAGGACAGCCATGAAGCCGAGTGAGACAGCGAGAAAAACGGCCAGCGGAAGATAGTCGGTGAGCAGGTTATCCACCGGGGTCTCCTAGGGGTCGGCGCGTGATCCGCAGCGCAACTCGAAATATACAGGCCCCTGTTAACCCAGGCGAACCGGCCGCGCAACC
>JALOTA010000108.1 GCA_025458125.1 Hyphomicrobium sp.
GCCGTGGAACCCCACCGCATCAAATTCAAGAGATTCGAACGCTGAGCGGCGGGCCGCTTGGTCCGGCCGTTCGATCTTCGGGTGGGCGCGGCGGCCGACTATCTCGTTCACGCAGAAAACATCAGGCTGTCGAAGCCGGTCGATGCTCCGGGTGTGGATGCTGGCGGCACGCGACCTGTTCGCGGGCCAAATTGCGAGGTGGGAAAAGTCCCGGCGGGGCGAGGCGCCGTCCCGCAAAAAGTCGCCGCGCAGGAAGGGTGCATCACCAAGCTAGAACGGTACTTTAGTTCCGTCTGCTTCCACCCCGCTACAACCCGAAGCTCCGCACCCGGAACTCACATTCGGTAGTAAATTCAGAGCGGTCGCCCAAAAGGCTCGGATCGTCTGAAACTTATGCGTGTGGTCCATCCCGCCGCAGGCGTCGAATTGCCCTGCGACAGCTGAGACTTGGCAGGTTTTGCTCACCTTGCTTTGGCCGCAAAGGTGGCGCGCTTGGCAAACGTTCGGAAAAAGCAAAACAGGGACCGACACCCATGAGCAGACTAATCCTTCCCGCACTTGCGGCCATCGCCGCGCTCGCCGCCGTCTCGACGGCCGAGGCCCGACCCTACGATCCGACGCAGTCGCAAGGCTGGCAGCAGACCGAAGCCGGCCAGCCGTTGAACCGCGGAACGCGTCAGCGCGCCCGCCAACAACGCTACGCCCAACAGGTCGAAGGCGCTCCCCGTCATTCCGGCGTGGGGCCGCGTCCCAGCCGGTGGTGCGGCTGGTGGATGCGCACCCAGAAGGGTGGCGGACCGGAATACAATCTCGCCTGGAACTGGCGGAACTACGGGTCGCCGTCAGGTCCCCAGGTCGGCGCCGTGGTCGTATGGCGCCATCATGTCGGCATGATCGTGGGCCGCGCCCCGAATGGCCAGTGGCTGGTCAAGTCCGGCAACGACGGCGGTGCCGTTCGCACCCGCGCCCGTTCGGTCTCCGGAGCCGTCTTCCGGATCTGACCCCGCCGTGACAACATTCAAACGGAAAAGGCCGCCCACCGGGCGGCCTTTTTCGTGCGCCGGACATACGGCCGGAAGTTACTGGTTGAGCGCCGCCACCAGGGCCTTCGGGTTGTCCTGGTTCTTGCTGATGTAGTCCTGGAACAAATTGCCAAGCACGGTCGTCATTTGGAACATCAGGATCTCAGCTTCCCGCACCTTGTAGGCGTTACCCCGGCGGACGATGGTCCAGCGGACGTCGTACGACTCTCCGCTGCGCAACGTCACTGTCGTATCGACATACGTCACGCCGCCCGTGCCGGCGGATTGTCCGGTGACTACGGCTCTGGCCACGGGGTATTTGGGAGCCTCCTTGGCGGCGTAGCGCGCAATCCAGTTGACCATGCCCGTGTAGTAGGCGGGCCGATCCGTCTTCGGCAGCCGGTTGGCGTAGGAACCGAGCGCCGTCAGACCAATGGCCGGCAGATCCGCATGGCTGCGCAGAGCGGTCGCGAATGCCAGGGCTGAACCGGAGCGGGACGCGGCGACTAGTTCGTTGGCCACGCGCTGCATGTAGGCGGCCGGCGTTTCCGCCAATGCGGGTAGGGCTGAAATCAGGAACGCCACGCAAGCGGTCAATACACTCAGGCTTGCAGAACGGCGGGGCATATTGGGCATCGTTGACTGACTCGCTTGTGACCCTTGAGGCGAATAACGGAGACGGACCTTGGCTCGCGAATGCGGCATGCCGGTGGCCTCGAACACTTTGCGTCAAGCTAGACCATTCTGAACCGTATCCGTCAAATGCTCACGGACGTGGAATCTCTTGCCAAGAGGCAGCTTAGCGCTCAGCCCCCCGTCCGCCGCGCGAGAGAACCCGTGGCGGCAACTCCGAGAGGCCAAGCGCTGCAAGAACCGGATTGACGTCCGACTGCATCAGCCTCGGCGCCATGGCGATCAGAAGCGACCGCTGCCGTTCGGGATGAACCAGGATCAGTTCGTGGCGAACGCCCGAGTGGGTGGCCCGCAGGAAAGGGGCGACGCCGAGAAATTCGGTCAGTGGGGCGTCCCACGACGAGACCTTGCCGAACGCCCGGTCAGCCACCGAAACGCGCCCGCCGGCTATCTCGATGGAGCGGCTGCGGGTGAGGGCATCGAGCAGGCGATAGATCGGGAAACCAAGCAGAATGAGCCAGAAGGCCAGGCCGGCCAGGATCTGCGCCGTTGCAAGCGGCCGGGCTGAGGCCACTTCGCGCACGGTCTGATCGGCAAGGGCTGCCGTCACGATCAGAAAATAGGGTGACAGGAGCAGGGCTGCGACGGCCAGCAGCGAGAACAGCAGCAATCCAGTGGTCCGGCGCGCCGGCAATTGCACGATGCGGATCGTCGGAGCGGCGAAGTCGGGCATCGACGGCGTCATGCTGTCGACTGCGGAAGGGCGCATGGGCAGTGGCTCCCGGAAACGTGAGCGCGAAGACGGATGACCAGTGCAACCCTACGATTGGTAAGATTGATGCCGGGTTAAGTTGCGGCAGGACGCTGTTCACTTTTGGACGAAACCTCATTCCTCTTGACAGACATAAACATATCTTTATGTCTGCCAGAAAAGGTGGGAGTTCCGGTGGTCGACGCATTGCAAATGGCTGATCTGGTAACGGCGCTGAAAGCGGCCGCGGAGCCGACCCGTTTGCGCATTCTTCTGCTTCTGTCACGCAGCGAGTTATCGGTGAAGGACCTGACGCAAATCCTGGGGCAAAGCCAGCCGCGTCTGTCCCGGCATCTGAAACTTCTGGCCGAAGCCGGGCTCATTGAGCGGTTCCGCGATGGGAGCTGGGTTTTTTTCCATGTCTCCGACCGCACCGCAGGCGGACATCTGGCCCGCCAACTCCTGACGGCGATCGAGGCCGCCGATCCCGTAGCGCGCCGCGACCGGGAACGGCTTGAGGCGCTGAAGCGCGAGCGTGAGCTGGTCGCACAAGCCTACTTCAAGACCCACGCAGCCGATTGGGATCGCATCCGCAGTCTTTACGTCTCCGAAGGGGCCGTCGAGACGGCGATGCTCGAAGCCATGGGGCCAGGACCGTTCCGGCTGTTCGTCGATCTGGGCACAGGCACGGGCCGCATCCTGGAGCTTTTCGCCGGCCGGTATGAGCGTGGTTTGGGGTTCGATCTCAATCAATCAATGCTGGCCTACGCTGAAATGAAGCTCGCAGCCGCCGGATACCACAACACGGAAGTCCGCCACGGCGATCTTTATGACCTCACGCTGCAGAACGGCGTTGCCGACGCTGTGGTCATGCATCAGGTCCTCCACTTCCTCGCCGATCCCGGTGCGGCGATCGCGGAAGCGGCGCGCATTCTGGCCCCTGGCGGAAAACTGCTCATCGTCGATTTCGCGCCGCATGATCTCGAATTTCTCCGCGATGAACACGCCCACAAGCGTCTCGGCATCGGGTCCGATACCATCGAGCAGTGGACAGCCGCGGCGGGCCTTGGCTTGAAACGCGCCGAACTATTGAAGCGCGGCGGCGCCTCGGAAGGTCCGGCACTCACCGTTTCGCTGTGGCTGGCCGAACGGCCACGCCCACCGGCATTGCAGTCAGACAACAGAGCGGGCGTTACGGCCCGCCAGATCGAGGAGGCCCGCTGATGGTCGAGGGCATGGAGAGGAAAAGCCGGCTACTGGGTGCCGGTGAGATTGCCGTATCCTTCGAGTTCTTCCCCCCGAAGTCGGAGAAGATGGAGGAACAGCTGTGGTCGGCGATCAAGCGTCTGGCACCGCTGGCGCCTGAGTTTGTGTCCGTGACCTACGGCGCGGGCGGCACCACGCGTGAGCGGACCCATGCAACCGTCGAGCGGATCGTGAGCCAGACGAACCTGCGGCCGGCCGCGCATCTGACCTGTGTGGACGCCACGCGCGAAGAAGTGGACGCCGTCGCGCGCGCCTATTGGAATGCCGGTGTGCGCCACATTGTAGCCCTGCGCGGCGACCCCGCGGCAGGCGTCGGCCAGAAGTACGAGCCGCAGCCCGGCGGATACGTCAATGCCGCCGATCTCGTCGCGGGCCTTAAGAAGATCGCGAATTTCGAAATCTCCGTCGGCGGCTATCCGGAGAAGCATCCCGAGAGCCAGACCCTCCAGGCCGACATCGATAACCTGAAGGCCAAGGTGGATGCTGGCGCCGATCGCATCATCACGCAGTTCGGCTTCGACAACGCCCACTATCTGCGTTTCCTCGAGCGCTGCCGCGCCGCGGGCATCTGGGTGCCGATCACGCCAGGGATCGTACCGATCCATAATTTCCGGCAGGTCGCCGGGTTTGCCGTTCGCGCCGGAGCTTCCGTACCGGCCTGGCTGGCGCGCCGCTTCGAGGGCCTCGACAACGACCCGGAGACGACCAAGATGGTCGCTGCCGCAGTTGCCACCGAACAGGTGATGCAGCTCGTCGATGAGGGCATCAAGACCTTCCACTTCTACACGTTGAACCGCGCCGATCTCGTCTACGCGATCTGCCATCTGCTCGGCCTGCGTCCATTGCATGCCGCGCCCCTGGAAGATCGCCGCGTCATGATCGCCTAGCGGTGTTTCTCGCTGCCCGATGCCCCGGCCGTACCACCATCGAATGAAAGTACCGTCATGAAGCGCCTTGCAAGTTATGCCGCCCTCGAGAAAGCCGCGTCCGAGCGGATCCTGATCATCGACGGGGCCATGGGCACAATGATCCAGCGCCACAAGTTCCAGGAAGCCGATTATCGCGGTGCGCGATTCAAGGACTGGCCGCGCGACGTCAAAGGCAACAACGATCTCCTTGTGCTGACGCAGCCGCAGGTGATCCAGGAAATCCATGAGCAGTACCTGGCTGCCGGTGCAGATATCATCGAGACCAACACGTTCAACGCGCAGGTGATATCCATGGCCGATTACGGCATGGAGGCGCTTTCCTATGAGATCAACCTTGCGGCCGCCAAGCTCGCACGCGCGGCCGCCGACAAGTTCGACAAGCTGACGCCCGGCCAGCCGCGCTTCGTTGCCGGCGCGGTCGGCCCGACCAACCGCACCGCGTCGATTTCTCCTCAGGTCAACGACCCCGGCTTCCGCAACATCACGTTCGACGAACTGCGCGAGGCTTACGCGGAGCAGGTGCGCGGACTGGTGAAGGGCGGAGCCGACGTCATCCTGATCGAAACGATCTTCGATACTCTGAACGCAAAGGCGGCCGGATATGCCACGCTCGACGTGTTCGAAGAACTCGGCATCGAGCTTCCGATCATGCTGTCGGGAACGATTACCGATCGGTCCGGACGGACACTTTCCGGTCAGACGGCGGAGGCGTTCTATTACTCTCTGCGGCACCTGAAGCCGTTCTCGATCGGACTGAACTGCGCGCTGGGCGCTGAACTGATGCGCCCCTACGTCGCCGAACTCGCGCAGGTCGCCGAATGCCGTATTTCGGCCTACCCGAACGCTGGCTTGCCCAACGCGATGGGCGAGTACGATGAAACGCCCGACGACATGGCATGCAAGACCGAGCCTTGGGCCCGTGACGGCCTGCTCAACATCATCGGCGGCTGCTGCGGGTCAACTCCCGATCACATCGCCCACATCGCCGACCACGTGAAAGGCTACCCGCCGCGCCCGATCCCGAAACGCGCCCCGAAAATGCGGCTCTCTGGCCTCGAACCGTTTGTCGCCGGTTAATCCGTAGGTTCGCCAAACTGACACGAGCATGTCCGCCGGTTGACTCTCCTGATAACGGCCCGGATACGGACAAGACCCAGCAAGAGAAGAAGCAATGACCTCCGCAGCACAGTCCTTTATCAACGTCGGCGAACGTACCAACGTCACGGGTTCGGCGAAGTTCCGCAAGCTCATCGAGGCCGGGGACTACGCCGGTGCCCTCTCCGTGGCGCGCCAGCAGGTCGAGAACGGCGCTCAGATCCTCGATGTCAACATGGACGAGGGGCTTCTCGATTCCGAGCGGGCCATGACGACGTTCCTCAACATGATCGCCTCGGAGCCCGATATTTCGAAAGTGCCGATCATGATCGAC
>JALOTA010000109.1 GCA_025458125.1 Hyphomicrobium sp.
TTCTGAGATCATCGCTCTCAAGGCCACGGCGCGCCCGCGTGCAGGCAAGGGGGCCGCACGTCAAGCTCGCCGTGAAGGAAACGTACCCGCCGTGATCTATGGCGACAACCAGTCGCCCGAAATCATCGCACTGGAATACAACGAACTCTGGAAGCAGATCCTGAAGGGTCACTTTACGGCGTCCGTGTTCGACATCGACATCGCCGGCAAGGGCAAGATCCGCGTCATCCCGCGCGACGTGCAGGTGGACCCGGTGAAGGACTTCCCGATCCACGTCGATTTCCTGCGCGTGGGCAAGGACGGCATCATCCGCGTGGCCGTGCCCGTAAAGTTCACCAACGAGACCCTCTCGCCCGGCCTGAAGCGCGGTGGCATTCTCAACATCGTGCGTCACGAGGTCGAGGTGTTCTGTCCTTATGATCGCATCCCGGACTCGTTCGAGATCAATCTGGAAGGGCTCGACATCGGCGAAGCCGGTGATCGCCAACCGCGATTTCACCATCGCCACCATCGCCGGCGTGCGCAAGGAAGAAGAAGCCGCCAGCGAAGCCGCTCCGGCGGCTGCGGCTGCGGCTCCTGCTGCCGCAAAGGGCGCTGCTCCGGCAGCCGCCAAGGCGGCCGCTCCTGCGGCTGGCGGCAAGGCCGCTCCGGCTGCCGCGCCCGCAGCCAAGAAGAAGTAAGACGACAGGTCCGGCGCGCGCGGCCGCCGCGTGCGCCGGTTCCTTTCCTGCCGTGGAGCTTTTCTGCCCATGAAGCTCTTTGTCGGTCTGGGGAACCCTGGCGAGAAATACGCCCGAAATCGTCACAATATCGGTTTCATGGCGGTGGATCGCATCGCCGAGGTTCACCGTTTCGGTCCCTGGAAAAAGAAGTTCAGAGGCTATGCGGCCGATGGAGAAATCGGCGGCGAGAAAATTCTGCTGCTGAAGCCCGAAACCTACATGAACGAGAGCGGGCAGAGCGTCGGGGACGCGGCCCGCTTTCTCAAGATCGCGGAAGGCGACGTCGTCGTCTTTCACGACGAACTCGATCTGCTGCCCGGCCGCATCAAGGCGAAGACGGGCGGCGGCAATGCCGGACACAACGGATTGCGATCGATCTCGGCGCATCTGGGCAACGAGACGCTGCGTGTGAGACTCGGCATCGGGCATCCCGGCGCCAAGGATGCGGTGGCCCACTTCGTGCTCAGCGATTTTTCGAAAGCTGATCAGACCTGGTTGCCGGATCTGCTGGATGCGATTGCGAAAGCAGCCCCGCATCTTGCCCGGGGTGACGCCCAGCGCTTCCAGAACGATGTTGCACGGCTGTTGCAGAGCGTTGACGGCAAAGACACGACGGTGGCCGAACCGCTGGCTGACCGCGCCAAGCCCTCACCGCGTCCTGTCTCGACGGGCGGGCCGCCCGGAGAGCGCCGCTCGAAGCGCGCGAGTGCTCTTGCCGACAATCTCGCGAAGTGGCTGGCCGGCCGCAAACCCAAGGACGGCTGACGCAGCCAACTCATCCGGCGGCCGCGGACGCCGCGTCGCCATCCCCGATTGATCCGCGACGCGGGGCGTTGTAGCCCAGCGGAAACCAAATCAAGGACAACACGTCATGGGCTTCAAGCTCGGCATCGTCGGCTTGCCGAACGTCGGAAAATCCACCCTCTTCAACGCGCTGACACAGACGGCGGCGGCGGAGGCAGCGAATTATCCGTTTTGCACGATCGAGCCCAACGTGGGGGAAGTCGGCGTGCCCGATCCACGCCTCGACACGCTGGCTGGAATTGCGGGCTCGGCGCAGATCATTCCCACGCGCCTGACGTTCGTGGATATTGCGGGCCTCGTGCGCGGCGCGTCCAAGGGCGAAGGGCTCGGAAACAAGTTCTTGTCGCACATCCGCGAAGTCGATGCCGTGGCCTATGTCCTGCGCTGCTTCGAGGACGACGACATCACCCACGTGGAGAACCGCGTCGATCCGCTCGCGGATGCCGACGTCGTCGAAACGGAGTTGATGCTGGCCGATCTGGAGAGCCTGGAGAAACGCGCCGGTCCGATCGAGAAGAAGGCGAAGGCTGGCGACAAAGAGGCGAAGGCGCAGTTCGCACTGATCGAAAAAATCCTCGTCCCACTGCGTGAGGGCAAGCCTGCACGGACCGCGGATGTCACGCCTGAAGAAACGCCGTCATTCCGTGCCCTGCAACTTCTGACGGCCAAGCCCGTCGTCTACGTCTGCAACGTGGACGAAGCATCGGCTGCGACAGGCAATGCCTATTCGAAGAGAGTGGAAGAACGGGCGAAGGCGGAGGGTGCAGCGTCAGTCGTCATTTCGGCCAAGATCGAAGCGGAGTTTGCCGGCCTTCCCGCCGAAGATCGCGACGAGTTTCTGGGATCGATGGGGCTCGATGAGCCCGGCCTCAATCGACTGATCCGTGCTGGTTATGGCCTCCTCGATCTCGTCACCTATTTCACCGTCGGTCCCAAGGAAGCGCGCGCCTGGACGATCACGCGTGGGACCAAGGCGCCGCAAGCCGCCGGCGTCATTCATACGGACTTCGAGAAGGGTTTCATTCGCGCCGAGACGATCGCCTATGACGATTATGTTGCGGGCAAGGGCGAAGCCGGAGCCAAGGAAGCCGGCCGGATGCGGCTCGAAGGCAAGGACTATGTCGTCAAGGACGGCGACGTCCTGCACTTCCGTTTCGCGAACTGACGCAGACAGAGCAGAGGAAAACCTCGCCATGACCGATACGCCCCCCGACCGCCTCTCCGTCAATCCATCGAGCCCCCACTACGATGAAGCCGTGCTCGCGCGGGACGTCGGAATTCGCTTCAACGGGCAGGAAAAGACCAACGTCGAGGAGTATTGCGTCAGCGAGGGCTGGATCAGGGTCGCCGCCGGGAAGGCGAAGGACCGGGCGGGACGGCCGATCACAATCAAGCTCAAGGGTACCGTGGAGCCCTATTTCAAGGCGCCGGCAGCGCCCTGAGGCGGCAATTTTTGACTGCGCTGCGGGACACGACCCGCTAGATTGCACGGCATGTCGGAAGCTCTGGCGCCCTGGATCGTGGTCAATACGCATCCTCACAAGGAAGCGCAGGCGATCGCCAATCTGCACAACCAGGGGTTCAACACGTATTGCCCCATGCTGCGCAAGCGCGTCCGGCACGCGCGCCGCACGACAAATGTGCTGCGCCCACTTTTTCCCGGGTACCTCTTCATCGAATTAGCCGATCAATCCCTCAGCTGGCGGCCGATCCTGTCCACGATCGGCGTGCGCTCTGTGGTGCGCAACGGCGAGGAGCCGTGCCGCCTAGACTCGCAGTTCATATCGGCGTTGCGCACCCGCGAGCAGGACGGCGTCATCGTGGCGCCTCCAACCCCCTACGCAGCGGGACAAAAAGTTAGGATCACCGATGGTCCCTTCGACGGCACGGTCGCAACCATCATCGACCTTGCGGAAAAGGACCGGCTGGTGGTCCTCCTCGAGATCTTGAACCGGCCAGTGAACGTCAAGATCAGCGCGCGGCAGGTTTCGCCGGCCTGAGAGTGATCATCCCCGCCCGGGCGGTCTCAACATTTTTGGCATATTCGACTTCAGGTTCCCGATTGCTGCGATGGGATCGAAATCGGGAAATACCATCGCGCGGACGAAGACGCCGTCGAGGTACGTGGAGATGAATGTGGCCGTTCCGACCGTATCGATCTTGCCGAACAACCCACGGGCCACGCCTTCGTCAAGCGCCGCCTGGAGAACCTTGCGCTCCTGGTCGTAGAAGGTACGGATGGCACGATCGATCGTTGTCTTGCGCTTGGCCGTCGCGGCGTAGTCGATCGATAGCTTGATGAGTTTGGCGATCGCATCCCATGCGTGGATGTGGTTGTCGATCCAGGCCGTGATGAGTTCGGCAGGATCGTTGACGTCCTCGCGCGCGGTTCGGAACGATTGAAAGGCTTGTTCGACAGCTTCGAGTACGGCTCGCCGGTAGAGTTCTTCCTTGTTCTGGAAGTAGTAGAAGATCAGCGCCTGATTGAAGCCCGTCGCCCTGGCGATGTCCGCGGTGCGAACGGACGAGAAGTTCTTCGCGGCAAAGAGATCGAGTGCCGCCGCAAGGATCACGGCTTCTGCATCGGCACCAAGGCTGCCGGCCTTAGGGCGCCCAACGGCGTTTCGTACTCGTCGTGCCATCGCATGCTCGTCTTTTGGGCGGTTTGCTCGTGAGATTGTTCGGAACTCGGGCATTCGCGGCGAAGAAATCGCTTCCCCGTTATTTAATCATGTATTTAATTATGGATGGGCTTGCAACCCGCAAGCTTCATCACGCTTTGGCTGACAGTGAGGTTTTTCATGGACGTGGCGACCGATCCGACCACAAACGAACTTGCCGGGAGGCTGCGTGCCGAAGGCGTGAAGTACATGTTCGCCAGCTACGTCGATCTGCATGGCGTATCGAAGGGCAAAGTCGTGCCGATCGATCACCTCGGACGCATGATGAAAGGCTCGGAGCTTTGCACCGGCGCGGCACTCGACGGCGTGCCTCAGGACGTCTCGGATGAAGAGGTCGCTTCGCATCCCGATCCCAATTCGGCGATTGTACTTCCGTGGCGCGGGGATACGGCGTGGTTTGCCTCCGACTTGTGGCTTAAAGGCGCGCCGTTCGAAGCGTGCAGCCGGAACATTCTGAAGCGCGTCCTGGCAAAAGCCGCCGGCATGGGCTTCACGTTCAACCTCGGCATGGAGGCCGAATTCTTCGTTCTGAAGGACGATCCGTCCAATCCGCTCGGGTACGCCCCGGTGTCCAACCGAAAGAACCTGGAGAAGCCCGCCTACGACGTCGCGCGAATGCTCGACAATATGGACTGGATGGACGAACTGGTCTCGGCAATGAACGGTCTGGGCTGGGACGTCTACTCCTTCGACCACGAGGACGGCATCGGCCAGTTCGAAGTCGATTTCCGCTTCTTCGACGCGCTTTCGATGTCGGATCGCTATGTGTTCTTCCGCATGATGGCGCATGAAATCGCCCGCAAGCATGGTGCGTTCGCCACCTTCATGCCCAAGCCGTATGTGGACCGAGCCGGATCGGGCGCTCATTTCAACATGTCCCTCGCCGACATCAAATCGGGCAAGAACCTGTTCGCCGACGCCAGCGATCCGCGCGGATGCGGTTTGTCCAAACTGGGTTACCAGTTCATCGCAGGCGTGCTGGCGCACCTGCCGGCGATCTGCGCAGTCGTGGCGCCGACGGTGAACAGCTACAAGCGACTCGTGCTCCGAGGCTCCATGTCGGGCTTCACATGGGCGCCGATCTGGGGCTGCTATGGCAATAACAACCGCACGAACACGCTACGTATTCCACTCGGGGGCGGGCGCGTCGAATTGCGTGCCGCCGACAGTTCGTGCAACCCCTACCTCGGCGCCGCGCTCGTGCTCGCCGCAGGCCTGGAGGGTATCGCGGCGGGCGCCGATCCGGGAGATCCGCATACCGAGAACATGTATTTGAAGTCGCCGGAAGAGCTGGCAAAGCTCGGCATCAAGAGGCTGCCGCAGACACTCGGCGACGCGCTTGATGCGTTCGCGGCCGACCCGCTGGCCAAGTCCGTGTTCGGCGACGGCATGTTCGGCGCGTGGCTCGATTACAAGAGCAACGAGTGGATCAGCTACCTGAACCACGTCTCGGATTGGGAGCGTTCGCGCTACCTGAAGTTCTTCTGATGGCCCAGCGCCGGCCGCAGTGTTGCGCTGCGGCCGGCGGGATCAGTCGGGAACCGCCGCGCGGCCGACGCTATAGTACCTGAACCCACGGCGGCGCATCTCCTCCGGCTTGTAGATGTTGCGTAAGTCGACCACGACCGGCGACTTCAGAAGCGATTTCACGCGATCGAGGTCGAGGGCGCGGAACTGCTCCCACTCGGTTACGAAGCACACCGCATCGGCGTCCTCGATGCAGGCATAGGCGTTCGGCATGTATGCGACGTCCGTCAGTTCGGACTTCGCCTGCTCCACGCCCTTGGGGTCATAGGCTTTGATGCGGGCGCCATTATCCTGCAGGAACCGGATGATGGCGATGGAGGGGGCGTCGCGCATATCGTCGGTATTGGGCTTGAACGTCAGGCCCAGAATCGCAATGGTCTTTCCTCGGACGTTCCCGCCGCATGCGGCCATCACCTTGCGGGCGACGCCGCGCTTGCGCTGATCGTTGACCGCGATCACCGTTTCGACGAGACGCAGCGGAACGCCGAAATCCTGAGCCGTCTTGGCAAGCGCATTCGTGTCCTTGGGGAAGCAGGAGCCGCCATAGCCCGGGCCCGCATGCAGGAACTTGGTCCCGATGCGATTATCGAGGCCGATCCCGCGCGCTACGTCCTGCACGTTCACAGCGGCGCGTAGAGTTCCGCCATCACCTCGCGAGCCTTCTGATCGGTGATGCCAATGACGATTCGATCAGGCCGCTTGAAGTCCTCGATGGCCGCACCTTCACGCAGAAACTCGGGATTGGATGCGACGGAGACGTCGGCATCCGGCCTCAGTTCCCGAATGATTCTTTCGATCTCGTCGCCGGTTCCGACCGGCACCGTCGACTTCGTACAGACGACGGTGTGCCTCTTCAGAGACTGAGCAATGTCGCGCGCGGCCTGATAGACGTAAGCCAGATCGGCATGGTTGTCGCCACGCCGTGAGGGCGTACCGACAGCGATGAATACAACGTCTGCCCCGGCGACCGCGTCCTTCATGTCAGTTGTGAACGAGAGCCGGCCGTCGCGGGAGTTGC
>JALOTA010000036.1 GCA_025458125.1 Hyphomicrobium sp.
CGCGAAGGGTGAGGAGGGCTGCGGCCATGACTCAGATGCAGCGCCCGCCGTCGACTTCGAGCGCCGTACCGGTGACGAACGCGGAGGCGGGGTCGGCGAAAAAGACAGCGGCGTTGGCGATATCCTGCGGCTTGGAAAACCGGCCCAATGGAATACCGGCGGTGAATTTGGCGCGGTTTTCCTGTGTATCGGGCATTCCCATGAACTGTTCGATCATGCCGGTTTCGCCGATGACCGGGTTGATGGCGTTAACGCGAATGTTCTTTGGTGCCAATTCCGCTGCCATCGATTTCGTCAGCGTGACGGCGGCTCCCTTAGAGCCGTTGTACCAGGTCAGGCCGGGGCGGGGCCGCACGCCTGCGGTCGATGCCGTGATGATGATGGAACCGCCGCCGCGCTTCTCGAACTCCGGCACGGCGGCGAGGGTCGTCAGGTAGATCGACTTCACGTTGACAGCGTAGATGCGGTCGAATTCGTCTTCCGTCACGGTCATCAGCGACTGGTTCTTGTGCGTGATGCCCGCATTGTTGACCAGAATATCCAGGCCGCCAAACGTGTGAGCGCAGGCGCCGACCATTGCATCGACATCGGCCTTCAATGACACGTCGCAGGTGAAGGGAACGGCCGACTTGCCGATAGCCGCGGCGACCGCCGCAGCACCTTTGGTGTCGCGGTCGGCGACCATGACGAGCGCGCCCTCGTGCGCAAACGCCTCCGCAATGCCGCGGCCGAAGCCTGATGCACCGCCGGTGACGATCGCGACCTTGTTGGCGAGCCTCATCGGATCTGGCCTGGTTCCGGGCGCGCGCGGGCTTGCGCCTCGGCGCGATAGGGGCTTGCCAGATAGGTGCCGAGCACCTTCAGTTCGGTGGAGAAGAACGAGAGTTCCTCCAGCGCGAGCTGCACCTTGCGCTCGACGGGGTGGCCCTCGATATCGGCAAAGAACATCGTTGCGTTGAAGGTGCCTTCGGTCTGGTAGCTTTCCAGCTTCGTCATGTTGACGCCGTTCGTCGCGAAGCCGCCGAGCGCCTTGTAGAGAGCGGCGGGAACGTTGCGGACGCGGAAAAGGAAAGTCGTGACGACGGGGCCGTCCTCGGGCTCGGCATCGTCGGGTTCGCTGGCGAGGACGACGAAACGCGTCGTGTTGTGGGTTTCATCCTCGATATCGGACTTCAGTATCTGGAGTCCGTAGATTTCTGCGGCGAGCGTCGATGCGATGGCCGCGACCGCTATGTCGTTTGACTCCGAGACCATGCGGGCCGATCCGGCCGTGTCGGCTTCCGGCACCGGCTTCAGCCCAAGTTTGCGCAACGTATTGCGGCACTGGCCAAGCGCCTGGGTATGGCTCATGACGCGCTTGATGGTATCGAGCGTGGCACCGGGTCGAGCCATCAACTGGTGATGGACGCGAAGAAAATGCTCGCCGGTGATGTAGAGCCCGGCGTCCGGCAGAAGATGGTGAATATCGGCCACGCGGCCCGCCACGGAATTTTCGATCGGGATCATCGCGCAGCCCACGTCGCTCGCCTTCACGGCGGCCAACGCATCCTCGAACGTCGGATAGGGAACAGGCTCGAATTCGGGGAAAGCTTCCTTGCAGGCCAGATGCGAATTGGCTCCGGGCTCGCCCTGGTAGGCGATGCGCTTCAGCGCGGGCGCGTGCTTCGATGTCGGCATCGCTTTCAAGGCTCGATGGTTTGTGAGATTTTCAGGACGCCGCAGGCGAAAGAAGCTGACGCGCTCGTTCGAGATCGGCGGGAGTATCGACACCGAGAGGAACAGTGTCAACGATCGACACGTCGATGCGCATGCCGTTCTCCAGGGCCCGCAGCTGTTCGAGTTTTTCCCGCAGCTCCAGGCCCGACGGTTCGAGCGTGACGAAGCGTTCGAGCGCGGGGCGGCGGTAAGCGTAGATGCCGATGTGGTGATAAAGGGGCCCTTCGCCATAGGGAGCCGTGGCGCGCGTAAAGTAGAGGGCGCGCAGCCGGGACGGAGCGGCAAGGGTCGTCGCGACGACTTTCACCACATTGGGATTGTGGCGCTCTTCTTCGAGGGTGATTTCAGCCGCCAGCGTGGCGATGTCGGGGCCCGGGCCGGTGAGAGGGGCAAGGCAGGCGCGGACCAGGCTGGGATCGAGCGTTGGCAGGTCGCCTTGCAGGTTAACGACGACGTCCGATTCGTTGCCAGGGTCGACGCGGGACAAAGCCTCGTGGATGCGGTCGGAGCCCGACGGGTGATCGGCGCGGGTCATCACCGCCTCGCCTCCCGCGGCGCGGACCGTGTTCAGAACGGCTTCGCTGTCGGTAGCAACAACAACCCGGCCGCTGCCGGCCTCCATGGCTCGCCGCCAGACATGGACGATCATCGGAACGCCGTGGATGTCGGCCAGGGGCTTGTCGGGCAGGCGCGTCGCCTTGAGACGCGCGGGAATAATGATGATGCACCGGGTCATCGGGTCGATCCGTAGGGGTCCGGGACAATACGTCTCGCGGTGCCGGTCTAGAACACAAGGTCTGCCACGTTGCAAGCTGACGTTGGCTCCCTATACATGCGGCAGAGCATGTGCCAAGACGGCTGTCAGCCCGGTCCAGCCGGTCGACGGGTACAGGCTGCCGACCGACACTGCCGCGGCGCCGGCATCTGCTGCCGAGGGCGCTGAAAAGCAGGCCGCTGAAGCGCCTGCTGCAGCGGCAAAGGACGCTGAAGCGCCAGCAAAAGACGGTGCTGCTCCAGCCGCTGCCACCGGTTTCGATGCCAAGGCTGTGGCTGCCATGGTTGCAACGGCGAAGGCCGAAGACGGGGCCGCCCTGTTCAAGAAGTGCGCGGCCTGCCACGTCGTCAAGAAGGATGCGGCGAGCGGCGCGGCGCCCAACCTCTGGGGCATCCTCAATCGTCCCTTGGCGGCGCAGGCGGACTTCGCGGCGAAGTATTCCGATGCCCTGAAAGCCAAAGGCGGCGAATGGACGTATGAAAACCTTGCGGCCTTCATTCATCAGCCGAAGGGCTACATTGCCGGAACGAAAATGGCGTTTGCCGGCGTCAAGGATCCGGCGGAAGTCGCCAACATCATCGCCTATCTGCGCAGCTTGGCGGACAGCCCGGCGCCTCTGCCGAACTGAGCCTCAGCAACCTGCCTGAAACTTAAGCCCCGCCAACGATTTGGCGGGGCTTTTCGTTGGCCGGGGACATTAAGAAACTTTAAGCGCCACGGCCACCTTGCCGAGGCTACACGCATGTTAAGCAGTTGAGCGTCGTAGCGCGCACTGCGTTTGCCGCCAATCGAACCGGGAGGACATTCCGCCGATGAACCGCCGATCGCTACTTGCAGGTCTCTTCGCGGGGGTCGTTCTGTCGGGACATGTGCCCGTTCTGGCCGGCGAGACGGCAATTCAGAAACGTCATGCGGTTTCGCTGCTCGGCGAACCGAAGCTGCCTGCTGATTTCCAGTCTTTTCCATGGGTGAACGCCGAAGCGCCAAAGGGCGGCACGCTGCGGCTTTCGGCCATCGGCGGGTTTGACAACCTCAATCCCTTTACGGTGAAGGGACAGGCGGCAGCGGGTCTGGGAAACATGTTCGACACGCTGCTGTTCAGTTCGCCTGACGAACCCTCGGCCGAGTATGGCCTGATCGCGGAATGGATCGCCTACCCGGATGATTTTTCATCCGTCACTTTCGGGCTCAGGCCGGAAGCGAAGTTCCACGACGGAAAGCCGGTGACGCCGGAAGATGTCGTTTTCAGTTTCAATGAGCAGAAGAAGAGCGATCCACGCGTCGGCTTCTACTATCAGAATGTCGTGAAGGCCGAGCAGACCGGCGATCGCGAAGTGACGTTCACGTTCGACAAGCCGGGCAACCGGGAGCTTCCGCTGATCGTCGGCCAGCTCAGCATCGTGCCGAAGCATTTCTACGAGGGCACGAACGACAAAGGCGACAAGCGCGATCTCTCCAAGTCGACATTGGAGCCGCCGCTCGGCTCGGGACCTTACAAAATTAAATCCGTCGACCCGGGGCGGCGTATCGTGTTCGAGCGCGTGAAGGATTACTGGGCGCAGAACCTGCCGGTGGCCAAGGGGCAGAACAATTTCGACGAGATTTCCTACATCTATTTCAAGGACCGGACGCCGGCGTTCGAGGCGTTCAAGGGCGGTGATGTCGACTTCTGGACGGAGACGTCCGCGGGCTCCTGGGCGACGCAGTACAATTTCGATGCAGTGGGCAAGGGGCTCGTGAAGAAGGAAGCGCTCGCGCACCAGCGGGTCGCATCCATGCAGGGATTTTCCTTCAATGTGCGCCGCAAGCCCTTCGACGATGTGCGCGTGCGGCGCGCGATCGCGCTCGCGTTCAACTTCGAAGCATTGAACAAGTCGATCTTCTATGGGCAGTACGTGCGCGCGCAGAGCTTTTTCGGAAATTCCGAATTGGCGGCGACTGGCCTGCCGGAAGGCCGTGAACTGGAGTTTCTGAATGAAGTGAAGGCCGAAATTCCCGCGGAAGTTTTTACGACGCCTTGGAAGAGCCCTTCGAACGAGAAGGACACGGATTTCCGTACCAACATGCTGGCGGCGACGAAGCTGCTCGATGAGGCAGGCTGGAAGGTCGCGGGCGGCCAGAGGAAAAACGCGGCCGGGGACGTTCTCAAGCTCGAAATTCTGCTGGTGCAGCCGGACTTCGAGCGCATCGTTCTGCCGTTCATCGAAAATCTCAAGAAGCTCGGGATCGCAGCGAGCGTGCGTATCGTCGACAGTTCTCAGTTCGAACAGCGCGAGAAGACCCGCGACTTCGACATGATCGTCGACAGTTTCGGCCAGTCGCACTCGCCCGGCAACGAGCAGCGCGACTACTGGGGATCGGCGTCAGCCGATCGCGAGGGAAGCCGAAACACCATCGGTATCAAGAGCCCCGTCATCGACAAGCTCGTCGACAATATCGTTTTCGCCAAGAACCGCGCTGATCTGGTTGCCGCGACCCGGGCTCTCGACCGGGTGCTGCTGTGGAGCTTCTTCGTGGTGCCGCAGTGGTATTATCCGTTCGACCGTATCGCGATGTGGGACGTCTACGGGCGGCCTGCAACGCTGCCCTCGCAGAACCCCGGCTATGCCAACGCATGGTGGATCGATCAGGCCAAAGCGGATGCGGTGAAGGCCGCGCGCGGCAAGTGAGGTGGGATCTGGTTCGGGCAGGACTGCTTGCGCTAAGCGGCCTCTTTTTCGCCGTCGCGCCGGCCGGCGCCGAAGAAAAGCACGGATTGTCGATGTTCGGGGACCTGAAGTATCCCCCCGGCTTTGCGCATTTTGATTACGTTAAACCGGACGCGCCCAAGGGAGGGAAGGTTTCGCAAGTCGGCCCTGGCGGAACGCTAACTTTCGACAGCTTCAACAATTTCATCCTGAAGGGAGACCGCGCGCAGGGGCTCGATCTCGTTTACGACACGCTCATGGTGCGGGCTTTCGACGAGCCCGATGCGGTCTATGGTCTCGTCGCCAAATCGGCGGATGTCGCGGAGGACGGCAAGTCGGTCGTGTTCCGGCTGCGGCCCGAGGCAAAGTTCGCGGACGGGTCGCCGGTCACGGCGGAGGACGTGGTCTTTTCGTTCGATGCGTTGAAGACCAAGGGGCACCCCAGCTATCGGATCGTCCTGCGCGATGTCGAGACAGCCGAGGCGATCGATCCGCAGACCGTGAAATTTTCCTTCAAAGGCGATCTCATCAAGCCGCTGCCGCTGGAAGTGGCGCAGCTGCCCGTTCTTCCGAAAGCCTTCTACGCTACCCGGAACTTCGAGGAGACGTGGCTTGAACGGCCGTTGGGTTCCGGTCCCTATCGCGTGGGACAGTTCAGCCAGGGCCGGTACGTTTCCTATGAACGGCGCGACGATTATTGGGCGAAGGACCTACCGGTCAATCGTGGGCGGTTCAATTTCGACGAGGTTCGCTACGACTACTTCCGCGACCGCACGCTCGAACTGGAAGCGCTGTTTGCAAACACGATCGACTTCCGCGAGGAGTTCACATCGAAGGACTGGGCCACCGGCTACGACAAGCCGATGGTGAAAGACGGTCGGGTGGTCAAGCTGTCTCTTCCCGACGAAACGCCCTCGGGTGCGCAAGGTTTCTTTCTGAATACCCGGCGTCCGCTGTTTCAGGATGTTCGCGTCCGGCAGGCTCTCGACCTCGCCTTCGATTTCGAATGGTCGAACCGCAATCTGTTCTTCGGGCTTTACGAGCGGACGGCGAGCTTCTTCGAAAACTCGGACATGAAGGCTGCGGGCAAGCCGTCGCCTGAGGAGTTGGCTCTGCTGGAGCCTTTCAAGGATCAGCTGCCCGCGGCCGTGTTCGCTGAAGTCTACGTGCCGCCGGTGACCGATGGGTCCGGGCTTCCGCGCGAGAACCTGCGCAGAGCGCAAGCCTTGTTGAAAGAAGCGGGATGGGCGTTCGATCCGAGGGACCGGGTGCTCAAGAATGCCAAGGGCGAGCCCTTCGCTTTTGAAATTCTGCTCGACGCCGCCGCCTTCGAACGGATCGCCGGCCCCTATGTGAAGAACCTGAAGGCCATCGGCATCAACGCAGACATGCGGCGTGTCGATCCGGCGCAGTTCGAGCTGCGGATGAAAACGTTCGACTTCGACATGACCATCGAACGGTTCAGCCTGCGGTTGACGCCGGGGATCGAACTCAAGAATTTCTGGGGCTCTGAAGCGGCCAAGACAGATGGAAGTTTCAATCTGGCCGGTATCTCGAATCCCGCAGTCGATGCTCTGGCGGACAAAATCGTCAAGGCGCAATCTCGGGCCGAACTCGTGACGGCGGCGCGCGCGCTCGACCGTGTTCTCAGATCGGGGCACTATTGGGTGCCGCACTGGTACAAGGCGGCGCATCATCTGGCGTTCTGGAACAAGTTCTCCTGGCCGGACGTGAAGCCGAAGTACGATCGTGGAGCGCTGACGACGTGGTGGTACGATCCGGTGAAAGCTGCGAAACTCCAGGCTCAGTGACAGGGACGCGCGACACGCCATGGGCGCCTATCTTCTCAAGCGGACTCTCCTGATCTTTCCGACCCTGATCGGCATCATGCTGATCAGCTTCGTGATCATCCAGTTCGCGCCGGGCGGACCGGTGGAGCGTGTGATCGCCCAGTTGTCCGGCTCGGGCGTTGGCGCGACCGATCGTTTTGGCGGCGGCAGCGGCGGAGAGCTTGCGGGCGGGGGGGCTTCGTCGCAGACGGGTCAGGGCGGCGCCGACGCCGTGAATTCGAAGTACCGGGGCGCGCAGGGTCTCGATCCTGAATTCATCAAGAGCCTCGAGAAGCAGTTCGGCTTCGACAAGCCGGCGCACGAGCGCTTCCTGCTGATGATGAAGAACTACCTGACATTCAATTTCGGCGAGAGTTACTTCCGCGACATATCGGTGATCGAACTCATCAAGGAGAAGCTGCCCGTCTCTGTTTCGCTGGGCTTGTGGATGACGCTCGTGACCTACCTCGTGTCGATCCCGCTCGGTATTCGCAAGGCGGTTCGCGACGGGGAGCGGTTCGACACCTGGACAAGCACGGTTCTGGTCATCGGCTATGCCGTCCCGGGGTTTCTTGTGGCGGTCCTGCTGCTCGTCGTGTTCGCCGGTTCGTCGTTTTTCCAGTGGTTCCCGTCGCGGGGTTTGGTCTCGGACAACTTCGACCAATTGTCGACAATCGGGAAGATCGCGGACTATTTCTGGCATCTGGCCCTGCCGTTGACGGCGCTGGCGCTCGGCACGTTTACGACCATGACGTTCCTGACCAAGAATTCGTTCCTCGACGAAATCCGCAAGCAATACGTGGTCACCGCCCGGGCCAAGGGCCTGACGGAACGTGAAGTGCTTTATGGGCACATTTTCCGAAATGCGATGTTGCTGATCATCGCTGGATTCCCGTCGGCCTTCATCGGCGCATTCTTTTCCGGATCGCTTCTGATCGAGACGATCTTCTCGCTCGATGGCCTCGGACTTCTCGGCTTTGAATCGGTGATCAACCGCGACTACGCGGTGGTGTTTGCCACGCTCTATATCTTTTCGCTCGTGGGGCTGGTGGCCAATCTGCTCTCGGACTTCATCTATACGCTGGTCGATCCCAGAATCGACTTCGAGAGCCGGGAGGTCTGAGGCATGACGTCCGTCTCGACGCCAGCCGCGGCGAAATCCACCGAGCCGTCTTTCGTGCGCCGCCTGCAGTTCTGGCGTGGCGGTCAGCTGTCGCCGATCAACCGGCGGCGGTGGGAGAATTTCAGGGCAAATCGCCGGGGCTACTGGAGCCTCTGGATCTTCGGCGTTCTTTTCTTCGTCTCGTTGTTCGCCGAGTTCATCGCCAACGATCGCCCGATCATCATGAGCTACAAGGGCGAGATTCTGATGCCGGTCTTCGTGGATTACCCCGAAGAGAAGTTCGGTGGGTTTCTTGCCGTCACCGATTATCGCGATCCGGTCATCTTAAGGGAAATCGAAGACAACGGCTGGGCCATATGGCCGCCGATTGCCTTCTCCTACGACACGATCAACAAGGATTATCCGACGCGGGCGCGCTCAGACGGTTCGTGCGTCGAGGTCAAGGACGGTGTGGAAGTGCCGAGCGGCATCGGGTTTCCGGCGCCGCCGCAGTGGGCTTCGAGCACAAAGCTCTGCGATGCGGACCCGGAGCAACTCGCCCGCTTTCACGCCCTCGGCAACATGAACTGGCTCGGCCTCGACGATCAAGGGCGCGATGTGCTGGCGCGCATCATCTACGGTTTCCGGGTATCGGTGATCTTCGGGTTGTTGTTGACCATCCTGTCGTCGATCGTCGGTGTCGCTGCGGGCGCCGTACAGGGATATTTCGGCGGGCGGGTCGATCTTGTCTTTCAGCGGTTCCTCGAAATCTGGTCCTCGATCCCGGAACTCTACGTGCTTCTGATCATCTCATCGGTGCTCATTCCCGGGTTCTGGACTCTTTTGATCGTGCTGCTCGCTTTCCAATGGACATCGCTCGTTGGAATCGTGCGGGCGGAGTTCCTGCGCGGGCGCAACTTCGAATACATCCGGGCCGCACGGGCGCTTGGGCTCTCCGATACTACGATCATGTGGAAGCACCTGCTGCCCAATGCGATGGTCGCGACATTGACGTTTCTGCCCTTCAAGCTGTCGGGATCGGTGGCGCTGCTCACCGCACTGGACTTCCTCGGGCTGGGCTTGCCGCCTGGATCGCCGTCGCTCGGAGAACTTCTGCTGCAGGGCAAAAAATATCTGGACGCACCGTGGCTGGGGTTGTCCGGCTTCGTGCTGATTGCTGTTCTGCTGTCGCTCCTGATCTTCATCGGCGAAGCCGTGCGGGATGCGCTCGATCCCAAGAAAACTTTCCGCTGAGGAACCCTGCATGACCCAAGCGGAGACGAAGGACACGACGAAAGCGGCACCCGGAGGCGCGCGTGAAACGTTGATCGACGTGCGCGGTCTGAAGGTTGCCTTTCGTTCGGGACGGACTGAGACCCTGGCCGTCAAAGGCGCGAGTTTTCATATCGGCAAAGGCGAGACGGTGGCGCTCGTCGGCGAGTCGGGCTCCGGAAAGAGCGTCTCGGCGCTGTCGATCATGCGGCTGCTGCCTTATCCGGCCGCCTCGCACCCCGGCGGCGAAGTGCTGTTCGAGGGGCGGGACCTGCTGAAAGCGTCGGAAAAGGAGATGCAAAAGGTGCGCGGCAACCGCATCTCGATCATTTTCCAGGAGCCGATGACGTCGCTCAATCCGCTGCACTCGATCGAGAAGCAGGTCGGAGAGGTGTTAAGGGTTCATCGCGGGCTCGACGAGAAACTGGTTCGCGAACGCGTCGTGGAACTGTTGCGCAAGGTGGGTATCCGCGATCCTGAAACCCGTCTTGGAGATTACCCGCATCAGCTCTCCGGCGGGCAGCGCCAGCGGGTAATGATCGCCATGGCGCTGGCCAACGAGCCCGATCTCCTGATTGCGGACGAGCCTACGACGGCGCTCGACGTCACCATCCAGGCTCAGATTTTGGAACTCCTGGCGGAGCTGAAGGCGGAACTGGGACTATCGATGCTTCTCATCACGCATGATCTGGGCATCGTGCGCCGCATGGCGGATCGCGTCTATGTCATGCGACACGGCGAGATCGTGGAAGCAGGAACGACGGAGACGATCTTTTCCGATCCGAAGCATCCCTATACGCGACACCTGATCGAGAGCGAGCCCAAGGGGCGCGCGTCACCCGCACCGGCTCATGCGCCGACGCTCGTCGCGACGGATAACCTGAAGGTCTGGTTCCCGATCAAGCGCGGGCTGATGCGGCGAACAGTCGACTACATCAAGGCGGTCGACGGCGTCTCACTCAGGCTTCGCGAGGGCGATACGCTGGGCGTGGTGGGAGAGTCAGGATCGGGCAAGACGACGCTCGGCCTGGCGATCCTTCGGCTGATATCGTCGGAAGGTCCGATTGTCTACTGTGGGCGGCCGATCGACGGTCTGAACTCGAAGGAGATGCGGCCGCTGCGCAAGGAGATGCAGATCGTCTTCCAGGACCCGTACGGGTCGCTGTCGCCGCGTCTGTCCATTTCGCAGATCATCGAGGAAGGACTTCAAATCCTGACGCCGGATCTGACCTACGAGCAGCGGAGGGAGCGCGTCCGGCATGCGCTGAAGGAGGTCGGTCTCGATCCGGAGTCGCTCGATCGTTATCCGCATGAGTTCTCCGGCGGTCAACGCCAGCGCATCGCCATTGCCCGCGCGATGGTTCTGGAACCGAAGTTCATCATGCTCGATGAGCCCACCAGCGCGCTCGATCAGAGCGTGCAGGCCCAGATCGTCGATCTCCTGCGCGATCTGCAGAGGAAGCGGAGCCTGGGATACCTGTTCATCAGCCACGACCTCAAGGTCGTCAGGGCGCTCTGCAACGAGGTGATCGTGATGCGGAACGGCAAGGTGGTCGAGACCGGTACGGCGGAAGAGATTTTCACGAGCCCGAAGGAAGATTACACAAAGGCGCTGCTGGCGGCCGCCTTCGACCTCAAAGTGGTCAAGCGGGGGGCCACCGCGGTCTAGATATGCAGGCGCAACCTGCGTGGTGTCTCTAACCGGTTAAGACAGCTTTGCTTGACCTTAAGAGTCCGCGCGGCAATGTGCGGAGCGGCGTGCTGTTCGCCGTCTGCGATCTCGTTCAAAGCGGTATCTCCTCGACATGGCCGGAGCCATCCTGAATACGCTGCGTCTGGGCAAGGCCGGTATCGTGCTGGCCAGTCACAGCGTGCGCTTTCTGCCGAAGGATGGGCCGCAGCCTCTGCTTCTCAAACTGGCACGGATCGCGGCTCTGCCCATCCGCCTCATCGCCGCGCCTTTCCAATGGGGCACCCCGCGCGACAAGCGCATATCCGCCGCGCTCGCGGCCCTCGGCCCGTCCTACATCAAGCTCGGACAGTTTCTCGCCACGCGGGGCGACATCATCGGTCCGGAGTTGCAGGCCGATCTCGCGCAGTTGCAGGACCGGATGCCGCCCTTTGGCATGGACGAAGCCCGCCGCGCCATCGAGGCGTCGCTCGGCGGGAAACTCGAGGACCATTTTGTCGAGTTCGGTCCCCCAGTGGCGGCGGCGTCCATCGCGCAGGTCCACAAGGCGGTCGTCATCGACAACGGCGAGCGCCGGACCGTGGCGGTCAAGATTCTGCGGCCTGGAATCGAGAAGCGGTTCAAGCGCGATCTGGACAGCTACTTCTTTGCGGCACACCTTGTGGAGCGGTGGCATGAGCCGTCGCGCCGGCTGCGGCCGGTCGCCGTGGTCGAGAACCTGGCGCGTACCACGGAACTGGAAATGGACCTGCGGCTGGAAGCAGCCGCCATGTCGGAGATGGCCGAGAATCTAAGCGCGGAAGAAGGTTTCCGTGTGCCGCGCGTGGACTGGCGGCGCACATCAAAGAGGGTGCTCGTAACGGAGTGGATCGACGGGATACCGATCGGCGACAAGGCCGCGCTGAAAGAAGCAGGCTTCGACATCCATGCGCTTGGAATGACGGTCATCCGTTCGTTCCTCAAGCATGCGATGCGCGACGGTTTTTTCCATGCGGATATGCATCAGGGAAACCTGTTCGTCGATAAATCCGGCACCGTGGTCGCCGTCGATTTCGGCATCATGGGGCGGCTCGGGATGCGCGAACGCCGCTTTCTGGCCGAGATCCTGCACGGCTTGATCACGCGGGATTACCGAAGGGCGGCCGAGGTCCATTACTGGGCCGGATATGTCCCGCCGCATCATCCCGTCGAGGTGTTCGCCCAGGCCCTGCGCGCGATCGGCGAACCCATTCACGGCAAGACGGCCTCGGAAATTTCGATGGCTGACCTCCTCGGGCAGCTCTTCGCCTACACCGATGTTTTCGACATGCAGACGCGGCCGGAACTCATTCTGCTGCAGAAGAGCATGGTGATCGTCGAGGGCGTGGCGCGCGGGCTGAACCCGTCGCTGAACATGTGGGTGGCGGCGGAGCCTATCGCCAAGGAATGGGTTGACCGCAACCTGAGCGTCATTGGCCGCATCCGCGATGCGGGCGATGGCGCGGCGATGATCGCGAAACTGGCGGCCGATCTGCCGGTCTTCCTATCCGGCGCAGAGAAGGCATTCGCAGCGTTGGGCGATTTGGCCGGGAACGGCGTGCGCCTCGACGATACGACCATCGAACGGTTCGCTGAAAAGCAGAATGCGAAGTCGCGGTGGCGGACGGCGGCCCTGTGGGTTGCCGCCATCGCACTCGTCGTGATCGCACTCGGTCAGGCCGGCATCATCCCGCGCTGAGAGACGCGGCCGCTAGTCGTTGCAAGGGAAATTCACCGTTGCGAACGGAACCTTGAGACGGCAGTTGCCGTTTCCGGACTTCTTGAGCCCATAACCGGTTTCGCGCTCGATTTCCGCGAGGCGCTTGGCGATCTTGCCCATGTCGAACTTGCTGGACGGGGCGCCGGTGGCGTCGTCGGCATCGGTGTCTTCCGCGCCGGCGCTGGCCTCGCCTGCGGGTGCTGCCTCCGTTCCGGGGGCGGGCGTGGTCTGCGTGATAGGCGGCGTCGCGGCGGCATCCGGCACCGGTTCGGGCGATTCTGGAGCCGAGGTAATGGGGGGTAACGACTCCAATTCGGCGCGGGCCACGTCGATCGGGTTGGAGGTTGCCGGAGGAGATGCCGTCTCAGGTTTCGCGGCGGGACGCTCGGCCGGCTTCGGGGCTGGCGGAACGACCTTCGTTTCGGCCTTTGCTGTCTCGGTTTTCGCGGGCTTGGGGCTAACGGACTTCGCAGCGGCTTTGCTATCCGGTTTGGCGCCGGTGGCCGGCTTTACGCCGGGATCGGCTTTGGCGACTGTCTGTTCGGTTCCACAGCGAACGAGGTCGGCCGGTGCGCGCTTCCAAATCATCTTCTTGGAGAAGAACTTGGTGCCGGCATAACCGGTGACCTGCAGCATTCCGTTTGAGAGCGGCTTCAGTTCGACGTCATATTTCTGCTTTTTCTCGGGGCTGTAGATCCAGCCGTTGTCCCATACGCCGTTCCCGATCTTGGCCGCATTGCCGATGATTTGGCGGCCGCAACCCTTCGTGTCCGTGGGGTCCTTGACCCAGACGACGTGGCCGCACAGCGAGGCGCCGCAGTTCTTGATCTCGATCGCGCCGCGTCCGGTGTCGTTGATCCAGACGCCAGTCGGGTCTCCCGCCGCATGTGCAGCTGCGGAAGGTAAAATGAGAGCGCCGGCAATGGCGATGGTCGCAAGCTTCGGATGCGCAGGCATGGCAAACCTCGTCGTTCGAGAAACCGCCGCCCACTCAGGGCGCGCGCATTCCACGTCGGCCCCCCTCCGCTCGTGAATATTATAACAACCTAATCGTGCCGGGGAACCCGCGCTGTTCCCATAGTTACAGCCTTCGATTGGTTAACGGGCCGTTAGGAGCAGGGCCGCCGGTGCATATAAAGGGTTCGAATTGGGCACAAAAAAGAGAAGACCGGAGTGCGCCCCCCGGCGCTCCGGTCTTCTCCCCCCTCTGCCGGCGATAAACGACCGGCAATCCTTGTTTTTCTTCGAGTTTTAGGTCGCAGCGGTCTCCTTGTCGGACGGCTCGGCCGCAATGGCGGGCACGGACGGTTCCGCCACTTCGCGCTCGCGGCGGCGGGCTTGCGGCGGCTGGAACGCCCGGCGCGCATGGAACTCGCAATAGGGCAGGCCTGGGACCTTCTGTTTGCCGCAGAAGTGGAAATCGGCCAGCTGCGGGTCGCCGATCGGCCAGCGGCAATGGCACTCGAGTAGCGTCTGGATCGACTTCCGTTCGGCGAGCGGAATATCGAGTTCTTCGGCCGACGGCTGGAAAGGCTCGGCCTGATAGATCTGTTGCAGCGGCGAATTCGGTGCGGCCGGGAAGCGATTGCCCTTCGGCATCATCCGCTTGTTGCCGGGAAGGCCGTTCGCGGGGCGTGGGCGTGGCCGGTGCGACTTCATTCGTGACGTCGTCGCGCGGCCGGAGAGGCCGAGACGATGGACTTTGCCGATGACGGCGTTGCGGGTGACGCCGCCCAGGCGGCTGGCGATCTGGCTGGCGCTCAGACCTTCCGACCATAGCTTCTTCAGCTGTTCGACGCGCTCATCGTTCCAGCCCATCGCTTGAAGCTCCATGATAATAATACCCCCTGGCCGCGCCGCGGCCATGAAGGCGCGCGCCGGCGATGACGGGTCTCGACCTGGTCTGGATGGCTGCCGGGCGCGAGGAGATGCGCTTCGGAAGCCGCCTTGAAGACAAGGACGATGACCGCGAACTAACGCTTGACTGAATGACTCTTGGACTGACGCACGCGAACTGAGAGAGGCGCTACAACACTGCCTCGTTTACGCGTGCCGGGCACGAAACTGACATGGGAGTCGCGATACGCGCGACATGTCGTGGCCGGACGCTGGAAAGGTACTACGACTAGAATTCCGCCTACAAGGATAGGCCGACTGCGCCAAGGGTGTTGACTTGGACAAGTGGCTTGGAGGCCACACGGCGATTCGTGGAACTGCGAAATTCGGGGCCTCGTTCGTTGCCATCCCCGAAAAACACATTTGGAAAAGACGAATCACCCGCGAGTGTGGCGGCGTTGACAGCCGCTGCGCGCCCGCGTACCACTTCCGCATCCCGGCCGCCGAAAACAGGCGGCCTTTTTGATTTTTTGGGGTGCAGGGGGAACCGCGATGGCAGAGCCGCGCGTCGCTCCAATGCCGAACCGGGCTGAAACGGGTGGGGGCGTGCCCTCCGCCGCCGTGATGGGAACGTATGCCCGGCAGAACCTGGTTTTCGCCCGGGGGCAAGGCAGCTGGCTCTATACCGAGGAGGGTGACTCCTATCTCGACTTCGCATCCGGCGTTGCGGTCAATGCGCTGGGCCATGCCCATCCGCGGCTGGTCGCGGCTCTGACCGATCAGGCCGGCAAGCTCTGGCATACGTCCAATCTCTACCGCGTCGCTGGGCAGGAGGCGCTGGCCGAGCGGCTTGTCGAGGTCACGTTCGCCGACAAGGTTTTCTTCTGCAATTCGGGCGCGGAGGCATGCGAAGGTGCCATCAAGACGGCGCGCCGCTATCACTTCGTCAACGGAGCGCCGGAGCGCTGGCGGATCATTACGTTCGAGGGCGCTTTCCACGGGCGTACCCTTGCGACAATCGCAGCCGGCGGCAATCCCAAGTATCTCGAAGGCTTCGGCGAGCCGGCGGGCGGTTTCGATCAGGTTCCGTTCGGGAACCTCGAAGCGGTCGAGAGCATGATCTGCGATGAGACCGCCGCGATCATGATCGAACCCGTGCAGGGAGAGGGCGGCGTCCGCTCCGCGCCAGACGCGTTTCTGCAAAGTCTGCGGGCGCTTTGCGACGCGCACGGGCTGCTTCTGATCATGGACGAAGTGCAAAGCGGGGTCGGGCGGACAGGCAAACTGTTCGCGCACGAATGGGCCGGCGTCAGTCCCGATATCATGGCCATCGCGAAAGGCATCGGCGGCGGTTTTCCGGTGGGAGCGTTTCTTGCGACCGCGGAAGCCGCAAAAGGCATGACGCCCGGTACGCACGGGTCCACGTTCGGTGGCAATCCACTGGCCACGGCCGTCGGTGCCGCGGTTCTCGATGCCGTGCTCGAACCCGGATTTCTCGAAACCGTAACGCTGCGCGCCAACCGGCTGTCGCAGGGTCTTGCGCAGTTGAAAGACGAATTTCCCGGCGTCGTGCTCGAAGTGCGTGGCAAGGGTCTCCTCGCCGGTGTGAAGCTGGCGCCGCCCGTCGCCGATGCGGTGAAAGCGGTGATCGGCGAAAAGATGCTGACCGTCGGCGCCGGCGAGAACGTGATGCGCGTTCTGCCACCGCTGAACGTTTCAGATGCCGAGATCTCGGAAGGCCTGACGCGGATACGCCGTGCGTTCGCGACGCTTTCTTCCAAATCCTGATTTCCCGTCCAACATAGGGCCCTTCGACAATGGCCAAGGCCAGTGCAGTCCGACATTTTCTCGATATCGACCGGCTCGATTCCAAGACGCTGCGGCGGATCATCGACAATTCGCACGATATGAAAAAGGCCGGCCGGAAGGTGCCGCCGAAGATGCGTCCGAAAGACATCGACGAGAAGGTTCTGATCCTGATCTTCGAGAAGCCGTCGACGCGGACGCGGGTTTCGTTCGATATCGCCATGCGCCAGCTCGGCGGTACGACACTGGCGCTGAACCATACCGATCTCCAACTCGGCCGCGGCGAAAGTATTGCCGATACCGCGCGCGTGCTTTCGCGCTATGGCGACGCCATCATGATCCGCGCCAATAGCCATGAGACGTTGATGGAGCTTGCCGAGCACGCCACCATTCCGGTCATCAACGGACTGACGGACAAGACGCATCCGTGTCAGATCATGGCCGATGTGATGACTTTCGAGGAGCATCTCGGGCCGATCAAGGGCCGGACGGTGGCGTGGGTTGGAGACGGCAACAACGTCGCGGTATCGTGGATGCATGCGGCGGCGCGTTTCGGGTTCAGCCTGCGCCTCGCCTGCCCCGAGGAACTGATGCCCGAGAAGCCTTATCTCGACTGGGCGAAAAAGGAGAGGGCCGACATCTCGATCGGGACCGATCCCGTGAAGGCGGTCAAGGGCGCCGATTGCGTGGTGACAGACACCTGGGTCTCCATGGGGCAGACCGATGCGCAGCGCCGCAAGAAGGTTCTGAAGCCCTATGCCGTTACGGATGCGCTGATGGCCAAGGCCGCGAAAGACGCCATATTCATGCATTGCCTTCCGGCTTACCGAGGGCTCGAAGTCAGCGAGAGTGTTCTGGAAGGCCCGCAGTCGGTCATCTTTGATGAAGCGGAAAACCGGCTGCACGCGCAAAAGGGCGTTCTGGCGTGGTGCTTCGGCGTGGATTGAAGGCGCGTCATGGCCGGTCCTGAGACAAGCAGCGAAAAGGCGACGCCGGGAGCGGCGGCGTCAGGGCCTGACGACCTCGTCGTGCCGTTCTCGACCGATAAGTCTGGTATTCGCGGCCGGCTCGTGCGGATGGGAGCCGTGGTCGATACGATCCTTGCACGGCATGCCTATCCGGATGCCGTCAGCGAGGCTCTGGGGCAGGCTCTCGCGCTGACCGCCATGCTCGGCCAGCCCCTGCAGCCGGGTGGCCGGCTCGGATTTCAGACCCGGACGGACGGTCCGATCCGGTTTCTCCTCGCCGACTACGAGGCTCCCGGCCGTCTCAGGGGATATGCGAGCTTCGATGCGGACGCGATTGCCGCCATGGGCGCACGCCCCAAACAGGGCGATCTTATCGGCAAAGGCCATATGGCGATGACACTCGAGCGTGTCGGTGACGACGACCGCTATCAGGGGATCGTCGCACTCGACGGACAAAGCATCGGCGCGGCGGCGCTCGCCTATTTTCGCCAGTCCGAACAGTTGCCGAGTTATGTCCGGCTGGCGGTGGCGAGACATCGCATGCAGGGCGGCGGATGGCACTGGCGCGCGGGAGGCTTGCTGATCCAGCATCCGAAGGCCGCCATCGAGGACGACGACAGTCCCTCGGCGCCGCCAGAACAGGAAGACTGGCAGCGCGCGCGGATTCTAGCGGCGAGCGTCGAAGACCACGAATTGATCGATCCGATGCTCTCGGCGGAGCGGCTGCTTTTCCGCCTCTTCAACGAGGAGGACGTGCGCGTCTACAAGGGGCAGCCACTGGACGCCAAGTGCCGCTGCTCGCGGGAGCGCGTGCAGATGTTTCTATCGAGATTTTCGCAAGAGGATCTCGATAGCCTGCGCGAGCCGGACGGAAGCATCTCGGTGACGTGCGAATTCTGCAATGCGAAGTATGGGTTTTAAAGACGCCGCCCAGCTTCGCTGCGGGGAGCCGTCCGGCCGGCGCCTAGGCAACGTCACTCGTCGCGTTCACGAGCGTAGCTGATGATCGACAGGAAGCGGATCGGGAGCTTGATCAGTTCTTCGGGTCCATGCGGTGCGTCGGCGTCGAAGAACAGGCTATCGCCGGGCAGCATGGAATAAAGCTTGTCGCCGTGGCGATAAACGACCTCGCCTTCCAGCATGTAGAGGAACTCAAGGCCAGAATGCTGGAAGAGCGGGAATACGTCTGATTTCTCCGTCAGCGTGATCATATAGGGTTCGACCACCAGACCGGTCGCGTTCCCGCCCGAAAAGCCCAGGAGTTGATACTGATGGCCGGCGCGCGTGCCGCGGCGTTCGATGACGAGGCCCTGACCGGCGCGCACGAACACGGCGTCGCGCTTCTCCTCGAAGCGGCGGAAGAGGGCCGTCACCGGTACACCGAGCGCGCGCGAGAGGCGCTGCAGCGTCGTCAGCGACGCGGAAGTGACGCCGTTCTCTATTTTGGAAAGCATGCCCAGCGAGAGGCCCGTGGCGCGGGCGAGATCGGAAACGGTAATGCCGAGCTTCTTGCGGAATGCCCGTACTTCCCGGCCGATTGCGACTTCGAGCACATTGTCGCGAGCGCCTGACAGTGCGTGCGGGTCCTGTCCATCCAGAGCCATTGGCAGGCTGTCGTCGTCAGTGCCCGTGCCCGGATAAAGATCGGCCTCTATCGGCGAAGACGCTTCCGGCTTAGAGGCTTCTTTGCGCGGAGACGGCGGGGACTTGCGGGTCCCTTGCTCGATATCTGCAACCGTCTCCGGGCTTTTCTTCATCCGCGTTCCAAATTTCTCAAAACCGTCAATGACGCGAGCGAGCCGCCGAATTCCTGCGCCGCATCCATCAAACATTCAAAGAAATACAAGGCCGAGGCACTATCGGCAAGAATGTGGAATACCGGAGTGCTGCCAATGTCGGCGCGGGTCACGATGGCCGACAGCCGGGCGACCGACGTCTGAGCAATCGAGAGGTCTGCGAAACGGTTGAGGCGGAGATCGATGGCGCAAATTTTCGCAAACATATCCGGTGCTTTAGCTCCGGTTACTGCCAGCCAGGCATGGCTGTCGCCCCGAAGCAGCGGATAGGTTCGTTCGCCGCTCTCCAGGCTCCACTGATCGTGAAGCGTCCGGAGTTTTCCTCCGTCGCCCGCGAGCGGGGACAACAGGATCACTTCGCCAGGGGCCAGCACCAGGCACAAGCCGCCGTCATCCTGCCGGAAGGCGAGGTTGGGCTCGGCTTCAACGGCGATACCGCGCTTCTGCATGGCGGCGATGGTCTCGCGGCCTTTGAAGCCGAGGCGCGGCAACGGGGAGAGATCGGCGATGGCCAGTTGGCGCGCGTGTTCGACATCACCCAGGCCCTCGGCGATGGCATAGTCTCCGGCGCCGCTCCACGAGGCGCCGGCTTCAGCCAACGCGGCGCGCAGGGGCGAGCGGCGCAGGTGCTGTTCGGGAGTGGTCATGGCAGCCTGTCCTGTCCGAAGTACTGTTAAATTTCCTGGCGCGCGTTGTCGGGATCGTAGAACGGCGTGGGCACGACTTCGGCTGCGACCATGACGCCACCATCGACGCGAATTTCGAAGCGCTGGCCCGTCTCAGCCATTGCCGGCGGCAAGTAGGCGAGGCCGATGACCTTGCCGAGTGTCGGCGATTTTACGACCGACGTGATGCGTCCGACGATCTCGCCGTCCTTGATGACGAGGTGGCAGTCCTTGGGTGAGGGCCCCGCTCCCGACGCCGTGAAGCCGACGAGCCTGCGCGTCACGCCTTTCGCGACCTGCATTTCGATCGACCGCTTGCCGACGTAGAACGGCTTCTTCTTCGCCAGGGCCCATTCCATCCCGGCCTCGACGGGACTCGTGAGGCCGTCGGTATCCTGCCCGACGATGATGTGACCCTTTTCCAGACGCAGGATTCGTTGCGCTTCAACGCCAAACGGCTTCAATCCGTGCGGCTTGCCAGCCGCCATCAGCGTATCCCAAAGCGCCTCCCGACGAACCCGACGCGCAGGACACGGACGGGAATGCCCGCGAGCGTGCCTGAGCGCACCGCCATGTAGGGGAACGCATCCTTCGAGAAGTCGATATCGCTCGTCAGCGACTGCACGATCTCGCGCGCCTTGGGACCGGCAAGGTTGACGCCTCAGCGACTGCACGATCTCGCGCGACTTGGGACCTGCGAGGTTGACGGCGGAGTAGGCCGCCGTGACGTTGGCGACGTCCACGTCCATTTTCCACTGAACGTTGAACCAGGTCATGGCGCGGTAGACCTGATCGACGGCGCTGGTCGTCGCCGTGACGTAGAAGTGGTTCGGTGCAAGGCGGCAGGCGACGCCATCGTCGATGATCACGCCGGCAATGTCCGTCATAAGGGTGTATCTCGCGCGCCCGACCGGTTGCTTCTCGTAGGCCCACGTATACATCCGGTCGATGAAGGCGGCCGCATCCGGGCCGCGAATGTCGAGACCACCGAGCGTGGAAACGTCGATCAGTCCAG
>JALOTA010000110.1 GCA_025458125.1 Hyphomicrobium sp.
GTCTTCCGTCACGCCGATCGTGTGCTCGAATTGCGCCGAAAGTTCTCGATCGCGCGTCACCGCCGTCCAGCCGTCGGGCAGAACTTTGACAGCGGGCCGTCCCAGGTTGATCATGGGCTCGATGGTGAAGAACATGCCGGGCTGCATCAGGACGCCCTCGTTTTCCTCGCCATAGTGCAGAATGTTGGGACGGTCGTGGAACACCCGACCCAGACCGTGACCGCAGAAGTCGCGCACCACGCTGCAGCGTTCGGCTTCGGCAAACTGTTGGATGACGGCGCCGATCTTGCCGGTCGAGACACCGGGCTTTACCGCCGCGATGCCGCGCATGAGGCACTCGTATGTCACTTCAATGAGCCGCTCGGCCTTGCGCGAAATTTCTCCCACCGCATACATCCGGCTGGTATCGCCATGCCAGCCGTCGACGATCAGGGTGACGTCGATGTTCACGATGTCGCCTTCGCGAAGCGGCTTTGGCCCCGGGATGCCGTGGCACACCACATGATTGATCGACGTGCAGATGGCCTTGGGAAAGCCGCGATAGTTCAGTGGCGCCGGAATAGCCCCGTGGTCGCGTGCGAATTCCATGACGAGCGCATCGAGCCGGTCTGTCGCTACACCGGGCTGCACGTGCGCTGTGATCATGTCGAGCGCGGCGGCAGCCAGCTGGCCGGCCTTGCGCATGCCCGCAAGCGCCCGTGAGACTTCGACGTTCGACATGCCTACTGACCATAAAAAAACAAGGTATCGGGACAGTACCGGAAAAGCCGCCGGATAGACAACGCCCGAACTCTGCGGTTCCGTCGCACGACCCTCGAAAAGAAAACGGCGGCCTTTGAGCCGCCGTTTGTTGGGTTTGCGAAGTTTCGAGACAACGAATTAGGCCTGCGCTTCGCCTTCGGCCGGAGCCTCTGCCGCCGTGAGCAATGCGCGGGCCTGTCCGATCCAGTCCTGCTTCTCGACACGGCCGTCGAGGCTCAGCGCGCCCTCGACGTTGGCGATGTCCTCGTCCGAGAAATTCGCGATCTGCTCGAACTTGTAGAGGTTGAGCTGCTTCATGCGCGCCGCGAGATTAGCATCGATTCCGTTGATCTGCGTGAGATCGTCGGCCTCGCCCTTGGGCTTCTTGAAGCCCTTCCAGGCTGCATTCAACTTGCGAGCGCGAGCGTCGGTACGCTCGAAGATGCGGGCGGCCTTGCCGCGCAGGCCACGCAGGTAATAGAGCTTGGCGCGGCGAACGCGGCCGCGGCGCAGAACTTCGATTTCGGCGATGTGCGGGGAGTAGATCGGGAAGACGCGCTCGACGCCCTCGCCATAGGAAATCTTGCGGACCGTGAAGCTCTCGTTGATCCCGGCGCCCGATCGCGCAATCACGATGCCTTCGTAAGCCTGCAGGCGCTCGACCGACGGCTTTGCGGCGGCAGCCTTCTTCTTCTTGTCCTTGGGATCGACGTCGGCGATCTCCACCACGCGAACCAGAACCTTTACGGTGTCGCCGGGCTGGAACTCGGGCACGCCCCGCTTGGCGAGCACGGCATCCATCTGCTCGCGCTCGAGCTGCTGAATAATGTTCATGGCAGTTCCTTTTTTCTTTGTTTTTCAAAGCAGAGGAACCTCCGACGCCGGCGCAGCCAACGTTCGAGACAGGTTCATGCGGCCCTTGTGGGCACCCTTATCGGGGAATTTGTTGAGCGGGTGATACCGGAAAGAGTTCCTCTTGTCGAGGCCCTGCGGCGCCCTGCCGGAAGGACCTTGCCCACGGCCGGCCAACGGTCATTGCAGAAACGGAAAGAGTAGCAGCGGCTCATCGCCGGGCGTCTCCATCGGCCCCATGCCGAGCCCGCGCAGGGTCATAAAACGGGGATCGTCGCGGAGCGTCGGCGAGAGACCATTGAGAGAACTGTCTTTCGGGTCGGGCTTGAAGAACACCGGTGCCGGCAGGGGGGAAGGCACGCCGTCGGCTATGCCATCCGGCTTCCCGGCGGCAGGTCCGGCCGGCTTCGAGGCCGCCGGGAGGGGCTTGATCGGCCCTGGCTTGGTCGAGGTTGCAGCGGCCCGCCGGGTTTTCTCGCTCTGCAAAGATTTGTCCATCGAACGAGCGGCCTTGACGGCCTTTCCTCCCGGTTGGGCGGCCGGGGCGGTCACGATGGGAGACGGCGTCGTTCGATCATCCTCGCGAACTTCCACGTTGAGCGAAGTGATCAGAACGCCGGCCCGCGTTCGCAAATCGACCCGCGTACGGATCGGACCCTGCCTGTCGCCGGGAAGGTGAACGATCAGATTGTCGAGGTCGCCGAATGCAACTGCCCAATCGCTGTATCCGTCCTTTGCGGAGATCTGGGCTCCCGCCGACAAGCGGGCATTACCCGGAAGGCCGGACAAAACGGCGGACCCGAGGGGGTCGAAAAGCGGTTCCGCGAGCAACGCGTGCGCCTCGACGGACCCGGTTTGTTGCGGAGATGGCTCGATTGGAAGCACATCGACCCGTGGGCTTTCCCCGGTAGGCGCCGGGGGTGGCGGGACCGCGTTATCGATCGGCTGCTCAGGCGGAAGTTTCAGACCCTTCGCGCCCGCCGGAACATAGTCGAAAGCACCGGCCATCCGCTTCGCCTCAGGCCCGGCAACGGAGCGCGGGGTCTCCAGGGCGCCGGCCGGTTCGGCTTCCGGGCCACCCGCCAAGACGAACCACAATGCGAGTGCCAGGAAGACGCCGGTCAGCAGCAGAACTTCGCGATCGTTCGAGACGCTCTGCGTCAAGGCACGCCAGGCCCGATGCGGCGAATGAGTTAGCGACTGGATCGGATGAAAAGTCCGCGACTTCGCGTGCTCCCGTGCGCGAGATACCGATGGTGTCAGGGATGGTCGCGGCATCAATCGGTCTCTGGTCATCCGGACCCGCGATGCGGTTCCTGATAGATGAGCATTTCGGTGATGCCGAGAATCAGAACAGAATTCAAATATGAAATGGCCCGAAAAAGAGAAGGTCGCGGAGAGAGTTAATATTCAGGTAACGATTGGCCGGAATTAATCCAGCATTATAAAACGACGCAAGCGTCACATGCGCCAGCGTGACGATTTTTATATCTCAATATCAGACACTTAGGCTTCAATACAATGATATATCTGTTTTCTCGAAATCACATAAATGAGCTTTTCCGAAATGAATCAACGCGTAATAACGGTGATGAACGTTTTTGTCCGTGGCGGACAAATTCGGGAAAGAATTGGCGCGATGAAATGCTCCGAAATGCGACCCTGCGTTAACACATCGTTAACCGGTTCGGCCTGACCCTCAAGCTACGGGAACGGGGATCGGCACAATGATTCGGCGACTCTACGATTTGGAAGATCGGCTCTTTTACCGCTCGAGAACTTGCGACCCGGCAATGCGATCGCTGCTGGAGGCTTGGTCCGGTCGTGTCGGGCTCCTGGCCGATCGTCTCGCCGGCGCCGGCTTGCGCGATCGGACAGCGTAACCGGCCGCGGAACTCACTTCTCTAGAAGGTCCGGTCGCCGCTCGGCCGTGATCCGCTCCGATTGAGCGCGTCGCCAAGCCTCGATCGCCTTGTGATCGCCGGACAGCAGAACGTCGGGAATGGCAGCCCCTTCCCACTCCCGCGGCCTAGTATACTGCGGGTATTCGAGCAGCCCGCTCTCGAAGCTTTCGTGCGCGAGGCTCTCGGCCGCTCCGAGAACGCCGGGCAGCAGGCGGACGCAGGCATCGATCAGGACCATCGCCGCCAGTTCCCCGCCCGAAAGCACGTAGTCGCCAATGGAGACTTCCATCAGGCCACGCTCGTCGATGACCCGCTGATCGACTCCCTCAAACCGCCCGGCAAGGAGAATGAGCCCCGGCCCGGCAGCAAATTCCCGCGCCAAGGCTTGATCGAAGGGCCGGCCGCGCGGGGAAAGATAGATCGAAGGGCTTTCGGCGTTCGCTTGCCGCGCCGCATCGATCGCAGGTCCAAGGACGTCGGCCCTGAGCACCATTCCCGCGCCGCCGCCGGCGGGCGTGTCATCCACTTGACGATGCCGCCCCAACCCGAAATCGCGGATTTGGTGTGTCGAGAGAGTCCAGAGCTGTGCCTCCAAAGCATGTCCCACGAGCGAGATGCCGAGAGGCCCCGGAAACATGTCCGGGAAAAGCGTCAGAACGCTCGCGCGCCACGCCGGGCGGCCGTTACTGGCAGGGAAATGCGCCATGCTCCGAGCTACACGCCCTCAACGACGGTGATGTCGATGCTGCCGGCCCCCTGGCGAAGAGCTTTCGCCTCGGCATATTCGGAGCTCCGGGCATAACCGATTGCATGCTCATAGCTCGGAAATTCGAGCACGACGTTGCGCTGCACGCCATTGCCCTCGACGATCTCGCACTTGCCGCCGCGGACGATGGGCCGCCCCTCGAACTTGTCCAAGGCGATTTTCGATTTCGCGACGTACTGCGCCCACTTCTCTGCGTCGGTGACGGTCGCGTGCGCGATGACATAACCCTTCGGCATTTAAGGTCCTCCCTGGCGGCGTGAAGATGCGAAGGCATAAGCCGCCGTCGTCGCCGTCGCAAGCCGGGAGGATGAAGCCGTCACGCTGCGCCGCGTGAGGCCTGCCGGATATGCTGATGAAACGTCAATGCCGCTTGGAACGGGTCGTCGGCCTGGGTGATCGGCCGGCCCACGACGATATGGTCGGCGCCGGCGTCGATCGCGTGTTCGGGCGTCATCACGCGTTCCTGATCGTCGGTCGTGCTTCCGGCAAGGCGAATGCCGGGCGTGACGATGAGAAAGTCCGGTCCTGTTGCCTCGCGGATCGCGGACGCCTCCTGGCCCGATGCAATGACCCCGTCGAACCCGGACTCGTAGGCAAGCCGGGCGCGATGCAGAACCAGTTCCCCAGGGGTCAACCGGCTGCCCTGCTGCTTGAGGTCGTCCGCCGTGAGATTGGTCATCACGGTAACCGCGAGCAATTTGAGATCGCTCGAACCCCGTCCAGCAACGGCGGCACGAAGCGTTTTCAGGTCGTGGCCATGAACGGTGAGGAAATCCACGCCCAGTTCGCGCGCATTCGCAACGGCGCGCTCGACCGTATTGCCGATGTCGAGCAGCTTCATGTCGAGAAAAACACGCTTGCCGTGCGCCTTGAGGCTCTCAGCCAGATCGAGCCCGCCGGCAAACAGCAGCTCCAGCCCGACTTTGTAGAACGAGACGGCATCGTCGAGCTTAGCGACGAGCCGCTGAGCTTCTTCGACTGTCGGCATGTCGAGTGCAACGATCAGGCGGTCTTTGATGGGCGTGTGTGACATGGCGGGCATCCGTTCTGCGGGATGCGGACTTCCGGCATCCGGAATGCGGCAAGAATAACTGCGGGCAGCCAAGCGCAGGCCCCGCTATCCATGCAGCACATGAGCGGCCCGGGCAAGCTTCTGTATGAGGGCTTTGAAGCTCTCCTGGCTGTCCTTGTTCTTGAGGTGGCCATGCTCGTCGTAGGCTTCCGCAGCCCGCGGCACGGCGAACTGTTCCGGAAGGACGAGGGCTCCAAGCCCGAGTTCCAGAACCGTGCGCGCCGTATTGAGGCCCCGCAATCCCCCCATTCCGCCGGGCGATGACGAACCCAGAGCGAAGACGCGCGTCTTGAACACGGCCAGCGGTTCTTCTCCGTCGTTGCGGATGCGGCTCACCCAATCGAGCGTGTTCTTCAATAGTGGAGTGATAGACGCGTTGTATTCCGGGCAGGCGATGAAGATACCGGTGTGCACCTTCATGAGCGCCTCGAATTTCCGCGCGTTCTCCGGAACCCCTTCGCTGTTCTGCAGATCCTGGTCGAATAGCGGCAGCGGATAGTCGCCCAGGTCGGCGAATGTCGCGGCGATGCCGTTCGCCTCGGCGATGACCGCGCCGAGTTTCGCCAACCGCATATTGTGCGAACCCGTCCGAGCGGAGCCTGCAAAAAACAGAAGTCGGGGAGCGTTGGAGGTGGACGTCATTCCAGGAGAGACCCTTCGTTAGGATGCAGCGCGAATGGTGGTGCCGGCGTTAGGTCATCGGCGGGACGAGGCAAACTCAACCCCGGTTTCGCAAACCTGTCCATCCGCCACATCGCGGTGGACGCAGGGTGCAGGTCAGCCTTCGCCGCCGAAGAGGTCCTTCATGCGAGCGAAAAAGCCGGTGCTGGCGGGGCTCGTCTCCTTCGCGCTCAGCTTTTCGAACTCTTCCAGCAGTTCCCGTTGCCGGCGCGTCAGGTTCTTGGGCGTTTCCACGTCGACCTGAATATAGAGGTCACCGCTCGTGTTCGATCGCAGCACCGGCATACCCTTGCCCTTCAGGCGGAATTGTTTGCCGGTCTCCGTACCGTCGGGAATTTTGACGCGGCTGACTGTTCCGTCGAGCGTCGGAACTTCGACCTGACCCCCAAGAGCTGCCGTCGTCATGGATATGGGCACGCGGCAGAAGACCCGCACCGTCACGCTGGAAGAATTCGTGCGGCTTGATCGAGAGAAAAATGTAGAGGTCACCTGCCGGGCCGCCGCGCACTCCGGCTTCGCCCTCGCCGCTGAGGCGAATGCGCGTTCCATCCTCGACGCCCGCCGGAATATTCACCGAAAGCGTGCGTTCCTTGACGACGCGGCCCGCGCCGCTGCACGCCGAGCACGGGTCTGCAATGGTTTCGCCGCGACCCTGGCACGTCGGGCATGTCCGCTCGATCGTAAAGAACCCCTGGCTGGCGCGGACTTTGCCGGCGCCTCCGCACGTCGCGCACGCAACCGGTCGCGGTCTTGCCGGAGAATGCATCGTCGAGCGAGATCTCCATATTATAACGCAGATCGGCGCCCCGTTCGCGTCCCGAGCGGCGCTGCTGGCCGCCGCGTCGCCCGCCCATGAACTCGCCGAAGAGATCGTCGAAAATATCCGACATCGACGATGCGAAATCGGGACCGAAACCCGCGCCGCCACCGCGTCCGCCCATGCCGCCCTCGAAGGCAGCGTGTCCAAAGCGGTCATACGCAGCGCGCTTCTGGGGATCCTTGAGGACCTCGTAAGCCTCGTTGATCTCCTTGAACTTCTGTTCCGCGCTCTTGTCGTCGGGGTTTCGATCGGGATGGTGATCCTTGGCGAGCTTGCGAAACGCGGACTTCAGGTCCTGCTCGCTGGCATTACGCTGCACGCCGAGAACGTCATAGTAATCGCGCTTGGCCATGGGTGCGGTTCATCCGAGGCGGGAAGGGGCCGGAAGGTCTCTGACGTGGACTTGGATCCGGCCTGACATGTCGTCTAGAATGACAGCTGCCGATACGTTGCCGAAACGGCATGGGCAAGACTTAAGAGCGAGTACCCCGCCGCATCGCGGCGGGGCACTGCTTATCCGGATCAACCGGCCTTCTTCTTGTCGTCCTTGACCTCTTCGAAGTCTGCATCGACGACGTTGTCGTCGCCCGTTTCGCGCGGCGAAACCTCCTCGCCGGCATCGGCTGAGGCGCCGGCCGACGCGCTGTAAAGCGCCTCGCCGATCTTCATCGCCACCTGCGCCAGAGCGGTCGTCGCGGCCTTGATCTTCTCCGCGTCATCTCTCCGCGTCATCCGATCCTATAGCTTCCTTGACGCTCGCAATCGCGGTCTCGACATCGCTCTTGACGGCCGTCACGGCGGCATTCGAAGCATTGTCCGCGAGTTGCTTCTCGGTCGCATGAACCAGCGCTTCCGCCTGGTTCCTGGCCTCGACGAGTTCGCGCTTCTTCTTGTCTTCCGATGCGTGTGCCTCGGCGTCCTTGACCATCTTCTGGATCTCGGCGTCGGACAGGCCACCCGAAGCCTGAATGCGGATGGACTGTTCCTTGCCGGTCGCCTTGTCCTTG
>JALOTA010000037.1 GCA_025458125.1 Hyphomicrobium sp.
GTGCCCTCGAAGGCGTCCACGTCGAGCGTCTCAACGTGTTCGAGCGCATGCAGATCCATATCGACCAGCGCCGAGGCGACATACTCCGTCGTGGCAAAGCCCTGGTTGAAAGTACGCGATGCCTGGATGCGCTTGATCAGGCTGTCAGGCATCGGCTTGCCGGTCTTGGTATGCGTCGCGAACGACTTCAGCACTTCCGGCCGCGTCAGCCAGTGCTCGTAAAGCTGCGACGGCAGCTCAACGAAATCGCGCGAGACATTGGTGCCAGCCAGCGACGGATAGATCACGTCCGACAACAACCCGTGCAGCCCATGACCGAATTCGTGAAACAGCGTCCGCGCATCATCCAGCGATAGCAGCGTCGGCTGCCCTTGCGCGCCGCGCGCGAAGTTCAGCACATTCACGATCACCGGCCTGGAGCCCCGGCCCAGCTTGTGCTGCGACCGGAAACTCGACATCCACGCGCCGGAGCGCTTCGAGGGCCGCGCATAGTAGTCGCCGAGGAACACGCCGACGGGCTGACCGCCCTTTGTGTTCACCTCCCAAACACGCACGTCGTCGTGATAGCGCGGCGCGTCCTTCAGCTCCTTGAACTTGAGCCCAAACAGCCGCGACGCCGTATCGAACGCGGCATCGATCATGTTCTCAAGCTGCAGGTATGGCCGGATCTCGCTCTCGTCGAGATCGTAGCGCGCCTTACGCTCTTTCTCCGCCAGATACCGCCAGTCCCACGCTTCGAGCCGGTAGTTGCCGCCTTCCTTTCGTGCCAGCGCCGTCAGCGCCTCACGCTCCTGCGAAACGCGCTCGACCGCAGCCGACCACACCTGATCGAGAAGACCACGCACCGCATCGGGAGACTTCGCCATCGTGTCGTCGAGACTGTAGTCGGCGAACGTGCGATAGCCCATGAGCTTGGCCAATTCCGCCCGCAGCTTCACGATCTCAGCGACAATGCCGCGATTGTCGGTCTTGCCGCCGCTCTCTCCGCGCTTGATCCACGCCTTGAATGCTTCTTCCCGCAAATCGCGCCGCGACGAAAATTGCAGGAACGGCTCGATGCTCGAGCGCGCGAGCGTGATGACGTATTTCGCCGGGCTCTTCAGGTCGGCTGCCGTTCTTGCGGCCGCATCGCGCACGCCCTGCGGAAGTCCCGCGAGATCGGCTTCTCCCTCGAGCGCGAGCCGCCACGATTGCTCGTCGGCCAGAACATTCTGATTGAACTGGGTGACAAGCTCCGCCATCCGGGTGTTGATCTCCGCCACGCGCTTGCGCGCCTTGGGAGAAAGCCGCGCTCCGGCACGCACGAATGTCGTATAGGTACGCTCCAGAAGCCTGAGCTGTTCGCCGTCGAGCTTGAGCTTTTCGCGCCGGTCATGCAGATCGGCGATCCGCCGGAACAGCTTCTGGTCGAGCTGGATGGCGTTCCAATGCTGCGCCAGAACCGGAGCCAGTTTTCGCTCGATCTCCTGCAGCGCCGGACTCGTGTCGGAACTCGCAAGATTGAAGAACACGTCTGCCACTTTGTTGAGAAGCGCCCCGCTCTTTTCCAGCGCCACGATGGTGTTCGGGAACGAAGGCCGTCTCTCATTGGCACCAATGGCGGCCATCTCCGCCTTATGCTCGGCAAGCGCCTGCTTGAAGGCGGGCCAGTAATGCTCCGGTTCGATCTTCGCGAACGGCGGCAATCCATGCGGCGTGCGCCAGCTCGCGAGAAATGGATTAGCGGCGGCCTTGGGCTTGGAAGGAGACTTACTCATGGAATGCGGGAATCCTCATCGTTGGCTAATGCCAGCATATAGAGGTCAGCGCGAATGCGTCGAGGGCCGGCTGGGGGAAGCCGGCCCTCGTTGCAGGATAGGGGACACATTGGGAGAGTTGCCTTCGGGGCCGGCCGCCGAACTGCAAGCGGCGAGGGGGGGAAGGGACGCTGCGGCAGCTGATCGACGGCGGCCGGCCCGCGAGGCAACGATGGGAACAATGCCGGTCCAATGCGGCGCGGGTGGGGTCCGATTTTGGCTCTTTGCGGACCGGGGACTGAAATTTCCGTAAGCTTGGCGGTGCATTTGAGAGGCCCGAACCGGACTTTGCCCCTTGCCAACGGCGATGACCTCACGGATCATGACGGTACGGTGAACTCAGGAGGCGCCATTGAGCGAGTCCGAACCCATACAGTTCACGCCGAGAGCCGAAGGCTCCCGGCAGCGCTCCGATGCCGGGGGCGTCCACGAAACCGGCACCATCACCGCGTTCAACCGACAGGAACTCTCCGCCATCATGGCCGTCTATGGCCGCATGGTTGCCGCCGGGGAGTGGCGCGACTACGCAATCGACCTGAACCGCGACAAGGCCGTCTTCAGCGTCTTCCGCCGAACCACCGAATATCCGCTCTATCGAATCGAAAAGACGCCACGTCTGGCACGCAAGCAGGGCGCCTACAGCGTCGTCTCGACGACGGGTCTCATTCTCAAGCGCGGCCACGACCTCGCGCGGGTTCTGGCCGTACTGGACAAATCCATGCGCGTGGTGGTCTGACCGGACGGCCCGGGACGGAATTTCCCCTCGCACGCTATTTCACCGCCTGCTTCCCGCACAAAATAGAAAGCCCCGCATTGCTGCGGGGCTTCCTCATTCTCAAGCCGCATTCGGGTTATTCACGGCTGCCCATGAGCTGCAGCAGAGACGTGAACATGTTGATGAAGTCGAGGTAGAGGCTCAGAGCCCCCATCACCGCGCTCTTCGTAACCAGAGCCGCATCTCCGCGGATGGCATAGTAGCCATCCTTGATCTGCTGCGTGTCATAAGCCGTCAGGCCGGCGAAGATGAGCACGCCCAGAACGTTGATGGCGAAGCTCAAACCGCTGGACTGCAGGAAGAGGTTGAGCAGCGCGGCGATAATGATGCCCACGACACCCATGATCAGGAACGACCCCCAGCCCGACAGATCCTTCTGCGTCGTGTAGCCATAGATGCTAAGCGACGCGAAGGCGGCGGCCGTCACGAAGAATACCTGCGCGATCGAAGCGCCCGTGAAGACCAGGAAGATGGCCGAAAGAGATACGCCCATCACCGCGGCGAACAGCCAGAAGGCGATCTGCGCAGCACCCGGGCTCATCTTGTAGACCCGGAACGACAGGTAGAACACGAACGCCAGCGGGGCGAACATAATCACCCACTTCAGCGGCGAGGCGTAGAGCGCCTGCGCCACGGCCGGGTTCGACATCGCGGCCTGCGCCGTGAAGTACGCGACGACGCCCGTGAGAGCGACGCCACCCGTCATGTAGTTGTAGACGCGCAGCATGTAGGCGCGCAGGCCTTCATCGACCTGGGCGCCCGTGCGGACGACCGAGCCCGGCCGCGCGTATCTGTCTTCAAGCTGTGCCATCTGGCAGACCCTTTGAGATATTGGGGAAGTTCGCCACGAATTCAAGGCCGTCCCGGCTGGGAACCTCACGAAGCGCCGCAAACCGGAATAAGAAGAACTACTTAGTCCTCCGTATTCGCTCCTTATTGCGAGCGAAGATAAGGGACGGGCCGGGCGCTGAGCACGCGCCAGGTCCCGACTGCCCCGAAGAGCACCACCAGCAAGGCCGCGGTCAGCAGAGCCCAGCCCACGGCGGCCCACGAAAAGACGAACGGCAATTCCATGACCATCGTCACCACCGCATAGGCGGCGATCGAGCCGAGCACCGTCGCAGCGAGCGCAGCCACCGCCGCCAGTAGCAGATACTCGATGACATGTGCGGTAAGGATGCGCGAGCGCGTGGCCCCGAGCGCGCGCAAGATGACGGCTTCCAGAATCCGCCGCCGTTGAGCAGTGGCCATCGCGCCGGCGAGCACCAGGGCGCCCGCCATCAAAGTTACGCTGCCGGCCACTCGCACCGCCGCCATCACCTTCTCGAACACCTTGTTGAAGGCCTCGATCGGGCAACGAGATCGTCGCGAGCAGGTTATGGGGCGCACCCGCGAGCGTATTGGGCGAGAATACCATCACGAAGTTGAGCGCCAGGCTCTCCCACTTTACCTCGCGCAGGTTCGCGATCCTCGCCGTGATGTTGCGCCCCAGCACGTTGACAACGATGCTGTCGCCGATCTTCAGATTGAGATTGCGGGCAAGTTCAGCCTCGAATGAAACCAACGGCTCGCCCGCATAGCCCGGCTGCCACCAGTCGCCCTGCACGACCTTCGATCCCGCCGGAACCCGGTCCGAATACGTAAGGCCGCGGTCGCCCGTCAGCACCCACTGCGCCTCGGGTGGAGCCTTGATATCCTCCACCGGCACGCCGCCCAGGGAAATCAACCGCCCCCGCAGCATGGGAGCATCTTCGATCTCAGCACCCGGCGCCTCGCGCAGAACGGCGTCGCGGAAGGACTGCTGATCCTTTTTCGGGATATCGATCACAAAGTAGGCCGGCGACGATTGCGGCAGGCGGCTTTCCAATTCGTCGACGAGCGATGCATCCGCAAGCGCGACCGCAACCAGAAGCGACAGACCGGCACCGAGCGACAGCACAACCGATCGGGTCAGCCCGCCCGGCGCGCCGATATTGGCGATGGCCAGTGCCAGTTCAGGCCGCCGAGGCCGCCGGACACGACGCGCCAGCCGCGTCACCAGTCCACCCAGGACCCAGAACAGGCCGATCACGACGGCGAGTCCACCGACAAAGCCGGACGCGATCAGATGCGATTCCGACGACAACACCGCGATCGAAACCAACACAGCCGCCGAAACGGCGATCAGCGCAAGGATGCGTGGATGCGGCCATGCCCGGCTCGGATCGACTTCATCACGAAACAAGACGCTGGCTCGCACCTGTTCCGCACGCCCCAGCGGCCAGAGCGCAAACAGTAGTGCCACGAGCAAGCCGTAAGCCACCGCCAGGCCGACGCTGCGTGCGGAAAGCGCAAACTCCGGCGCGATCGGCAGATAGCTCGAAAGAAGTTGCGTCAGAACGGGCGGGATCAGCAGACCGAGCGCGAGACCGGTCCCGACACCGATCAGCGCCATGGCGAGCACCTGAACGAGGAAGATGGAAAACACGGTGCCACCAGTCGCGCCGACGCTCTTCATGGTCGCAATGACCTTGCGCCGGCGATCGATGAATGTCGCAACCGCATTCGCAACCCCGACGCCACCGGTGACGAGAGCCGTAAGCCCAAGCAGCGTCAGGAATTGCCGCAAGCGGTCGAGTGTCTTGCTCACTTGCGGAGAAGGATCGCGCCGGTCGGTAACGGTGAACCCCGATTGCGGCAGTTCCTTCTTCAAACGATCCCGGAACGACGCCAGCTGCGGTTCGATGGGATCGCCGGTGTCTGCAAGAGAAACCGCGTATTTCCAGCGGATCAGCGCCCCGGGCTGAATGAGGCCGGTCTTCGCTATCTGCTCATGGCTGAGGATGACGCGCGGCCCGTAGGCGACACGGTCGGCCAGACCATCCGGCTCGGACTTCAGAACACCCGCGATCGGGAACACCGCTTCGCCGATGCGCAGCGAATCGCCCGGTTTCAGGCCCAGGCGCTCCAGAAGCATCGAGTCGGCAACGGCACCACGCTCAAGCGTGGACTGAAGCACGCCGCCGCCCTCGATCTCAACGCGACCGACCAGTGGATAGGCGGCGTCGACCGCCTTCAGTTCGATGAGCGTCTGGTCCTCGCCATCGGCGCGGCGGCCCATGGTGCGCATCGTCGCGGTTTCACTGACCCGGCCGAAACTATCGAGCCAGGTCCGTTCCTGGGAGGTTGCGGCCGAATGCGGCCGCGCAACCGTGATGTCGCCGCCAAGAAGGGTTGCTCCTTGCGATTCGAAGGCGGACCTCAGAGCATCGGACAACGCTCCGACGCCGGTGATGACCATGACGCCGAGCGCCACGCACGCAATGAAAACATAGAATCCCGAGAGGCCCGCCCGCAGTTCGCGCGCCGCCAGCCGGAGTACGAGCGGCAACGATAGCGCGGCCGGCCGCTGCGCCTCCTGCACTGTCACGCGGGAACTCATGCCGCCCGGGCCCGGCGATCGTCGACGATCCGCCCGTCCGCCATGCGGATGACCCGGTCACATTCGGCCGCCAGCCGCTCGTCGTGCGTCACAAGAATAAGGGTAGCCTCGCGATTCTTTTTCAGCCCAAACAAAAGATCGACCACGCCCCGGCCGGTACGCCCGTCGAGATTTCCGGTCGGCTCGTCGGCGAGAAGAAGTTTCGGTTCGATGGAGAGCGCCCGCGCCAGCGCCACGCGTTGCTGCTCTCCCCCCGAAAGCTGCGCCGGGTAGTGATCGAGACGATGCGCGAGACCGACTTCTTCGAGACGCGCACGAGCGATCTCCTCGGCCTGCCGCCGCCCCGAAAACTCCAGCGGCAGAGCCACGTTTTCGAGCGCTGTCATCGTTGGAACGAGATGGAACGACTGGAACACGATCCCGATCATTTCGCCCCGAACCCGGGCGAGTTCATCCTCTCCGAGCGCCTGAAAATCGTGTCCCCCCACCCGAACCAAGCCGCCTGTGGCACGTTCCAGGCCGGCGAGAATCATCAGGAGCGACGTCTTGCCCGATCCCGAGGGACCCACGATGGCGACGGATTGCCCTGTCTCGACCTCGAGTCCCACGCCGTTGAGGACGGTGACGGGTCCGGCCCGGCTTTCCAGGGTGAGACCAACGTCTTGCAGCGTAATGATGGAGGAAGTCACGCGTAGTCCTTCGATGTCGGCGATTTCAAGGGCGGCGCCTTGTTTTGAGCCCACGGCGGCTCTACGTCATGATTAAGCAATGGACGAACCGCAGGGCGGAAAAATGATCGGCGCGCGCAGAATGAGGCAGACCCGCCTCTGGCTCCAGGTGGGCCTGATGGCGCTCATGTTCAATGGTCTTCTACTTCTCCCCGCGCTTCCGGGAAAGGCGGAACCGCCCGTGAAACTCGTGGCATTCGGCGACAGCCTCACGGCGGGCTACCTGCTCAAGCCCGATGAGTCCTTTCCGGCACAACTTGCCAAGGCTCTCGCTGCAAAAGGCTATTCCGTGGACGTTGGCAACGCCGGGGTGTCCGGCGACACCACGACCGCTGCATTGGAGCGATTTGAATGGGCCATACCGCCGGGTACCGAAGCCGTCATTCTCGAACTGGGCGCCAACGACGCTTTGCGTGGTCAACCTCCCGCTGAGGCCAAAGCCAATCTCGAGACGATCATCACCCGGTTGAAGGAGCGCAACGTCGCCATCCTTCTTGCCGGAATGCGAGCCCCGACGAATTGGGGACCTGAATACCAGCGCGAATTCGACGCCATGTATGCCGACCTTGCAGCACGGCACGGCCTCATTCTCTTCCCGTTCTTCCTCGACGGCGTGGCGCTCGACAAAACCCTCAATCTCGATGACGGCCTGCATCCGAACGCCAAGGGCATTGCCAGGATCGTCGAAAACATCATGCCGAAGGTGGAGGAGCTTCTGCAACAGGTGAACGCTACGGGCGCCACCCTCCAGTCGAAATCCTGACGACGCTGCGCGCGGCAATAAAGAGGAACGGTTATGCCCCGGCTGTTCAGTGGCATCGATTTGCCCGGAGACATCAAGAGCGACCTGTCCGCTCTTGAAATGCCGCTTCCCGGCGCATCCTGGATCGAGGAAGACGACCTTCACATCACGCTGCGCTTCGCCGGAGATATCGACAACCGGCTGAGCCACGAGTTCGCCGAGGAACTCGCACGCATCGAAATGGACGTTTTCGAGCTGCAGATCGAAGGCGTCCACATCCTGGGCGGAAACGATCCCAAAATCCTCTATGCCGGGCTGAAGACCTCACCGCCGCTGGAAGCCCTGGCCCGGGCGCACGAACGCGCGGCACGCTCCGCCGGGCTTCAACCCGAAAAAAGACCATTCAAACCGCACATCACGCTGGCACGTCTGCGCAACGCGGACATCGCCAGCCTCACTAAGGTCCTGCAGGCGCACGCCCTGTTCCGGTCGCGCAGCTTCGTGGTCGAAGAGTTCGTGCTGTTTTCCTCCAAGCCGAAAACCGGAGGGGGGCCTTACGCCGTCGAAGAGAGCTATCCGCTGCGTGGCGCCAGCCGGTCTTTCACCGGCCTCTATGAATAACCGCAGTTTATCTCGCGCGGCGTGGCTCGGGCTGCTGAAAGAATAGTTTGGAGAGTTCCCCGAACAACGAGACGGTCTGCACGGGCTTCGCCCGAGCCGGCCTGATGCGGTTTGACCTGGGGCTGGGCTTGGCGGCCACGGCCTGTGCAAGTTCCGGCTGCATCTCGATGACGGCATTCGGAAGCACGTGGAGATGCACGTATCCGGTCACGCTGACATCGGGGTTCGTCGCCACTTCCACCGCGGCGATGACTTCTAGCGGATCGGCAGCCGGCGCCTCCAGCGCTGTCACTGCGACAGCTGCCCCGAAGGTCGCCTCCTCGGCTTCGTCCATCCTTACGGCATCGCGCGTGGCCGCAATGATCTGAGCAATCTTGTCTCGTCGTAGAGCTTCAGCCTGCTGGCGCACGCGCGCCATGGCAATCTCGACCTTCTTGGCGTCGTCGGCGGCTTTGTAGGTCTGGTGGCGCCCAATTTCTGCGCTGGACCACGGCGCCGGACGGCAGCCGCAACCTTTGATCAAGGTCTTGCGATACAGGAAGGCTGTCTTGAGCGCCGTGTAGGGGGTCCCGTCGAGGCCGGTGAGGGTCGCGGGATCGTCGCTGTCCTTATTCTGATAGTAGAGCTTGGCCTCGCCCAGGCAGCCCTGATCACAGCGTTTCGCATCCGTCTCGAACCTGGCACTCGTGACGGCACTGCTGACGGGCCAGAAGTAGCCGTCGCACGTCCGCACGCACACGGTCTTGAAGTTGCCGCCGTAGGCCGGATCACGCTGGAAACCCTCGCCGGCCGCAGGCAGCGATTGCGGCCTGGCGCGCCTGGGGGTTGCCCTTTCCGCCTTGGGGGCCGTCGCACCGAAGCCGAACAGCGTTTCGAAGATCGACTGAGCTTTGGCCTGGGGACACGCGAAGGCGCCCGTCAGGAAGCTCATCACCGCCCGCACCCAAAGCGAATTCATCGATTGCCAGACGATCCCCACGGCTCAACCCCGGACCCGATCCCAATGCATCCGGGGAGTTTGGCGGGTGGATGGGTAATTTTGCCTGAACGGAGAAGTTAGAATGCCATATAAAACAACGTGGTATGGTAAAATGCCGATCAACGGGCGTGCCAATCCGGTACGCGGAATCAGTCCGACACGCTCAGCACGACTTTGCCTGTCGCTTCCCGTCTTTCGAGGACGGCGATGGCCGCCGCGATCTCCTCAAGCGGATAGCTCGCGTGGACGTGCGGCTTCAGCCGGCCCTCTGCAACGGCCTGCAACACGAATTCCATGTTGGCCCGGTGAGCCACCGGGTCGCGCTTCACGCTCTCCCCCCAGAAGACACCGATCGCCGAGATGCCTTTCACCAGGAGGAGATTAAGTGGCAGCTTCGGAATGTCGCCGGAAGCGAACCCGATCACCAGGAAACGCCCGTTCCATCGCAACGCCCGCAAGGCCGGCTCGGCAGCGGCGCCGCCGACGCAATCGTAAACCACATCCACCCCAGCACCGCCCGTCTTGTCGCGCAGCGCCTGCTTCAGATCTTCGCGGCCGTAATCGACCACCTCGTCCGCGCCATGAGCCCGGCAAATCGCAAGCTTCTCCTCCGACGAGGCCACCGCAATCACGCGCCCGCCAAGCAGCTTGGCGATCTCGCCATCAGGAATGGGTATCGCGGCGCCCGCAGGTACGATCACCTCTTCCCGGGCTCCACCCCAGCCGAGATAAGCCGCCACGCGGTCCCCCGGCTTGAGTGAACCGACCCCGCTTCCCACGCGAGACACCACGCCTGCGATCTCGCCTCCCGGCGAGAACGGCAGATCGGGTTTATGCTGGTACTTGCCCCGCGTAATGAGCGTATCGAAGAAATTCAGCGCCGCGACCCTGACACGGACCACGATCTCGCCGGGACCGGGTTCCGGCGCCGGAACGTCCTCGATCACAAGCGCCTCCGGTCCGTCGAGCCGCTTGCACAGAACCGCTCGCATTCGCCATCTCCTCCCGGTCACAGAACCGCGCCTCAGGTGGTACGTTTCGCCGCCGCGCGCAAGTGTTCTGCAACGGATACTGCCATTCTCAGCGTTGCCCACGGATCGAAAGTGACCATGTCTGAGGACCTGCCAACATCCCCGGCCTACCCGCCGCCTCCGCCGTCCTGGCCACCTCGGGCCCGCGGTTACTTTGCCATCGGCGCGGAGCGCATGTCGAAGTCCCTGAATTTGGGCAACCTGATGCGCTCGGCTCACGCATTCGGCGCGAGCTTCACGTTCACGATCGGCTCGAACTATTCCGCCATGGAAGCCTACGCGGACACGTCCCGCAGCCAGCTCCACATGCCCCACTACAATTGGCGAGGCCTGGACGAGATCGCATTCCCGCGCGGCGTGAAACTCGTCGGGATCGAACTCGTCGAAGGCGCGATCGACCTTCCAAGCTTCCGCCACCCGCTACAGGCCGCCTACGTCCTCGGCCCGGAGCGCGGTTCGCTGTCGGAACCGCTGCTGGCCCGCTGTGATTACGTGGTCAAGATCCCGACATCCTTTTGCGTGAACGTGGCAATGGCCGGCGCGATCGTCATGTACGATCGGGTAAAATCTCTCGCGCGTTTCGCCGACCGGCCCATCCATGAAGGGGGACCAGCTTCACCCCTGGCACCGGCATCGCATTCGCCCTTGGGAAAAACGCGCAAAGGTTGAAGCGCGGGCGGCCTGCTCGGGCTATCGTGCAGGACCTCGCAATTGGAATTGAGACCTCGCCACGCTCTTCGGCATCGCGGCGATACTCTTTGCAAATGTCCCAGCCCGTGCCCAGCAAGCGACCGCGGTCGAAGGCACATTCGGGTCCTGGGGCCTCTATTCCAACGATGCCTCGGGGTCGAAGCTTTGCTTCGTTGCCGCGACACCCTCGGACAAGAAGCCGTCGAGCGCCAACCGCGGACCAGCTCTGCTCTACGTCTCCGCCTGGCCGAAAGACGGCATCCGGTCCGAAGTCAGTGTCAAGCTCGGCTATCCGGTCAAGCCCGACTCGACCGTGACGGTCACGATCGGCAACGAGACGTTCAGCCTGTTCCCGAAGGACGAACGCGCATTCGTCGCCGACTCCACCCAGGAACTGAAACTCGTTGAAGCCCTGAAAAAAGGCTCGAAAGCCGATGTAACGGCGACGTCGGCGCGCGGCACGGAAACTACCGACACTTACACGCTGACCGGGCTCAAGCAGGCGCTCAGTGAACTTGCCAAGAAATGCAAGTAACGCAGATCAGCCCCTTCTCAAGTGAACATAGAGCGCCCCGGAGCCTCCATGCTCGATCGCGGCTTCCGTGAAACTCACGATCAACCCGCTGACCTGAGGCTCGGCGAGCCACAGCGGTACGCTGCGCTTCAGCACGCCCCGCGGCGTCTCACCAAACGACCGCTCCCTGTCACCGTCCGGTGATCGTGACGGCAAGCCCTTGCCCGTGATAACCAGCACCCATCGCCGGCCCATCGCGGCAGACCCGTGAATGAAACGAATCAGCGCCGCATGGGCCTCAGCCTGCCGCATCCCGTGCAGATCGATCCGCGCCTCGATTTCGATCTTGCCGCGCTTCAGCTTCTTCACGTTCTTGCGATCGAACGGATTGAGATCGGGCGGCGACTTCTTCACCGGCGGCTTCGCCAGCGGGTCGGCTAGCGATTGCGGTCTGCCGTTTGCCTGCGACGGAGCCTGCGACTTCGCTTTCGGGGCAAACAACTTCGCAAAATCGTCCTCTCCTTCCAGGGCTTCGTGCACACGCCCTTTCATGTTGCGCAGCGGCTCTAGCGATCGCGCCGTATGTTCCCACAAGGCGTGATCTTCATCCGAAAGGACGGTCGGCCTGCCCCCACGGCCCGGCTTCTTCGTCACGGCACAGCCTTGGGCAACAGGACGAAGAAATGACCAGCGTGCAACGTCGTGCCGGCCCTGGCGCCGGCTTCGTCCCCGGTCCCGTAGTAGATGTCGCCACGCTCCGGACCGCGAATGGCCGATCCGACGTCCTGGGCCACCATGAGCCGGTGGAAGCCGTTGTCGCCACCCGCCGCGGTCAGCGAAGGCGACACGACGTAAATCGGCGTGCCGAGATCATGATAGCGCGTGTCCACGGCGAGGCTGCGGTGATCCGAGAGCGGGATTTCCATCGCCCCGAGTGCCGAACTGGCGGCCTCACCGGTCAACTCTCGAAAGAACACATAAGACTTGTTATGGCGCATGGCCGCAACGCCTCTGGCGCGATCGGCGCGAAGCCAAACCTTCAGCGCATCGAGCGACATCTGGTCGGCCGGAAACAGCCCCGCATCGATGAGATGGCGGCCGACCGAGGTATATGGATGCCCGTTCTTGCCGTCATAGGTAATACGCGCCGACGTGCCGTCATCGAACGCGATTAGTCCGGATCCCTGCACATGAAGAAAAAACGCGTCCACCGGATCTTCCAGCCAGACCAATTCGAGACTTTGCCCCGCGAGCGCACCCTCCTCGATCGCCTCGCGCGTCGCGTAAGGTTCCACGCCAGAACCTGTCCGGCGTCCATGGGTCAGATTTTCCGCCTTTGCGCCGCGTTCCGATTCCGCCACGAGGTTGACGAGGTCCGGGGGCCGCCGCAGCACCGGCACCGTGTACCTGCCGGTCCGCGAACGTGACCCCCGGATGACCGGCTCGTAGTACCCGGTGAGCAGTCCCTGCGGCTCGGCGTGAATGACACCGTGCGGAGTGAAGTAGGTTTCAAAGAACGCACGCGCATCCAGATCCGAGCGGACGTGTCCGCAACTGTCGACAGCAATCCGCGCGATACGCAACAGGCCCTGAGGGCTGCGAGGTTCGATGCCGTCTCTTGCCCGTTCCAGGATGCGCCTGGACGAAACCAGAAAGGCCGCGAATGCCGCGGCCTGCTTGTCATCGGCCCAGTATGGCAAGTCGCCGTAACTCAGGGGCGTGCGCCGGATATCCGTATTCGACATGGCCCACGCGCCTCGACCTCGCGTCAGTGCGCGTCCTGAGTAGCGATCAGACGCCAGTTGGGGTTTGATCGCGCACGCGCCGTGGAAATATCACGGCTGAACGTCCAGATGTCCGTCACATCCGTGATCCGCGTCGGGTCGCCGGCCACGACCGTTCCGCTCTTGTCGCGCGTGGCCGTAATGAGTTGGCTGACGAAGCGGACGGTGATGTTGGCAAGCCCGCTCTTCACTTCGGCTTCGAGAATGTCGGCCTTGTTGATGCCGACGAAATTCTGTTCGATCCTTTCCCCGCGCGCCTCGCGATCGTTGATCGCTCCGCTGAAACCTTCGAGGACATCTTTCGACAGGAGATCGCGAAGCGCCTTTCTGTTGCCCTCCGCGAACGACGTGACAATGATCTCGTAGGCCTGCCGGGCCCCCGAAAGAAATTCTTCCGGATCGAAATCGGGATCGAGCTTCCTGATTGCCAGCAGTCCGTCCGTGATCGAGGGATCGCCCTTGGCGAACTCCCGGACGCGGCTCTCTGCGGCCGCCGTATCCACAGCGGCCTCGGACACAGGTTCTTCGCGGTCGCGCCGCGGCAGGGTTACAACCTTATCGGAACCGGCTGCGCCTGCGGCGGGGTTCCTTATCTCATCCCGGGCCCGCCGTTCGATCCTGGCATCATCCTCGTCCGTGCGGCGGCCCAGAACGCTCCTGAGCTTCAGGACCGCAATAACGGCCACGATCATAGCCAGGAGAGTGAAAAGATCGATTTGGCCTTCCATCGGCATCTTTCCGGATTAGGGTTCGAGCGGGGGTATCGCTCATGTAGTTATGAGAACGGTGAAATCACAGCTCAATATGGCGGGTCCTATCCTTCGGACCTGTCCAAAGATCGAGATCGGTTTGCAGTTGGTGTCTGGAATGACCTTAGGGCACAATGGCATAGATGCCAACGGTGTCGCGAGGTGCCGCACGGGGTCATCAACGGCGGGACATGTGCTCGCCGAAGCTGTCCGGGTCGTCAGGATGAAAGAATGCGGCTCGCTTTTCTGTTGCTTTTCCTAGCATTCCCCCTCTTGGAACTCGCGCTGCTCATCCGAGCCGGACAGTCGTGGGGTTTCTGGCCCGTTTTGGGCGTTATCGTTGGAACCGGCCTTGTAGGCACGGCCATCCTCCGCCGGCAGGGGTTCCGCGTCGCGGAGAAAGTTGCCGCCGAGCTGAATGCCGGGCGCGCTCCGATCGCCCCGCTGGCCGATAGCGGCCTCGTTTTTGCCGCCGGAGCGTTGCTGCTGTCACCGGGCCTGATCGGCGATGCCCTTGGGCTGCTCCTGCTGGTGCCAGGTGTCCGAAGCCTCTCCGGAAAGTGGCTCGCCGCTCAGTTGTTTGGAAATGCCACGGTCGTGGTAGCCACCTCGACGACCCGTACCGGCCGCGGGGACAACAGCCGGCGTGATGTTCCTCCGGTGATCGAAGGAGACTGGGAGCGCCTCGACGACGATCCACCGCGATGATTGCGGCGCGCCCGCGAGCGTGATAGCGCTCCCCGCGACCCAGTCAAAAAGAGCTCAACAACGATGGCAGACTGGCAGACGAAACGAACGCCGGTGCCGGCGCAGCCGACAACCAGACCACGCAGGCCCAGGTTCAGGTTCTCGGACAGCATATCAAGGACCTCTCGTTCGAGAATCCGAACGTCGGCAAGCTGCAGATCAAGCAGGGAGAAAATCCCGCGGTCCAGCTGGAGGTGAACGTCGAAGCACAGCGGCTTGGGCCGGACGTTTACGAAAGTGCGATCGCGTTCACCGCAACGGCATCCCACTCCGGCGGAACGATCTACGTTCTGGAAATCAATTACGGCGGTGCTTTCCGCCTCCAGAACATCCCGCCGCAGGCACTCGAACCGTTCCTCCTGGTGAACTGCCCCGCGATGCTGTTCCCCTTCCTGCGCCGCATCGTGGCCGATATCACCCGCGATGGCGGCTATCCCCCGCTCTGGCTTGATCCCGTTGATTTCGGCGCCCTCTATCTCCGCCGTCAGCAGGAGATGGCAAAAAATGCGGAAAAGCAGTGAGACGGCGCAAATCGCCGTAATTCATGAACCCTTGTCCGTTTCCGCTGGCGGCGCTGGATAAAATTGCCGCCAAATCGCGGTTGCACCAAGCGTTTCGACGAACGCCCGATGGGCAACCTCCAGTTCATCGGTCAAGCGAGGTGCCAGGGCCGACGGGCGTTGCAGGGCCTTGCGCTGAGTTCCGCCCGCGTTGCGCGTCGTCCCATTCTTTCCCGCCGTTGACTGGGCAAGGCCGAGCGTCGCCTGACGTTCTCCCAGAAGCTCCACATAGACGTCGGCAAGCAATAGCGAGTCCATGAGCGCGCCGTGCTTGGTGCGCTTGGAATTGTCGACGCCATACCGTTTACAGAGAGCGTCGAGGCTGTTCGGACCGGCGGGATGCTTGCGCCGTGCAAGCGCCAGCGTATCGATCACGCGGCTCATCGCGATAGGCGACCGGCCGAAACGCACGAGTTCGGCACTCAGGAATCCGACGTCGAACTGCGCATTGTGAATGACAAGAGTATCGCCGGCGATGAATTCCAGAAACGCATCGGCGACGTCCTGAAAGCGCGGCTTGTCCTTTAGAAACTGTGTCGAGAGACCATGCACCGCTTCCGCTTCAGGCGGAACATCCCGGTCGGGATTGATGTACTGGTGGAACTCGCGTCCGGTCGGAATTCGGTTGTAAAGCTCGATGCAGCCGATCTCGATGAGCCGGTCGCCCTTGGTCGGATCGAGACCGGTGGTCTCGGTGTCGAGTACGATCTCGCGCAACATGTTCGCCAGCCCCCCAGCCGAAGTCGGAACGAGTCACTTTTTGGACCAGTATTGGTCATAGGCGGAAGCGCGCCGCCCGCTCAGCAAATCGAGGATAGCATCGAGCTGGTCGAGTGAGGGCCCGGGCGGGCCGTTCGTATCCACAACGAAATGGGCGCGGCGGCGCTTTTCCTCGTCAGGCATCTGCCGTTTCAGGATCTGATCAAGCTTTTCGGATGTCATTCCAGGCCGTGCCAACGCCCGCTCCCGCTGAGCTGATGCGCTGGCGCTGACCAGGATCACCGCATCGAGCGCGGCATCGAGACCCGTCTCGTAGAGAAGCGGAACATCGAGAACGGCGATAAGCGATCCCGCCGATCGTGCGTCGTGGAGAAAGCGAACTTCCCGCGCCCGCACCAGTGGATGAACGATGGCCTCAAGGCGCTCGAAACCGCCGGGATCTCGCTGCAACGCTTGCGAAAGGGTCGTCCGGTTAACACCATTCTGATCCGTGGTGCCTGGAAAAGCAGACTCGACCGGCGCCACCGCCTCAGCCCGGTAGATCTCATGCACGGCCGAGTCGGCATCGAATACCAGCACGCCGCGCGAACGCAGGTGGGCCGCGGCCGTCGACTTGCCCATGGCGATCCCGCCGGTGAGACCGACGACGAGCATCACACCGCCCCCTCGATGTCGGCGCGTACACGATTGTAAAGATCATCCGTCACCTGCGGCCGGGCGCCGAACCACTTCTCAAAGCCCGGAACCGCCTGATGGAGCAGCATACCGAGACCGTCGACGGTCGTAAGCCCGTGCGCACGCGCCGATGCGAGAAACGTCGTTTCCAACGGCACGTAAACGATATCGCTGACGACGGCATCGGATCGTGCGAGGGCGAAATCAATCCCGGGATCACCGGCCTCTTTCATGCCGAGCGTCGTTGTATTCACGATCACGCCGGCGTCGGCGACTGCCGCGTTGCGCGACGACCAGTCCCGGACCTCGACCCTCGAACCGAAGTGACGCGCGAGGTCTTCGCTGCGATCGCGCGAACGATTGCAGAGTGTGACCCGCGAAACACCCGCATCGAGAAATCCATAAACGATCGCGCGCGCGGCGCCGCCGGCACCCAGCACGACCACGGGGGCATCGCGTTCAGCCCACCGCGGCGCACATTTCTGAAGATAAGTCATGTATCCATAGGCATCGGTGTTCGATGCGCAAAGTCTGCCGCCGTCAAGCCAGAGCGTGTTGGCGGCGCCAATAGCCTCGGCCGAGGCGTCACGCTCCGCCGCAACCACGAGCGCGGCTTCCTTGTGAGGGACCGTCACGTTGCAACCGGAAAAACCTCGATCGCCGAGTGACTGCAGAAAAGATTTCAGCTCATCGGGCTTAACGGGCTCGCGCGTATAAGCGCCTTCAATGCCGAGCGTCTTCAGCCAGTAATTGTGAATGATCGGCGATCGCGAATGTTCGATGGGCCAGCCGATGACGCACGCGCGCTTCATGATGATGGTCCTTCCCGGCGGCGCAATTCCTTAAGTAGCGGCACGAGCGGCATGCCCATGATCGTGTGCCGATCGCCCTCGACCGTTTCGAAAAGACCGGCCCCTAGGCCTTCGATCTGATAAGCACCGACACAACCGAAGATGTCTTCACCGGCCGCATCGAGGTACCGCGCGATGTCGTTGTCCGAGAGTGATCGCATTTTGAGCTTTGCCGTGTCGACGGTCTGCCAGATCACGGCTTCGTTGGCCGCGAGCGCCACTGCGGAGTAAAGCATGTGCATTCTACCGCGTAGCTTTCGAAGAGTTTCAACCGCCCCCTCGCGCGAACCCGGCTTCGATAGAATGTCGTCACCCGTGCTCAGAATCTGGTCGGAACCGATGACCAGAGCGTCGCCGCTGCGTCCAGAGACATCCAGCGCTTTGGCTTCAGCAAGATAAACCGCGATGTTCGGGTGCGACGCGCGTCCAGCGAGCTGTTGCATCAAATGGTCTTCATCAATCGCGGCCGGTACGGCATTGAAGTTGAGACCCGCGGCGCTAAGCATGCTACGGCGTGCGGCAGATCCCGACGCGAGAATGAGCCGCTGTGCCGTCATGCCCGCGTCTCTGTCCCCGCGCCTCCCGAGCGCCGGTCGTTCATGAGCTGGATCACGGTCGCGGCGGTTTCCTCGACCGACTTGCGCGTTACATCGATCACCGGCCAGCCATGCTCCCCGCAGATGCGCCTCGAATATGCGATTTCCTCGGCGATCTTGGTGCGATCCGCGTAGGCGTTGATATCCCTGTCCGACATGAGCAGAGCCCGGTTGCGGCGGACTTCCGTGATTCGATCGACGCTCGCGACGAGACACACGACGAAGGCGGAGTGCGTCTGCGTCAGCGCTGCCGGCAACGGGATCTCAGGCACCAGCGGAAGATTGGTCGTTTTGTAGCCCCGCTGCGCCAGGTAGATACTCGTTGGCGTCTTTGACGTTCTGGAAATGCCCAGAAGCACGATGTCGGCTTTATTTAGATCGTCGGGCAAGCGGCCATCGTCGTGCTGCATGGTAAAATTGAGAGCATCGATTCGCTTGAAGTAACTCGCGTCGAGCACATGCTGGCCTGCCACCGTCGGAGTCTGCGGAGCACCGAGGTAGGATTCGAAGATCTGCATGATCGGCTGCAAGACAGAATAGGCGGGGACGTTGAGTTCCCGGCAGCGATCCTCCAGCGCCGTAACCAGTTCGCGGTTGACGACCGTATACAAGACGATGCCGGGCGCCTGCTCGATCTCCTGCAGCACCCGCTTCAGTTGCCGCGGTGTACGTACCAGCGGATGCATATGCTCGATCGGCCGCAGGGTCGCGTATTGCGCGGCAGCCGCCTTCGCAATCGCCGTCAGCGTATCGCCTGTCGAATCCGAGACCAGATGCATGTGGTAGTAGCTGGGCGGGCTGTGGGTCATTAGTGGACAATCAACGAGGTCATCCACCGGCCGAAAGTCCGGCCTGATCCGGTCCCCGGTCTGATGTGGAGTTTCCCTGCCACATACCCACAATCTGCTCCGCCGGGATAGCCCTCAGGCATTTTCTTCCCTCCCGGGGACAGGTCGTTAGTCTCTCACGCTTCCCCCTGGTCATCCCCAACCCGTCCCCGACGGTTGGTTCGACACCCGATGCCGCAACGCTCTGACTTCCAAAGCAGCATCGGACACTGGTAGACTGTCAGCCTGCGCTGGCACTAGATGCTGTCATTTGAATTGCGCACACTGAAGAGCCGTTGGAGAACCTGGGGATCCATCCTGAATTCCCGCTATCCCTCGGTCTAAGAGTCGAAACAAAAACTAAGAAGACTCTCTTTAAGGATTGAAGGGAACGGAATGTCGAGTTCACGCGCCACGGCCCAGACCGACCGAAAGCTCATGCGCGTTCTGGCCGGCGAAGCCCTGCCCACTCCGCCGATCTGGCTGATGCGTCAGGCAGGACGCTATCTGGCCGAATACCGTGCCACCCGCGCCGAAGCCGGCGGTTTCCTCAAACTCTGCTATACACCGGCACTCGCCGCCGAGGTGACGCTGCAACCCATCCGCCGCTATGGCTTCGACGCTGCGATCCTGTTTTCCGATATCCTCGTCGTGCCGGACGCTCTCGGGCAATCGGTGGCCTTTCTGGAAGGCGAAGGCCCCAAACTCGATCCTATTCAGTCGGCTGCCGGGCTGGCACGTCTCGATCGCTCGAAAACAGGCGAGAAATTCGGGCTCATTTGCGAGACGGTCGCCCGGTTGCGCCAAGATCTTCCCAGAGAAACCACGCTTATCGGCTTCTGCGGCGCGCCGTGGACCGTCGCCACTTATGTCGTCGGCGGCGAAGGTTCTTCCGATCAGGCCTCCGCCCGCCGTTTCGCATATCGGGATCCGGCTGGTTTCCAGAAGCTCATCGACATCCTCGTCGATACCTCCGTCGATTATCTCTCCCAGCAGATCTCGGCCGGTGCCGACACTGTGATGGTCTTTGACAGTTGGGCGGGTACGCTTCCCGACAGCGAATTTGCTCGCTGGGTCACGGCACCGACGGCACGCCTGGTACGCGACCTGAGGAAACGCCACCCGGATGTTCCCGTGATCGGTTTCCCGCGTGGCGCCGGCTCCAACGCCCTCGGCTTTGTCAAGGAGACCGGCGTGCGCGGCGTCGGCTGCGACACGGCGATGCCCCTGAACGACATGCGAGCGTTGGCCAAGGGCACCGGCGCCGCGGTGCAGGGCAATATCGACCCGCTGCTGCTGGTTGCCGGAGGCGAGGCCCTCGATCGCCGAATCGATGAAACGCTGCAAGCCATGCGCGGCTTGCCGCACATCTTCAACCTTGGACACGGTATCGTTCCCGACACTCCTCCGGAGAATGTCGCCCGCCTCGTCGACCGCGTGCGTTCGGCTGCCCAGGTCGCCGCATGACCACGGCCGTGGAGGAAAAATCGGCCGCCGCGCGGGCCGGACTGGCGCTTGCGATCACGGTCGCCATAACTGCGCTCACGATCCTGATTTTTGGAGAGTCCGCGTATCTGTGGATCAAGTCCGTGCACGTCATCGCCATCATTTCCTGGATGGCGGGCCTCCTCTATCTGCCCCGGCTGTTCATTTACCACTGCGACGCGCCGAAGGGCTCGGTACAGTCGGAAACCTTCAAGGTCATGGAAGCCAGGCTGCTCAACATCATCATGCTGCCGGCGATGATCATTTCCTGGGTGCTCGGCCTGTGGCTCGCTTATCAGCAGGGCTTTTTCGGAGATGGCTGGTTTCTCGCCAAGCTCGCGCTGGCGATCGCGTTGTCGGGCGTGCATGGCTATTTTGTCGCATCCGCCCGTCGATTCCGTCAGGATGCCAACGACAAGCCGCCCCGCCACTGGCGGATCATCAACGAAGTGCCGACGCTCCTGATGGTCGGCATCGTAATCCTCGTCATTGTGAAACCTTTCTGAACCACCTGCGCCGGCCATCGCGGGCTGAAACGAAACCGCCGGCCGATGAAAGGCTTTTGCTTTTTCTGCGAGTCTGCTAGACAAATGCGTCTCGAAGAAAGACGTCGCGGTCTCTCCGGCCGCGAATTTGGTCATTGTCGGCCCCAGTCAGCGGCTCGAACCTGGCCTTCAAGCGCAGCACTCGATTGCGCTTCTGATCCCCCTTTCTTTTTCTTCTCTGCTCGCGGCCCCTAAAACCTCTCTATTGCCGCAGCTATTGCGGAGTAACCGATGAATGAAGTGAAGCTCGAAGACCTCAAAAGGAAATCGCCGACGGAGCTATTGAGCTTCGCGGAAGAGGTCGGCGTGGAAAACGCGAGCACCCTGCGCAAGCAGGAACTGATGTTCGCGACGCTGAAGCAGCTCGCCGCCAAGGATATCGAGATCACCGGCATCGGAGTGGTTGAGGTCCTGCAGGACGGTTTCGGTTTCCTGCGTTCGCCTGACGCCAATTACCTGCCCGGACCTGATGACATCTACATCTCGCCGAGCCAGATCCGCCGTTTTGCCCTGCGCACCGGCGATACCGTCGAGGGCCAGATCCGCAGCCCGAAAGAAGGCGAGCGGTACTTCGCCCTTCTCAAGGTCAACAAGATCAATTTCGAAGACCCCGAAGCGACCAAGCACAAGATTCATTTCGACAACCTGACGCCGCTCTATCCGACCAAGTGGCTGAAGATGGAAATCGAAGACCCGACGATTCGGGACTTTTCCAACCGCGTCATCGATATCGTCTCGCCGCTCGGCAAGGGACAGCGCGGGCTCATCGTCGCTCCGCCGCGCACCGGCAAGACTGTTCTTCTGCAGAACATCGCCCACGCCATTTCGACCAATCATCCCGAATGCTACCTGATGGTCCTGCTCATTGATGAGCGGCCGGAAGAAGTCACCGACATGCAGCGCACGGTGAAGGGCGAGGTGATTTCGTCGACCTTCGACGAGCCGCCCTCGCGTCACGTGCAGGTGTCCGAGATGGTGATCGAAAAGGCCAAGCGTCTGGTCGAACACAAGCGCGACGTCGTCATTTTGCTCGACTCGATCACGCGACTTGGTCGCGCCTACAACACGGTTGTGCCGTCCTCCGGCAAGGTCTTGACCGGCGGTGTCGACTCCAACGCACTCCAGCGCCCGAAGCGCTTCTTCGGCGCAGCGCGCAACATCGAGGAAGGCGGATCGCTCACCATCATCGCGACCGCGCTGATCGAAACCGGCTCGCGCATGGACGAAGTGATCTTCGAAGAATTCAAGGGCACCGGTAACTCGGAAATCATTCTCGACCGTAAGGTTTCCGACAAGCGCGTCTTCCCGGCCATCGACGTCGCCCGCTCGGGCACGCGCAAGGAAGACCTGCTCATTCCGAAGGACCAGCTCAAGAAGGTCTACGTGCTGCGCCGGATCTTGAACCCGATGGGCACGATGGATTCCATCGAGTTCCTCATCGACAAGCTGAAATCGACAAAGACAAACGGCGAGTTCTTCCAGCAGATGAACACGTGAACGTCGCGTCGTGAGGCACTGTAAAAAGCAAAGGGCCGGGACAATCTTCCCGGCCCTCTCTGTTTGAGACTCAGATCGGCGTCACTCCGCCGGATGAATACCGCTGGCGTCGGTCGCATCGCCGGGATGACCTTTGCCGCCGGCCCGATACCGTTCCGGTTCACCCTTTCCAGGCTGATAGACGAACGGAAAAATGAGTTGCTCCATGAACGTTTTTGGGAAGTGAGGAACCTCGTCGACTCCCATGTCGTGTGGCCGGATCCTGCGCGGCGGTTCCGGCTGATAGGTTCCCAGCAATCGATCCCAGTGCGTGAAGAGGAGCCCGAAGTTGCAGTCCCCTTCCGCACCCCAGTTCACGTGGTGCAGGTGATGAACTTCGCCGATCGCCAGATACGGCTTCAGCGGACCGAGTTCATACGACACATTCGAATGCTGCACGATCAGCGTAATCGATATCGCAAGGCCGAGCAGAACCGCGATCTCGACCGGCATGCCAAGAATGACGAGCGGCATGGTCCCGACGATCATGTCCACGCTCTGATGCAGCGGATGGCGGACAACGCCGTTGAACCCGTAGAGACGTCCGACCCCGTGGTGAACCGCATGCAACCGCCACAGCAACGGCCAGCGATGGCTGAGATAGTGCAGCATCGAGAAGGCAAAGTCGGCAATGAAAAAGGCGATTAGGAACTGCGCCAGCAGAGGCAATTGTGTCGGCCATAAGCCCTGAAAGGGGAAGAGCCATGTGATGGTCGGAATGAGGACGACGCCGTGGATCGCAGACATCTCGTAGACGAGCCAGTGCCAGACGTTGGCGGCTTCGTCGCCGTGCGATTCATTCCACTCGGCGTGCCAGGGCGAAACCTTCTCGGCCGCAAATGCCGTCATGATTGCCGTTAGAAGGATGACCGCCAACCAGAGGTATGAATGCCCTTTCGCCACCACGAAGTAACCCGCGCCGATAAGCCCGAACATCATGAAAGGCACATAGAGATAGCGAACACCTGTACGCAACGCTGTCATGCTCTCTGCTCCGTATCCTTGGCCGTGCCGACACTGCCTCGCCAACTGGTGTCTGTTGGCGATCTATGCGCTTCGAGAGTATTCCACCAGCGCCCCAGGTGCTTAAATGACAAAAATCAATACGGGGTAATAGCCGTTCCCGTTTACGAGAGGAAATCATGTCTCATTTTCAGATTTGAGAACTGGTTAACTCCATCCGCGTTCCGCGAGGAACGTGGTGAAGCAGAACGTCACGGCACGGGGGGGCTGGATCCTCGGCTGGGCGCCGCGTCAGGGGCAAACATCGCCTGGGCTGTCGCGACTGTGCTAGGAGGCGTCGGCGTCCTCTGAGTGAAACCAATGCCGGCCGGCCAAGAAGCCTCGACCATCTACGCACTCTCGACAGCCCACGGAAGGGCGGGTGTCGCCGTTGTCAGGGTCTCGGGACCCGGCGCCGATAAGGTCCTGATGCTGATGGCAAGGCCGCGGCCGAAGCCACGCGTCGCCTCAGCCCGCACCTTCATCCACCCCGTCGACAGCCGGCCGCTCGATCGTGGCCTGGTGCTCTGGTTTCCCGCTCCGCGCAGCTTCACCGGCGAGGACGCAGTCGAGTTGATGCTGCACGGCGGCCGCGCCGTGGTGAACGCCATGCTGGATGCCCTGGGCCAAATCCACGGCTTCCGGCTGGCGGAACCTGGGGAATTCGCCCGCCGTGCGTTCTATAACGGCAAGATAGATCTGGCGGAGGCAGAAGGCCTAGCCGATCTGATTGACGCTCAGACGGAGGTGCAGCGGTGCCAGGCGCTTCGGCAGGCCACCGGCGGCCTATCGGCTCTCGTCGAAGGCTGGCGGGCGAGCTTGGTCGATGCCCTTGCCCTCGTCGAGGCCGCCATCGACTTTTCAGATGAAGCCGACGTCGGAGACCGGAGTTTCGCGGCCGCCTCGGCGATGGTCGAGAGCCTGGAAACCGCAATGCGAAACGAACTCGAAAATGCCAACCGGGGAGAAATTCTGCGAGACGGCTTCCGCGTGGTTCTGGCCGGTCCCCCCAATGTCGGCAAGTCCAGCCTGCTCAACGCCTTGGCGCGCAGGCCCGCGGCAATCGTGTCGGATGAAGCCGGCACGACCAGGGACGTGATCGAGGTTCGGCTCGATTTGAAGGGCTATCCGGTCATTCTGTCCGACACGGCCGGCATTCGTCAGACCGAGTTGCGCGTCGAGCAGGAGGGCATCCGCCGGACTCTGGAAACCGCCCGGGAGGCCGATCTCATTCTCTGGCTCGTCGATCCAACCTCGCCGGAAGTGCATCTCCCGGCCGATCTCTTAGCCCTCAGCGACCGGGTTCTGATGGTCCGCAACAAGTCGGACCTGATCCGGACGGGAACGCCGCCGGTCCTTCCCGATGACAGCGTTCTGGTATCGGCAGTGATGGGGCAGGGGCTGGATGACCTCACAACCCGAATAGCGGCGATTGCCGAGGACCGGCTGGCGGATCGCGGCCACCCGGCGTTCCTCACGAGTGCCCGGCACCGGGCGCTTTGTTCCGAGGCCCGGCGCCATCTCCGGGTCTTTCTGGACGCAAGCCCATATGAAACGGAGTTGCGCGCGGAAGATCTCCGCTGCGCCGCGCATGCTCTGGGACGGCTCACCGGCCGCATCGACGTGGAAGATGTTCTGGATCAGATCTTCGGACGCTTCTGCATTGGGAAGTGAAGGTCCGGGCCGGCAGCACGGATTCACGTGAAACATCGCCGCCTCCGAGGCACCGCTGCCCGGCTTGATTCGCGGCTCCGTTTCACGTGAAACGGATTCCTGGCGGTATTGGAGTCGGTTAGCGCTGCTGGAGAGCTTTCCCTCTGAAGGAATTCGGCTAGAAGAACTCTCATGGCATCTGTCAACCCCACCCTGGCTGATATGGACTCCTGCGACGTGCTCGTCGTGGGCGGCGGACACGCGGGAACGGAAGCAGCGGCCGCCGCCGCGCGCATGGGCGCGCGCACGATTCTCGTCACTCACCGGCAGACGACGATCGGCGAGATGTCGTGCAATCCGGCGATTGGTGGATTGGGCAAGGGCCATCTTGTCCGGGAGGTCGATGCGCTCGACGGCCTCATGGGCCGCGTGGTGGATGCCGCGGGTATCCAGTTCCGCTTGCTCAACCGGTCCAAGGGTCCGGCCGTCCAGGGTCCGCGCGCCCAGGCTGACCGCAGGCTGTACCGTTCCGCCATGCAGTCAGCCATTGGCGCAACCGAGGGCCTGACCGTCGTCGAAGGCGCGGTCCAGGATCTGTTGGTGTCGAACGGCAAGGTCATGGGGCTCAAGCTGGAAGATGGCCGCGCGTTGCGAGCTGGCGCCGTCGTGCTCACGACCGGCACGTTCCTCAATGGCGTGATCCATCTCGGCGACAGCCGCACCCCGGCGGGCCGGCACGGCGAGGCTCCGGCGAAGGGGCTGTCCGAGCGCCTTTATGGTCTGGGCCTGCGCATGGGACGCCTCAAGACCGGCACTCCCGCGCGCCTCGATGGCCGGACCATCGCCTGGGACCGGCTGGAGAGCCAGCCCGGCGACGATCCGCCGGTTCCCTTCTCTTTTCTGACCGGGACGATCACCACACCCCAGATTGCCTGCGGCGTCACGGCGACGACCCCGGCCACTCACGCCATCATCCGCGAGAACCTGTCGCGTTCGCCCATGTATGGCGGCCAGATTCGAAGCGTCGGTCCCCGCTACTGCCCTTCTATCGAAGACAAAGTGGTGCGTTTCGCCGACCGCGAAACCCATCAGATTTTTCTCGAACCGGAAGGTCTGGACGACCCGACGGTCTATCCGAACGGCATCTCGACTTCGCTGCCGGCAGAGGTCCAGGACGCCTTCATCCGCACGATTCCGGGCCTTGAACAGGTCGCTGTTCTGCGCCCCGGCTACGCCATCGAATACGATTATGTCGATCCTCGCGAACTGGAAGCCACACTCGAGACGAAGCGCCTGCCTGGGCTTTTCCTCGCGGGACAGATCAACGGCACGACCGGATATGAGGAGGCGGCGGCGCAGGGCCTCGTCGCGGGAATCAATGCCGCTCTGGTGGCCGGCGGGCGTGGTCGAACTTTCGTTCTTTCCCGGTCCGATGCATACATCGGCGTGATGATCGACGATCTCGTCACGCGCGGCGTCAGCGAACCCTACCGCATGTTCACATCGCGCGCGGAGTTCCGGCTGAAACTGCGCGCGGACAATTCCGATCAACGCCTGACCCCGTTCGGCCTCGACATCGGATGCGTTGGCCGCTCCCGGGCCGACAGCTTCCAGGCGCGGATGGTGATACTCGAGGCTGGCCGCGCGCTCCTGGAAAAACTCACGCTCACCCCGAACGAGGCCGCGCAAGCCGGCCTTGCGATCAATCAGGATGGCCGCCGCCGAACGGCCTACGAGCTTCTGTCGTTTCCTCAGGTCACGGTTGCGCGTCTGGCCGAGATCTGGCCCGAACTGGGCGGGATTACAGGCGCCGCTGCAAACCAGCTCGAAGTCGATGCCCGATACGCTGCCTACGTTCGGCGGCAGGACGAGGACGTGGCCTCTCTCAAGCGCGACGAAGCCGTGACCATTCCACTCGACTTCGAGTTTCAATCCGTCGCCAGCCTGTCCAACGAAGTTCGCCAGAAGCTCGTGTTGCACAAGCCACGCACTTTGGCACAGGCCGCGCGCATCGACGGGATGACCCCTGCTGCGCTGACCTTGCTCCTGGCTGCTCTCAAGAAGGCCGCTCGAGCACCCAAAGACCGAAAATCGATAGCATGAGCAACCCGACGGCCGTTATCGACGCGGGCAACTTTGCCGAGACGTTCGGGGTTTCACGTGAAACTGCTTTGAAATTCGAATCTTACGCGACTCTGCTCAAACAATGGCAGAAGGCCGTTCAACTCGTCGCGCCGAGTACCTTGAACGCGGTTTGGTGGCGGCACTTTGCGGATTCGGCGCAATTGATGGCCCTGTGCCCGCCGGGTGCTCGAACCTGGCTCGATCTGGGGTCAGGGGGCGGCTTTCCCGGGCTCGTGATCGCCTTGATGGCCTGTGATCCGGCCGCGCAGGCCCCGGGCCTTCGTGTCACGCTGGTTGAAAGCGATTCGCGAAAAGCGGCGTTCCTGCGCGAGGTGGCCCGACAGGCCGGGTGCACTGTGGACATCTTGGGGACGAGAATCGAATCGTCTTCGACTCGCGATAAGGTTGGGCGCGTCGAGGTGGTTTCGGCACGCGCCGTAGCGCCGCTAACTGATCTTCTCGGTCTTGCTCATCCCTTTTGGGGCCCCACAACGGTGGGCCTGTTCCTCAAGGGCCGCGATGTCGAGAGCGAGGTTGAAGCGGCCGCTCAGGTCTGGGATTTCGAGTTGGAGCTAAAACCCAGCTTGACCGAGGCTTCGAGCCGTGTTGCGCGTATCCGAAACCTCAACCCGCGGGGAAAACCCGCCTGATCGAGGGGCTATCCCGTGACCGGCAGTGATCAGAATGGCACCCGCCTAAGGGTTCTGGCTGTTGCCAACCAGAAGGGCGGCGTTGGCAAGACGACCACGGCAATCAATCTGGGAACTGCTCTCGCCGCTATCGGTGAACGCGTACTGGTTGTCGACCTCGACCCACAGGGCAATGCCTCGACCGGTCTTGGCGTTTCACCCGAGGCGCGCTCGCGCACGGCCTATGATGTTCTGATCGGCTCGTGCTCGCTTGCCGACGCAGCGGTGGCGACCGCCGTCCCGGGCTTGTCGATTGTGACGGCGAACAGCGACCTGGTCGGCATCGAGCACGATCTCATCAGCGACGCTGGCCGGCCTTACAAGCTACGCGACGCGGTAACGGCGCTTGCCGGCCGGGCCAGGGCCAATCCCGGTCAGCCGTCCTTCAGCTACATTCTGATCGACTGCCCGCCGTCGCTCAATCTGCTGACGCTCAACGCCTTGGCCGCCGCGAACGCGGTCATCGTTCCGGTGCAATGCGAGTTCTTCGCGCTCGAAGGTATCTCGCAGCTGAAGGACTCGATCGATCAGATCCGCGCCACGCTCAACCCGCGTCTGGAGATCCAGGGCGTGGTGCTCACAATGCACGACGCGCGCACCTCGCTGTCTCGCGAGGTTGCCGACAACGTCCGTGCGTTTTTCGGTCCGAAAGTCTACGAGAGCGTCATCCCCCGCAATACGCGCGTGGCCGAAGCTCCGTCACACGGCAAGCCGATCCTTCTCTACGATTACGACTGCGCCGGCAGTCAAGCCTACATCCGCCTCGCCACCGAAATCATCGAACGCGAGCGGCAGACAAAAGCTGCGTAAGTCCGATCTCCCGCCGGGAGGTCCGTTCGCGTAACTGAAAAGAAGACGACGGCCTTTGAATAGGTGAACACAGCCATGAACGTGCCTCTGCCGAAAAGCCGCCTTGGCCGTGGTCTCGCGTCACTGATCGGGGACACTCCGAGCCTCACCGCGCCGCGCGGCCCTGCGGAAGGCGAGCAGCGGCTGGTCGGCACGGACCAGCTCCGGGGCGGCCGGTTCAACCCCCGCAAGGATTTCCGCGAGGACGATCTGGCTGAACTCGCCGACTCGATCCGCTCGAAGGGTCTGGTCCAGCCGATCATCGTCCGGCCCGATCCCGATAACGCCGACCACATGTTCGAGATCGTCGCCGGCGAAAGGCGCTGGCGGGCGGCGCAGCGGGCCGGCCTGCACACCGTGCCGGTTATTGTCCGCAACCTCAACGACAAGGAAGTTCTCGAACTCGCAATCATCGAGAACGTGCAGCGGGCCGACCTCAATGCGATCGAAGAGGCCACGGGCTATCGCGATCTCATCGAGCGTTTCGACTACAGCCAGGAGCAGGTGTCGGAGATCATCGGCAAGAGCCGCAGCCACGTCACGAACACCCTCAGGCTTTTGAAGCTTCCCGCGACCGTCCAGGCCCTCGTTCAGGGCGGTTCGCTGACAGCAGGTCATGCGCGCGCCCTTGTCGGCCGTGACGACGCCGAAGAACTGGCTCAGAAGATCATCGAACAGAGCCTGAACGTGCGCGCAGTCGAGTCCCTCGTGCAGACCGGCCCGATCGGGACGCCGGGATCGAGCCCGCGCAAGGTTCGCGAAAAGGACCCCGACACGCGGGCCTTCGAGAAGGAGCTGACCGACGCCCTCGGCCTCAAGGTCGAGATCAAGCGCGGGTCTGGCGAAAGCGGTGTCATGACCATAAAGTTCGGCAACTTCGATCAGCTCGACTATATCCGCATGCGTTTGACCGGCATGTCGGAGTAAAACGCAGCCGGTGCGTCTCGGCCCTGGTTTGCCAACGCCCGGCGATTAACTTGACGCCGCCGACCGCTTGGGGCATCGGCAACGTGCTCTAGCCTCAGCTTTCGGGTTGCCCATGTCCGACGACGTGTTAACCGAATTGGCCGCAACCATTCGCAAGCGCCGGTCGGCGTCGGCTGAGCAGTCCTATACCAAATCGCTTCTGGAAGCTGGGCCCTCGCGCTGCGCTCGGAAATTCGGCGAGGAAGCGATGGAAACAGTGGTCGCTGCGTTGACCGAAGACGCCGCCGCGCTGACATCGGAGGCCGCCGACGCGGTGTACCATCTCCTCGTGCTACTGGAAGTGCGAGGAGTTGCGATCGAGGACGTGCTCGCCACCCTGCGCGCCCGCCAGGTCACGTCCGGCCATGCGGAAAAAGCCGCCAGATCGAAGTGAGTGTTCTCCAACCGGAGCCTGCGTTTCACGTGAGTCCCACCCAGCAGCAAAGTGCCAAGCGTCAAAAGCGGGAGAAACGGCTCAGCGCGGCTGTCCGGCGCAAGCGCCGCCGCGCTAAACGCCAAACGCTTACGGACCAAAATCTGGTTTTTTCTCCCTATCGCGTCTTCAGCCGTGCGGACTGGGCCCGACTGCGCGCCGATACCCCGATGACCCTGCAGTCCGAGGAGCTCGAGCAGCTCTCTGGCATCATCGAGGAGCTTTCCGTCGACGAAGTTGAAAAGATCTATCTTCCGCTGTCCCGCCTGCTCAATCTCTACGTAGCGGCCCTTCAGCAGTTGCATGCCGTTTCGACGACGTTTCTCGGTCGTTCAGATACCAAGGTGCCCTTCATTATTGGCGTCGCAGGTTCGGTCGCCGTTGGAAAGAGCACGACGGCTCGTGTTCTCAAGGCGCTCCTCGCGCGCTGGCCCGATCACCCACGCGTCGACCTCGTCACCACGGACGGATTCCTTTTTCCCAACGCCGAACTCGAAGCGCGCGGGATCATGAACCGCAAGGGATTTCCCGAAAGTTTTGATACAGCCGCACTTCTGCAGTTCCTTGCCGACGTCAAATCAGGAAAGGACGTCGTCGAAGCGCCCGTTTACTCGCATTTCCATTACGACATCCTGCCGGACCAGACGACAATGCTCGAGAAGCCCGATATTCTCATTGTCGAAGGCTTGAACGTACTTCAGCCCGCACGGCTTCCGAAAGATGGCGCCGAAATCCCTTTCGTTTCTGACTTCTTTGATTTCTCCATCTACATCGACGCGGATCCCGATGTGATCGAGGAATGGTACCTTGAAAGGTTCATGCGGCTTCGCAGCACCGCCTTTCGCGATCCTGGCGCTTACTTCCACAAGTACGCGAGCATGTCGGCCGAAGAGGCAAAGGTTCGCGCTCTTGATTTGTGGTCGACGATCAATCTGAAAAATCTCGAAGAGAATATCTTGCCGACACGCCAGCGCGCTCGGCTGATCCTGCGCAAGACCGCCGATCACCGGGTCGAATCGGTCGCGCTGCGAAAGCTGTAGGCTTCACTCCCACTGCAAAAGAAAAAGGCCGCTTGGGGAGCGGCCTTCGAAGTTTGGAGTGGGCTCTGAGGTCAGAGTGGACCGCGCGGGTCGCGATCACCGCGACGGGCCATTCCGATCCTGCAAGCTCGATAAGACGAGACGCGTGAACTCGGTATTGCGAAGGAATACTGCGTAAGGCGAAAACTGGAACGCGAACCAATAAGACTTGTAGTGCAAGTGAATCGCGGTCTTTGCGGTCGCAATGCTCGCCGCATATGCGGCCGCGTAGAGATCGGGTTTCTCAAGTCGCTTGGCCGTTGCCGGATGTTCGTCCGCGGCGGCGGAGGTGTCGTCACCGTCAGGCGTCGACTTCGCGGGCGGCACGTCTGATCCGGCAGGCGCCGAGGAGGACTGACGCCGGACAACGGGCGAGCGCGTGTTCAGAGAAATGACATTGCTCGCCGGAACGGCGGCCGGCCGCGACGGTGTTGCCTGGCTCTGCTGGTATTTGTCGCGCAGACGGCGCACCGCTGACGGATTGGTAATGCCGAGCGCCTTTATTGCAGTTGTGGGTTTCATCCCCGGATTTGCGGCAATCATTTTGCCGATAGCGGCTAGAGAACCCGCGTCGTCAAGGCCCGAACCTTTGGGCCGGCCGCGTGCGGCGGACTTGTGAGCCATTCTTTCCGACCTGCATGAAAGCATTCGAATTGATTTTAGAATGCAGTTATTCGCTGGAATTTCCAGTGAGTTTAAATACCAGTAGGTCAAGAAAGGGATCGAACAACTTGTTTATGTTGCGTAATTACACCGCGGACTTGTATGTCCGCGAGAACGGAAAGGGATGATTCAGCTACAACGCAGCGCAGTAACAAGGGGTTCAATTTTCAATAGGCGGGAATGACGATAGCATTTCTGCCTATTGCTTCACGGAATAAGGCCGCGCGTCCGGGCGAGTTCGCCGAGATTCGTCTGAGGCCGGGCACCGATAGACGAAAGCCCATAGAGGAAGCCGGCCGCATAGAGGTCGCCCGCCCCTGTCGTATCGACCACCTGCGCCACAGGCTCGACGGGGATTTCATGCGTCTTGCCGTCGGCAATGATCACCGAGCCTCGCGCACTGCGGGTGAGGACGGCAAGCCGGGTGTCGGCCGCGGCCCGCCGTGCTGCCTCTGCAAAGCTCGGCGTCTGATAAAGCGACGTGATCTCCGACTCATTGGCGAAAAGAATTCCGACGCCGCCACGAATGAGGTCGAGGAACTCATCGCGATGGCGTTCGACACAGAATCCGTCCGATAGCGTCAGGGCGACAGTCCGGCCGGCCTTGCCGGCGATGGCGACGGCTTGCCGGAACGCGGCCTTCGCCTGCGGCTGATCGAAGAGGTAGCCCTCCAAGTAGACGATCTGTGCGCTCTCGACGGTTGCTGCGTCGACTTCCCCGTGATCGAGATCGGTGCTGATGCCGAGAAAGGTATTCATCGTGCGCTCCCCGTCCGGGGTGACGAGAATGAGGGAGCGTGACGTCGGCGCCTTGCCATTGACAGGTGCGGTCGAGAAATCGACGCCAGCAGCGCCGATGTCATGGCGAAAGATCCGCCCGAACTCGTCGCCGGCCACTTTTCCGATGAACGCCGCCTTGCCGCCGAACGAGGCGACCCCGACCATCGTGTTTGCCGCCGACCCTCCGGAAATCTCAATGGCCGGTCCCATCTCGGAGTAGAGCTGCTGTACCGTCTCGGCATCGACCAGCCGCATGGAGCCCTTTGCGGCGCCGTGCCGGTCCAGAAAGGCTTCGTCGCACCGCCCGATGATGTCGACGATGGCATTGCCGATCGCAACAACGGCATAACGGGCGGCGGTCATGTTGGCTTCCTCCTGAAATTTGCGCGGACTATAGGCGGCGCGGCGGCGGCCGCAACTGCGGCACGGCTGTCGCGCCGGAGCTACTTCTGAGGCCGTGCCAGGACCGAGAGCGACAGGACCAGCCGTTCGGCCAGAAGGTCCTCCAAGATCGACGACCGGCGGGCGGAACGGGCGGTTTGCGCGATGCCGTTCAGGGCCTTCTCTATCGTGTCGGCTTTCCAGAGGCGAAGCTGGGACTTTATCGCGTCAGCCTGCCTGAAATGAAGTGGTGGACGGAAATCCGTAACGGCCTGATCGATCGATTTTCCCGTCCGGATGACTGCTCCGAGACGATGCAGCCGCGTGAAGTGGCGTTGCAGCGCCAGGATGATGCTTTGCGCATTTTCGCCAGCCGCCAGCGCCCGGTGCAGTTCATCGACCGCCCGCTCTCTTTCGCCCGCCGCTGCCGCATTGACGACGCGGTCCAGGGTGAGTTCCGCGGCATCGGCGACAACCGCTTCGACATCGTCTTCGGTGATCTCCCGTTGCCCACGGGCATAGATAGCCAGCTTTTCGATCTCGCCCCGCGACAGGACACGGTCGGCGCCGAGACGCATGAGCAGCTGTTGCCGCGCACCGGGGCTGATGGACATGTTGTGCGGCTTCAGGACGTCCAGAATAATTGAATCGAGGCCCCGATCATCGTCGGGGTAGCAGGCGATTGCAGCCGCATTGGTGGATTTCTCAAACGCGCTGCGCAGGCTGTCGTCTTTCTTGAGGTTGCCGGCTTCCACGATCAGAACGCCGGCCAGAGATTTTGCCTCCAGAAGCGGCTTGATCATCTGTGAGTTGATGCGCCGGCCCGTTTCGGCGCGAACGATCTTGCGTCCGCCAAACATGGGGATTGTCAGCAGCTCAAGCGAAAGCCTGTCGGGATCGTTTTCCACGTCGGCATCGTTGAGACGAACGATTTCACCGGGAGGGTTGTCGGCCTCAGCGACGGCTTTTGCGAGGGCCATGCCGCGTTCGCTGATCAGGCCGGCGTCGCTTCCGTGAAGCAGAAAGGCATCGTATCGCGTGCCGGGGGTCTTCACCAAGGCCGCGACCTGGAACCCCTTGACGGAGACCATCCGGTGTCAGGCTGCGGTCGAAACGAACGCGCTGATGCGCGTGCGCAGGTCTTCGGCAACAGTCTTGGCGGCGCGGGTCTCAGCCTCCTGGCGAGCTCTCACGTTCGAATAGATGGAGTTGAACCGGTCGAA
>JALOTA010000111.1 GCA_025458125.1 Hyphomicrobium sp.
TCGACCACCACTTCCAGAACGTCCGCCTCGTCCGCCTTGTTGAAGTAGCGTTGCCCTTCTTTCAGCGGCATGAAGATCATCGACTTGTCGTATTCCGACATCCCCAGTTCGAAGATCGCCGAGATGACGTAGGGCTTGGACCGGGGTGCCGTGCCGAAGGGCGTTGCCGCACCGCGCGGCGAAACCAGCGTCAGCGTATCGCCGACGCCGACATAGAGCGCATTGGCGAGCCGCTGGCCGATGGCGATCGACTGCGTTTCGTCGAACCCGTCGAGCGATCCTGCCCGGATATTATCGGAAACGAGCTTCAGGGATTTCAGGTCTTTCTCGGAGATCCCCCGCACCAGGCCGCCCAGCGCCTGGCTGCTCGAAGAGATCATCACCTGGCCTTCGACGATCGGAATGGCGTGCGTGACGCCGGGTACCGTGGCGATCTTGGCAGCCTTGTCCGCGTAGTCCTTGAACGGCTCCCCGATCTTGTAGACGATCACGTGTCCGTTGAGCCCGAGGATCTTTGCAAACAGGTCCTTCCGGAAACCGTTCATCACCGCCATCACGATAATCAGCGTCGCGACGCCGAGCATGATGCCCAGAAACGAAAAGCCCGCGATGACCGAAATGAACCCTTCCTTGCGCCGCGCGCGCAGGTAACGTCCCGCCAGCAGCCATTCGAACGGTGAAAAAGGTTTGGTGTCTGCCGGTACGGCCATGCCGTGTCGTCCCCCCTCGATCCCCATCACGCCGGCCCCAAGACGGGCCGCCCCCGCGTGACGCCTATCGCGTCAATCGGGCCAGATTACGTTGCACGGCCGTAACCTGCTAAGAGGCTGTTTCAACGAAGAAAATGTCACTCGAACCCGTCAGTAGGAACGCCCGATGAGCACGTATTCCCTTGCCGGCGCGCCGGTGAAGAGGCAGGTGCGGCCGGCAAGCGACGGCTGGTCCATGGGCGCATTGCGGATGGAAAGCTTCAACGCCTTCAGCCTCTCGCCGACTTTCTCGAGTGCCTCTCCCTCCGGCTTGGACCACGCCACGCCTGCCCAGCCCTTGAATTCCCCGCCCTCATCCTCGCCGGCCGCCGAACCGAAATAGCGCTCGAGATCTTCGAACGTGGCGATGTTGGTCACGATGTTCGCGTCGAGGCGGGCCTTCGCCTCGCTGAAAAGCGCCGACTGAATGGAATCGAGCAGCGTCCGCGCATTGGTGACGAAGTCCGCCCGCGACTGCGTATGCGAAACAACCTTGTCGCCGTCGCGCAGGCGGTCGCGCCGCATGAAGGTGACGTTGTTGCCCGCCGCATCGCGGCCCCCGATCTCCACGATGACAGGAGCCCCTCGCCTAACCCAGTTCCAGCGCTTTTCGGCCGACTTCACCGGCTTCAGATCCACCAGAACGCGGATGCCCTGCGCCTTCAGTTCGGCTTGGAGTTCCGCGCAGTAGGATTTCAGCTCGGCATCTTCCGGCTTGTCGCGCAGCATCGGCACGATCACGATCTGGCGCGGCGCGATCGTGGGCGGCATTCTCAATCCGTCGTCGTCGCCGTGACTCATGATGACGCCGCCGATGAGGCGCGTGGACACACCCCAGCTCGTCGTATGACAGAACGTCAGCTTGCCCTCGGCGTTCTGGAACTGGATGTTCTGCGCTTCGGCGAAATGCGTTCCCAGATAGTGCGATGTACCGGCCTGGAGCGCCTTGCCATCCTGCATCATCGCCTCGATGGAGTACGTATTGTCGGCGCCGGGAAAACGTTCGTTGGCAGGCTTTTCGCCGGCGATCACCGGCATCGCCAGAACATTCTCCGCGAACTCGCGGTAGACCTCGAGCATCTTCAGGGTCTCCGACATCGCATCGTCGCGGTCCGCGTGCGCGGTGTGCCCTTCCTGCCAGAGAAACTCCGCCGTGCGCAGGAACAGCCTCGTCCTCATTTCCCAGCGCACAACGTTCGCCCACTGGTTGATGAGCAGCGGCAGATCGCGATAACTCTTCACCCACCGCTGGAATGCGTCGCCGATGATGGTCTCCGACGTCGGCCGCACGATGAGCGGCTCTTCCAGTTTCGCTTCCGGGTCGAGCACCAGCTTGCCGCCGTCGTTCTTCAGGCGATGATGCGTAACCACCGCCATCTCCTTGGCGAACCCCTCGACGTGCTCGGCCTCCTTGGCGATGAAGCTCATCGGGATGAACAGCGGGAAGTAGCAGTTCTCGTGCCCCGTATCCTTGATGCGCGTATCGAGTTCCTGCTGGATGCGCTCCCAGACGCCCCACCCCCACGGCTTGATGACCATGCAGCCGCGCACCGGGCTCTGCTCGGCCATGTCGCCGTCGCATTCAGTAGAAAGGGCATCGGCAATCTCGTTGTGGCGCTGCAGGCTCTGGATCGGGAACCGATTCGAAGACCCGGCCCCGCCCCGTCCATACCGGGCTTCCCCCGCCCCGGCAACACGGCGGCCCGCTTGAGGCTATTGCCGGAAGCGGATCAGCCTTCACAGGCCAGACAGAACGACACCGTCACGGCTCTGTCCGTTACGCTCACGGAGCGGATCTTCAAAGTTCCCGCAGGGCCCAGCACGAGGCGGTTCTTCAGTTCGCCGGCGATTTTTCCCTGCACCTGGGGTGAATTCATCTGCTCGCGCAGCATCCCGTCGAGATCGCCGCGCAACCGGGCAATCGCCTGCCGCGCCTTCGCCAGTACGGATTTGCAGATGCCCCCCGAGATCAGCGCCGCACCCGGCGCGCAGGAAGGCGTAAAGACCCCGCCGATCTTAACGGTCTTGGCTTCCAGCGAAAGGCTGTCGCCGATGCCGACCGGGGCGAGATCGATGGCGACGCTGGCATCGCTCCATTCTATGCGAGGAAGGGCATTGACCGGCGCGCATATTCCAGAACGGCAGCGCCCGACAAGCTCGGGATCGCCGGTTTCGAATTTGAGCATCAGACGCACGGCTCCCGGAACCGCCTCGAACACGACACCGCTCGAATTGATATCGTTGACGTAATAGGCGTAGTTGCCGCCGGCGATCGGAAACGTTCGGGCCGGAATGCTGACCGGCACCTGCGTGGCGCCGATGGACACATAAGAACCCTGGCTGAAATCGAGGAGACCGCTGGCCGGGACGTTGTGCAGCCTGAGCGATGCCCCGCCGAGCGCTTGCCGTGCGATGGCGGCGAGTTCGCTGAAATCGATGCGAAGTTCGGCTGCCGATGCCGGCGCCGCCACACAGAGCGCAAACATCGCTCCCGCGATGCGCGCCAACGCCCCCACACCCCCGGCCATACGCGACGCCTGCTTCCCAGCCTCGATCCAACTTCACGTGCCCGCTCAGTCTAACGGCGCAGCTACCCCCCGGGGACTACGCGTCAAGAAAACCGGTCCACTCCAGCCGGCAACCTAGCTGGGATTGGAAGGAGAACCCCGCAGCACGGCCGGCGCATCTTCGACGGGCGGTGTCGTGCCGAGCCAGTTCTTCTCCAGCGCCGTCCACACGACCGCGAAAGCGACCGTAGCCACAACGGTATTGATGAGGAAGATCTTTCGCCAGTTGAAGCGCGAAGGCGCGCTGCCGGGTGTCCCGGGTACAACATCGGCGCTCTCATCCTGGGTCACGACGCCGAATGGCAGGACGGCGAACAGGACGAGCCACCAGACCATGAAATACAGGGCCATACCGAGCGCGATGGTCATGTTCCGCTCAGACCTGTTCGAGTTCGGTCAGTGTGCCGAGAAAATCCTTGGGGTGGAGAAACAGCACCGGCTTGCCGTGAGCGCCGATCTTCGGATTGCCGTCGCCCAGAACCCGCGCGCCCCTGGACTTCAGCTGATCGCGGGCTGCGATGATGTCGTCCACCTCGTAGCAGACGTGATGAATACCGCCGTCGGGATTGCGTTCCAGAAACTTCGCGATCGGTGAGTTCTCGCCGAGCGGCTCCAGAAACTCGATCTTCGTATTCGGCAGTTCGACGAACACCACCGTGACGCCATGCTCCGGCTGTGCCGTCGCCTCCGACACCTTCGCGCCGAGCGCGTTCTTGTAGGTTGCGACGGCGGCGTTGAGGTCCCGCACGGCGATGGCAACGTGATTGAGGCGTCCGATCATATCCCTGCCCTTTGGCTGATGAAGGAGCGTATGGCGGGCTATCTAGCCTGGCGGCGGCGCCGTTTCCACCCCCGCCCGCGCTTTCACCGCGTCTCCACGACCGAAACCATGACCTTGCAGATCGGTTTTTTGCCCCAGGCCTCCGAAATGGCCCCGCGCAACGCCTTCCGGATAGCTTCCTCGACGAGGTCGGGATCGCGGCGACGCGCCGGAGGGATCGATTTCAGAGTGCCCTCGAGCGCGTCGTAAGCGATGTCGAGCATGCTCTCGCCCTCCTCGTCCACGACCGGCACTCCGTCCAGTTCCACGATCGGGTCCGCGACGACCTCTCCCTTGCGCGATAACACGACGCTGGCGACCACGATCCCGACGACGGCGAGTTTTCGCCGCTCCCGCACGGGCCCCTCGCCTTCGGGCACCAGGAGCTTTCCGTCACGAAAGAGGCGGCCCACGGGCGCATCATCGATTACACGGGCAGCGCCCGGTGCCAGCCGCACGATATCGCCGTTGAAGGCGGGAACCACCTCGCCGATCCCCAGCGATCGGGCGAGGCCCGCGTTGGCCGTCAGATGCCGCGCTTCGCCATGCATCGGAACCGCGATCTTCGGACGGATCCAACCGTACATCTGCCGCAGCTCTCCACGCCGGGGATGCCCCGTGACGTGAATGAGACCGTCGCCATCGGTCATGATCTGGCATCCGGCCCGCACCAGCGCGTTTTGAATGTATCCGATCGACTTCTCGTTGCCGGGAATGGCCCGCGATGAAAAGAGCACCAGATCGCCCTTGTCGAGCGACACTTCGGGATGCTCGCCATCAGCGATCCGAGCCATCGCCGCCCTGGGTTCCCCCTGGCTGCCGGTGCACAGGAGCAGAACGTCTTCGCGCTTGAAATACTTGAACTGCTGCTGATCCGCCCAGGTGAAATCCTTCGGCAGATAGCCGGTCTCGATGGCGACCTCGATTACCCGGTGCAAGGCCCGGCCGGCCACGACCAGTTTACGCCCCGAGCGCAGCGCGGCCTCGTAGCACGCTCGTATCCGGGCCACATTGGACGAAAACGTCGTCACGACCACGCGAAACGGCGCCTTTGCGACGATGTCGGCGATGCTCGCGGCCACGTCCGTCTCGCTCGGACTCTCGCCCTCGCGCATCGCATTGGTCGAGTCGCAGACGAGCGCCAGCACGCCCTCGTCGCCCAGCGCAGCCAGACGCGCCGGTTCCGCCGTCTTGCCGATATAGGGCGTCGCGTCGATCTTCCAGTCGGCCGTGTGATAGACCGTCCCGAACGGCGTGCGCAGAACGAGGCCGCTGGTCTCGGGCACCGAGTGCGCAACGCTGACCAGTTCCACGTCAAAGCCGCCGATCGGAAAACGGCTGTCGAGCGGCACAATCTTCATCGGGATATCCCGGCCACGGCCGTAGTCGGACATCTTGGACTTGAGCATCCCGGCGGTGAACGGCGTCGCGTAGACAGGACACTGCAGGCGTGGCCAGAGCTCCAGCACCGCGCCGATATGATCTTCATGCGCGTGCGTGATCACCAGACCTGCAATCTGGTTCTTCTGCGCTTCGAGAAAGCGCACGTCGGGAAGAATCACATCAACACCCGGATCGTCTTCGCCTTCCGGAAACGTGATGCCCAGGTCGACAATCAGCCATTGGCGGTTGTCGGCAGGCCCCAGCCCGTAAAGGTAGACGTTCATGCCCACCTCGCCGAGCCCGCCGAGGGCCGCAAATACCAGTTCGCCCTTCTCCCCGTTGTCGCGCCCGCCGCTGCTCTTCGCCATCCGTCCGTTTATCCTCGGCAAGCCCGATCAAATTTCCCGTTGCACGTCGATCCGCCTCCCCGCTACGGGACGAGCGCTACATCACCGAACGTCACCGTCTGCTGGACGCCCGAGGCCGGCGTGATGAGCAGAGCCCCATCCGCCGCCAGACCGGCGAACGCCCCCCCTAGCACCCCCTGGCCCGAATTGACGGACAGAGCCGTTCCCACCGGAAGGCTCCGTTCGAGCCAGGCCGCCCGCACGAGATCGAACCCGTCACCCGATGCATGCTTGCGTCGAGGCTGGGAAGGAAATTCATCGGAGCAACGTTCACCCCGCCCGCACCGAGGCTGGTCGCGGCAAATGCCGGGGTCTCGGGATGATGGGCCAGATTGAGCCCGATCCCGATCACGGCCAGTGCGCCGCGGTCGCGCCCCGAAACGCTGCTTTCAACCAGGATACCCCCGAGTTTCCGGCGCTCGAGCAGAACGTCGTTCGGCCATTTCAGCTCCAGACGGCCGGACAGCTGACCGGCGCCGGCCCCGCTCAGGGCCGCGTGCAGCGCCACGCCGCTGACCAACGCCAGCTGCGCGGCCCTTTCAAGCGGAAAAACGTCCCGGAGTATCAGGCTGGCGTGCAGATTGCCAGCAGGCGAAACCCACGACCGTCCGGAGCGGCCTCGGCCAGCCGACTGCCGGTCGGCGATAACCCAAGTCCCCGAGATGGCGCCCTCATCGGCCCGTTCCAGCGCCCGCGTATTCGTCGAGCCGGTCTCGGTCAGGTGCACGATCCGGGTGTCGAGCGGCGGCCAGGCGATCATCGTCAGGGCACGAGCGCACGAGCGGCGGCGCTTGCTGCGTCGAGCAGCAGCGACGGGTAGACGACGTAGAAAATGACCAGCAAAGCCGACACAAGCATTACCCCGCGCACGCCCGGATCGGCGCCCGTGAACTTCTCGGCCGGATCGTCGAAAAACATGATCTTCACGACACGCAGGTAGTAGAAGGCACCGATCACGCTGGCCAGGACGCCGACGATGACCAGCGGCGTCAGACCGGCCTTCACCGCCGCGTCGAAGACATAGAACTTGGCGAAAAAGCCGGCCAGCGGCGGGATGCCGGCCATGGAGAAGAGGAGCGCGGCGAAGGCCACCGCCATCGGAAGGTTGGTCTGCGACAGGCCGGCGAGCGACTGGATCGTCTCGTCCATCTCGTCCTTGCGGCGCATCGCCAGAACCACGGCGAAGCTGCCCAGCGTCATCACGACATAGATGGCGAGATAGATCAGCACCGACGAGACGCCATACTCGGTGCCCGCCGCCAGGCCGATCAGGATGAACCCGACGTTGGCGATCGACGAGTACGCAAGCAGCCGCTTGATGCTCGTCTGCCCAATCGCGGCGAGCGAGCCGATCAGCATCGAGGCCACCGACAGGAACACGATGATCTGCTGCCATTGGAACAGCATTCCCGGGAACGCATCGTGCAGCACGCGCACCAAGAGCGCCACCGCGGCAACCTTGGGCGCTCCGGCGAAGAACGCCGTAACGGGCGTCGGCGCGCCTTCGTAGACGTCCGGAGTCCACATATGGAACGGCACGGCGGAGATCTTGAAGGCGAGCCCCACCAGAAGGAAGACGAGACCGAAGATAAGCCCCAGATTCTGCGCGCCGGACCCATCCTTCAGAGCTGCGGCGAGCGCGGTGAACGATGTCGTCCCTGTGAATCCGTAAATCAGCGAAGCGCCATAGAGCAGCATCCCGGAAGACAGCGCGCCGAGAACGAAATACTTCAGGCCCGATTCCGACGACCTGAGCGAATCCCGCCGCACAGCCGCCAGCACATAAAGCGCAAGGCTCATGAGTTCGAGGCCGAGATAGAGCGAGATCAGGTCGTTCGCCGACACCATCATGAACATGCCGACGGTCGAGAGCAGCACGACGACGGGCACTTCGAACTTCATGATTCGCGCGCGCTCCAGATACCCGAAGCTCATGATCAGCGACGCAGCCGCCGCAGCCAGGATCAGGATCTTCGAGAACCGGGCGAACCCGTCGACCACGAAGGCGCCGTCGAACAGTTCGACCCGCGCGCTTCCGCCCACGCCCACGTAGAACGCTACCACCGCCATCAGGAGAACGGACAACCATCCCACCGAAAGACCGTTACGCGCCGTGTCGTCGCGGAACACGCCGAGCATCAACAGCACCATGGCGCCGGTCGCGAGCGCGATCTCCGGCACGGCTGGGGCATAAGAGGCGAGCGTTTCCATTTATCGGCTCCCGGTCACGGCAACGTCGAGGCTTGAGAGGCGCCCGCGACGGCCGCCTCGTACTGCGCGACGAGATTCTTCACGGACACCGCCGTTACGTCCAGGATCGGCGCCGGATAGAACCCGAAGAGAATGGTGAGAATGACGAGCGGCGCCAGGACGGCGATCTCGCGGGGCGAAAGGTCGGGCAGCAGCTTGAGCGCCGGCTTCTCCAGCGGACCGAATGCGATCTCCCGGTAAAGATAGAGCCCGTAGGCCGCCGACAGGATCACGCCCGTCGTCGCGAGGAAGGCAACCCAGGTATTGACCTTGAAGGCTCCGAGCAGCGTCAGGAACTCTCCGACGAACCCGCTCGTCCCCGGCAGTCCCACATTGGCCATCGTGAAGACCATGAAGCACGCCGCGTACAGCGGCATCCGGTCGGCAAGGCCGCCATAGGCTGCGATCTGGCGCGTATGCATGCGATCGTAGATGACCCCTACGCACAGGAAGAGCGCCGCCGAAACGATCCCGTGCGACAGCATCTGGAAGATCGCGCCGTCGACGCCCTGGGTCGTCACGGTGAAGATACCCATCGTCACGTAGCCCATGTGGGCCACTGACGAATAGGCGATGAGCTTCTTCACGTCCTCCTGCGCAAGAGCGACGAGGGACGTGTAGATGATCGCCACCACAGACAGCACGAACACCATCGGCGCGAGTTGTTCGGTTGCGATCGGGAACATCGGCACCGAGAACCTGAGGAACCCGTATCCGCCCATCTTCAGAAGGATCGCAGCAAGGATCACCGAACCCGCCGTCGGCGCTTCCACGTGCGCATCGGGCAGCCATGTGTGCACCGGCCACATCGGCATCTTCACCGCGAACGACGCGAAGAAGGCCAGCCAAAGCCAGAACTGCATGTCGGCCGGCAGACGGGTCGTCTGCAGAAGCGCGGGGATGTCCGTCGTGCCTGCGTAGTTGTAGATCGCCAGGATGGCGATCAGCATGAACAGCGACCCGAGCAGCGTATAGAGGAAGAACTTGAAGCTCGCGTAGACACGGCGCGGCCCGCCCCACACGCCGATGATGAGAAACATCGGAATGAGGCCACCCTCGAAGAAGAGATAGAAGAGAACGAGATCGAGCGCGCAGAACACACCGATCATCAGCGTTTCCAGAACCAGAAACGCGATCATGTACTCCTTCACCCGCTCCTCGATCGATTCCCAGCTTGCCAGGATGCAAAGCGGCATCAGGAACGTGGTCAGGATCACGAACAGCATCGAAATGCCGTCGACGCCCATCTTGTACTTGATGGGTCCGAGCCACGCATGTTCCTCGACGAATTGGAAGGCCGGCGTCGAGGGATCGAAGTTCGTCCAGATGAGCAGAGAGACGCCAAACGTGACAATCGTCGTCCACAGCGCAACCCACCGCGCATTGCTGGCGGCCGCCTTCGGCAGGGTGGCGATGAAGAGCGCCCCGACCAGCGGCAGAAACGTGACGATGGAGAGAATTGGTTGGGTCGTAACGGTCATTTCGCAACCCCCGCCGGCCATGCGAACCAGGTGACGATCAGCGCGACGCCGATCAGATAGACGTATCCGGTCTGGAGCCGGACGATCTTGCCCGTGGCCCAGGCAACTCCCGAGGCCGTGCCGTTGATCGTCCCGTCGATGATCGCACCGTCACCGCCCTTCCAGAACAGACGGCCAAGCGCTTTTGCCGGGCGCACGAACAGGAAGTCGTAAAGCTCGTCGAAGTACCACTTGTTGAGCAGGAACAAGTAGAGTGGACGGAAGGCTCTGGCCGTCGCTTCGGGCAGTTCCGGCTTGGCGATGTAATAGAGATAGGCAATGCCAAACCCGGTCGCCATGGCCGCGAACGGCGCCCACATCACCCAGACTGGCACCTCGTGCATGTGATGCATGATGTCCTTGTCAGGCATGACCGACGTTCCCCAGAACTCCGCCAGATGATGCCCGATGAACGACGGCGCGAAGACGAACCCGGCAAAAATGGCTCCCGCAGCCAGAACGAACAGCGGGATCAGCATCACGGGCGGACTCTCGTGCGCGTGTTTGAACGTATCCGGCTCCGCGCGGGTCTTGCCGTAGAACGTCATGAACATCAGGCGCCACGAGTAGAACGACGTCATCAGCGCGGCAACGACGAGCAGCCAGAAGGCATAGTTCCCCGGCGTGTGCGCCGCGTAGGCCGCCTCCACGATCGCATCCTTGGAGTGGAAACCCGCAAACCCTCCGACGTGCGGTATTCCCACGCCCGTCAGTGCCAGCGTGCCGATCAGCATCATCGCCCAGGTGATCGGGATCTTGCCCTTGAGCCCGCCCATGTTCCGCATGTCCTGTTCATGATGCATGGCATGAATCACGGACCCGGCGCCAAGGAACAGCAGCGCCTTGAAGAACGCGTGCGTGAAAAGGTGAAAGATGCCGACCGTATAGGCCCCAACCCCGCAGGCGACGAACATGTAGCCGAGCTGCGAACACGTCGAATAGGCAATCACACGCTTGATGTCGTTCTGGACGAGACCGACCGTCGCCGCGAAGAACGCCGTGATCGCCCCGATCAGAACCACCACTTCGAGCGCCACGGGCGCCTGCTCGAACAAGGGCGACAACCGCGCCACCATGAATACGCCGGCCGTCACCATGGTCGCGGCATGGATCAGCGCCGAAACCGGCGTCGGGCCTTCCATCGCGTCGGGGAGCCATGTGTGCAGCAGGAATTGAGCCGACTTGCCCATCGCGCCCATGAACAAAAGCAGGCACAGCGTGGTCATGATGTCCACGTCGTAGCCGAGGAAGTTCATCGTCTTGCCTGCGGCTTCGGGCGCCTGCCGGAAGATCTCGTCAAAACTGATGGTCTGGAAGACGTAGAACACTCCGAAGATGCCGAGCGCAAAACCGAAGTCGCCGACGCGGTTGACGACGAAGGCCTTGATCGCGGCCGCGTTGGCCTCGGGCTTGTAGTACCAGAAACCGATCAACAGATAGCTTGCGAGCCCCACGCCTTCCCAGCCGAAGAACATCTGGAGGAGATTGTCGCTCGTTACCAGAGTGAGCATCGCGAAGGTAAACAGCGACAGGTAGGAGAAGAAGCGCGGCCTGCTGTCGTCCTCGTGCATGTAGCCGATCGAATATAGGTGCACGAGCGACGATACCGTCGTCACCACGATCAGCATCACGGCCGTCAGCGTATCGATGCGCAGCACCCAGGCCGCCTCGAGGTCCCCCGACGTGATCCAGCGCAGCACCGGCACCTTGACGGCGGTCTTGGCCGCATCATGCGCGAACCCCGTCTCGATGAAGACGAACCACGACAGCACCGCCGCGATCATCATGAGGCCGGTGGTAATCACTTCAGACGGCCGGTCACCGATGATGCGGCCGAACAGGCCCGCGATGAGCGCGCCGATGAGCGGCAGAAAGACGATTGCCGAATAGATCATCCCCGCCTCAGCCCTTCATCATGTTGATGTCTTCGACCGCGATCGAACCGCGGTTGCGGAAGTACACGACGATGATCGCAAGACCGATCGCCGCTTCCGCCGCGGCGACCGTCAGGATGAACAGGGCGAAAACCTGACCCGTGATGTTGCCGAGGAACGCCGAGAACGCGACGAGATTGATGTTCACCGCAAGCAGCATGAGTTCGACCGACATCAGGATGACGATCACGTTCTTCCGGTTGAGGAAAATCCCGAGAATGCCGAGCGTGAACAGGCACGCGGCCACCGTCAGGTAATGGGCAAGTCCGATTGTCATGCTCAGGTCTTTCCTCCCGGTGCCCCGGTGCCGGCTCGCAGCGCCGCGGCCGCGTAGTGCCCGGCCAGCGCCCCCGGCCAGAACAGCAGCGTCTGCGCACCTGCCGATACGATACTGCGCCAGATGGCTGCCCCGTCGAAATCGTGCGCCGCCGCACTAGCCCAGAGTTCGATCCCCAGGAACACGAACGGCAGCGCCCAGACCGCGACACGGACGACCGGCACCAGCTTTACCGGCACCGCGTATGTCAAAAGAACCCCGGCCACCGCCGCGGCCAGAAACAATGCAAGACCCTTCAACAGCCAGCCGGTCATCGGGGAGCCTCCGAAGACGGCACCACTGCGCCACCCGGCGCCACCTTGATCACTTCCAGCCCCGTCGCAGGCGTCCGCGCGTTCTGCGCCGCGATCGATTGCCGCTTCACGCCCTCGCGGTGGCGCAGCGTCAGCACGATGGCGCCGATCATGGCGACGAGCAGAACGAGGCCGGCCGCCTGGAAGAAATAGACGTACTTCGTTCTGCACCGGCAACCCGCCCGCGGCACCCGACACGAACAGTGCGATCAATTCCGCGAGCACGATGCCGGCCACGATCAGCCCCACCGGCGCATTCTTGATGAAGCCCGCGCGCAACTCCGCGAAATCCACGTCGAGCATCATCACGACGAACAGGAACAGCACGGCCACGGCGCCGACGTAGACGATCACCAGGAGCATGGCCAGGAATTCGGCCCCAAGCAGAATGAAGAGACCGGCGGCGTTGAAGAACGTCAGGATGAGAAACAGGACGGCATGAACCGGATTGCGCGCCACGATGACCATCGTGGCCGACGCAATCGCCAGCACCGCGAACAGATAGAAAAAACCCGCCGTCAACATTTCATCCATCCTTGCGCCCTTGCCCCTCGACGGGGAAGGGCCGGGTTGAGGAACGGCCCACGTCACCGCGCCTCACCCGGCTGTCTCTCACCTGTACTTGGCGTCGGCTGCCAGATTGCGCGCGATCTCGCGCTCCCACCGGTCGCCGTTCGCCAGAAGCTTGTCCTTGTCGTAGAAAAGTTCTTCCCGTGTCTCGGTCGCGAATTCGAAGTTCGGTCCTTCGACGATGGCATCCACCGGGCAGGCTTCCTGGCAAAGCCCGCAGTAGATGCACTTCGTCATGTCGATGTCATAGCGTGTCGTGCGGCGTGTCCCATCGTTCCGGCGCGGTCCGGCCTCGATCGTGATCGCCTGTGCCGGGCAGATCGCTTCGCACAACTTGCAGGCGATGCAGCGCTCTTCGCCGTTGGGATAGCGCCTGAGGGCGTGCTCGCCGCGGAACCGCGGGCTGACCGGCCCCTTTTCGAAGGGGTAGTTCAGCGTCTTCTTGGGCGCGAAGAAGTACCGCATCGTGAGGCCGAACGCCTTCACGAATTCAATGAGAAACAGCGATTTGACGCCCTGCGCGATGTTCATGGATCAGTTGGCCTCAAGATCAACCGCTCGGAAACGCATACCAGCCGACGAGCGCGCCGCCCGCCGAAAACAGTAGAAGATCGACGACAGCCGTCGATCTGAGGAGTGCTGCGGTGCGCTGACCCGCATCGTCGGGACGGGCGACGCCGATCCGATCCGCCAGGCGGCGGATCGCAACGAAGCCGAACAGCCCCACTGCGAAACCGATGGCCAGACCGATCAGCACGTTCATACCGACACGCCCCAGAACTGCACGATCGCCGCAACGACCACCACAGCCGCCAGCGACAGCGGTAGAAAGACCTTCCAGCCCAGCCGCATCAGCTGGTCATAGCGGTAGCGTGGCACCATCGCCTTCACCATGGCGAACATGAAGAACAGGAACGTCGCCTTGGCGATGAACCAGACGAGCCCCGGCACCGCGTTGAACGGGAAGATGTCGACTGGCGGCAGCCAGCCCCCCAGGAACAGGATCGTGCCCAGCGCGCACATCGTGACGATGGCGACGTATTCGCCGAGCATGAACAGCAGGTACGGCGTCGAGGAATACTCCACCATGAACCCAGCGACGAGTTCCGATTCCGCCTCCACCAGATCGAAGGGTGGCCGGTTGGTCTCGGCCAGCGCGGACACGAAGAAGATCACGAACATCGGCAGCAGCACCAGCCAGTGCCAGTCGAGGAAAGAGGCCGGCAATCCCGCGGACGTGCCGATTCCGTTAGCCTGCGCGCGCACGATTTCGGTCATGTTCAGCGAGCCGACCAGCAGCAGCACGGTGATGATGACGAACCCGATCGACACTTCGTAGGAAACCATCTGAGCGGCCGAGCGCAGCGCGCCCATGAAGGGATACTTCGAGTTGGAAGCCCAGCCACCCATGATGACGCCGTATACGCCGAGCGACGAAATCGCGAGAATGTACAGGATCCCGACATTGAGGTCGGAAATCACCCACTTGCCCCAGCTGTTCTCGTTGATCGGGATCACCGCCCACGCCGCCAGCGCACACACCGCCGTCGCCAACGGCGCCAGCAGGAACACGCCCTTGTTCGCGCCCGCCGGAATGACCGGCTCCTTGACGGCGAACTTGATGAGGTCGGCGAACGATTGCAGGAGCCCCCAGGGACCGACGACGTTCGGTCCTTTGCGCAGCTGTACCGCCGCCCACACCTTGCGGTCGAGCAGCAACAGGTAGGCGATGATGATGAGAAGCCCGGTCAGCAGCGCAAGGCTGAGCCCGACGTTGATCGCCAGCCAGATGACACTGTCCCAGAGGGTCGACTGATCGGTCATATTGGCTCGTGCCCTTCCCTACTCGGCCGCCGAAAGCGTCTTCGACGAAGCCTGTTGCCGCAGGGCGCTGAGTTCCGCCATCACTTGCGAAGCACGCGCGATCGGGTTCGTCATGTAGAAATCCTTGATCGGCGAGCGCAGCGGTTCGTCGCGCATGACGCCAGCCCGCGAGGCCAGCGTCTCGATGGCACGCGGGTCGGCGGGAGACACGCTGTTGAGAGCCGCCAGGCCAGGAACGGCCGTATACATTTTGGCCCGCAGTTGTTCCAGCGTGTCGAACGGCAGCGGCTGGCCGATCTCGGCGGAAAGCGCCCTGAGGATCGTCCAGTCTTCCCGCGCCTCTCCCGGCGGAAACACAGCCCTGACCGTCTGTTGCGCGCGCCCTTCTGTGTTCACGAAGGTGGCGCTTTTCTCCGTATATGCAGCGCCCGGCAGAATGACGTCGGCGCGGTGCGCGCCGCGATCGCCATGGCTGCCCTGGTAGATGACGAACGGGCCATCGGCGATGTCGATCTCATCGGCACCGAGATTGAACAGGACATCGACGCCGCCCGCGGCCATCTCTCTCGCACCCAGCCCGTTGGCGCCCGGCACGAAGCCAAGATCGAGACCGGCGACACGCGCGGCCGCCGTGTGCAGCAACGAGAAGCCGTTCCACCCGTCCTTCACGACGCCGAGTTGCCGCGCCGCCTTGGCAAGCGTGCCCAGGATCGCCGCACCGTCCAGCCGTGCCAGTGCGCCCGTCCCGACAAGGATCATCGGCCGCTCCGCCTTAGCCGGAGGCGCTTGCAGAAGTCGGGTGATCGCGGACGGATCGGTGCCCAGATGCACATACTGGAATCCGAGATCGACCGGCTCGCCGATCAGCGCCACGGAAACGCCGGGCTGGCGAACACGGCGGCGCAAACGGGAATGCAAGACCGGATTCTCCAACCGCGGGTTGGAGCCCACGATCAGAATGGCATCGGCCTGGTCGATCCCCTCGACGGTGGCATTGAACAGATAGCCCGCGCGCCCTGCCGCCGGGTCGATCGCCTCACCGGCCTGCCGGCAGTCGAGGTTGACGACCCCAAGGCCCGCCATCAGTTCGCGTAGCGCAAACATCTCCTCGGCACCGGCCAGATCGCCCGCGATGGCGCCGATCCGGGCCGGGTTGGCTGACTTCAGCCGCTGCGCCACCGCATCGAGCGCTTCCGCCCAAGTCGCGGCAACAAGCCGTCCGTTCCGCCGCACGTAGGGCCGGTCGAGCCGCTGCGTCTTCAGTCCATCCACGACATGCCGTGTCTTGTCGGAAATCCACTCTTCGTTCACCGCATCGTTGTTGCGCGGCAGGATGCGCATCACCTCGCGGCCGCGCGTGTCGACGCGGACCGCCGATCCCAGCGCATCCATCACGTCGATGCTTTCGGTCTTTTTCAATTCCCACGGCCGCGCATTGTGCGCCCAGGGCCGGTGCGTCAGCGCGCCGACCGGACACAGGTCGACGGCATTGGCGCTCATTTCGGTCAGAATGCCCTTTTCCAGATACGTCGTGATCTCGGCATCCTCGCCGCGTCCGATGAGGCCCAGCTCCTCCACGCCCGCGATCTCGGTCATGTAGCGAACGCAGCGCGTGCAGTGGATGCAGCGCGTCATCACGGTCTTGATCAGCGGACCGACATACTTGTCTTCGACCGCGCGCTTGTTCTCCTCATAGCGCGATCCGCCGAGGCCGAACGCCATCGCCTGGTCCTGCAGATCGCACTCGCCGCCCTGGTCGCAGATCGGGCAATCGAGCGGGTGGTTGAGCAGGAGAAATTCCATCACGCCTTCGCGCGCCTTGCGGGCCACCTTGCTCGTGGTGAACACCTTCTTGGGCGAGCCGTCGCGATTGGGGGGAAGGTCGTTCACCAGCATCGCGCACGAGGCGATCGGCTTGGGGCTGCCCTCGACCTCGACGAGACACATGCGGCAGTTGCCTGCGATCGACAGGCGCTCGTGATAGCAGAAGCGCGGAATCTCGGCCCCGGCGGCCTCGCACGCATGCATCAGCGTGGTGCCGTCTTCGACCTCGATGTCCTTGCCGTCGACGATGAGCTTGCGTGACATGCGTCTTTCCAGTCTCAATCGATATTCCAAGCCGCCGGCATCGCCGGCCGCCAGACCTCACTACTCGGCTGCTTCCTTGTGCTCGCGGTGATAGGTGTCGATCCGCTTTTCGATCTCGCCGCGGAAGTGCCGGATGAGCCCCTGCACGGGCCACGCGGCCGCGTCCCCAAGGGCGCAGATCGTGTGGCCTTCCACCTGCTTGGTCACCTCCAACAGCAAATCGATCTCGCGCTTCTCCGCCCGGCCCTCGGCCATGCGTTCCAGCACGCGCCACATCCAGCCCGTGCCTTCCCGGCACGGCGTGCACTGGCCGCAGCTTTCATGCTTGTAGAAATAAGAAATCCGCGCAATCGCCCGCACGATGTCGGTCGACTTGTCCATGACGATGATCGCCGCCGTTCCCAGGCCCGACTTCACCTTGAGCAGTGCGTCGAAATCCATCGTCAGATCCTGGCACAACTCGGCCGGGACGAGCGGAACCGATGACCCGCCGGGGATGACGGCGAGCAGGTTGTTCCAGCCCCCGCGCACGCCGCCGGCATGCTCCTCGATCAGTTGCCGCAGCGGAATTCCCATTTCCTCTTCGACGACGCACGGCTTGTTCACATGCCCGGAGATCTGGAAGAGCTTGGTGCCGGAATTGTTCGGCTTGCCGAGCGCCTCGAACCACTTGGCGCCGCGCCGCAGAATGTCGGGGACGACCGCGATGCTTTCCACGTTGTTGATCGTCGTCGGCGCGCCATAGAGCCCGACGTTAGCCGGAAACGGCGGCTTCAGCCTGGGCTGCCCTTTCTTGCCTTCCAGGCTCTCCAGCAGAGCCGTCTCTTCGCCGCAGATGTACGCGCCGGCGCCGTGATGCAGGTAGAGATCGAAATCCCAGCCGTGAATGTTGTTGGGCCCAATGAGCTTGGCCGCATAGGCTTCGTCGACCGCCCGCTGCAATGCTTCCCGCTCGCGGATGTACTCGCCGCGCAGGTAGATGTAGCAGGTGTGCGCACGCATCGCGAAGGAGGCCAGCAGCGCGCCCTCGATCAGAAGCTGCGGATCATGCCTGAGGATCTCGCGATCCTTGCACGACCCGGGCTCGGACTCGTCGGCATTGATCACGAGGTAGCTCGGCCGCGGATCGGCCTTGGGCATGAACGACCATTTGAGACCCGTCGGGAAGCCGGCACCGCCGCGCCCGCGCAGACCCGACTGCTTCACCTCGTTGATGATCCAGTCGTGCCCCTGGTCGATGAGAATCTTGGTCCCATCCCACTGGCCACGCTTCACCGCGGCCTTGAGCCCCGGGTCGTGCAGCCCGTAGAGATTGGTGAAAATCCGGTCCTTGTCGGCGAGCATCGGCATCGTAGCCTCAGGCCCCTTCAGCCGTGCCAACTGGGCGAGATTGGCCAGTTCGCCGGCCGGAACGGGCTTGCCGCCCGATGCGCGCGCTTCCAGTTCCTTGACCACGCCGGCATTGGCCATCGCCGCCAGCGCGGCGGGATGAACGAACGGTTTGGCGTTTTCCGCCGGCTGGGCGGAAGCGGGTGGCGCCGATGAAGCCGGCGGCGCGGTTGGCGCGCCTGGAGCCGCAGGCGCCGCCGGC
>JALOTA010000038.1 GCA_025458125.1 Hyphomicrobium sp.
GCCGTCGCCAAGGTCGAGAGCCTGATGGCGGACGCGGTCAAGAAGGGCGGCAAGGTCAAGACCGGCGGCAGCAAGGATGCGTCCGGCCCGCTGTTCTACAAGCCGACCGTGCTCACGGGCGTCACAACGGACATGGACATCGTCAGCCAGGAAATCTTCGGACCGGTGGCGGCCCTCATTCGCTTCGAGACCGACGAGGAGGGCATTGCGCTTGCCAACGCCACGCCTTTCGGGCTGGCAGCCTATCTTTTCAGCCAGAACCTCTCACGCGCCTGGAAGGCCGCGGAAAAGCTCGAAGCGGGAATGGTCGGCGTCAACGAGGGCATTTTCTCCAACGAAGTGGTGCCGTTCGGCGGCATCAAGGAATCCGGGCTGGGCCGCGAAGGCGCGGCCGAAGGCCTGGACGAGTATCTCGAGACCAAGTTCATCTGCCTTGGCGGCATGTAACAGAGAAAGTGCACGCAATGACGGCAGCTTCTATCAGACCTCTCAACGTCGACCCGGTGCCAGCCCCCGATCTGGGCCCCGAGCTCGGCCCCGAGCTGGCGCCGCGTGCCGCTTTCGACTGGTCCGACCCGCTGTGCCTGGGCGACATGCTCTCGGAAGACGAACGCATGCTGTGCGACGCTGCGCGGAAGTTCGCCGCCGACAAGCTCGCTGCGCGAGTTGTTCAGGATTTTCGCGGCGAGGGCTTCGATCGGTCGATCATGCGCGATATGGGCGCGATGGGTTTTCTGGGACCAACCATCCCGGAAACCTATGGCGGCGCGGGTGTGAGTGCGGTGTCCTATGGGCTCATCGCGCGTGAGATCGAAGCGGTTGACAGCGGCTATCGCTCCGCCATGAGCGTCCAGTCGAGCCTCGTGATGTATCCGATCTGGGCCTATGGCTCGGAAGCGCAGCGCCAGGCCTATCTTGCGCAGCTTGCTGCGGGCGAGATCGTCGGCTGCTTTGGTTTGACGGAGCCCGATCACGGGTCCGACCCGGGCGGCATGAAGACGCGTGCGCGGCGTGAAGCCGGCGGCTGGCGCCTCGATGGCGCCAAGACGTGGATCACCAACGCGCCGATAGCCGACATCGCTATCGTCTGGGCGGTTGCAGACGATGGGCCGATCCGCGGCTTCATCGTGGAGCGCGGAATGGCAGGTTTCTCGACGCCAAAGATCGACAGCAAGCTTTCTCTCAGAGCGTCTGTTACCGGCGAGATCGTCCTGGATGGCGTTTTCGTTCCCGACGCAAATGTGCTGCCCAATGTAGTGGGCCTGAAGGGGCCTTTCGGCTGCCTCAACAATGCGCGTTTCGGCATCGCGTGGGGTGTCATCGGAGCAGCGGAGAGCTGCTGGCGGACGGCGCGGCAATACGTGCTCGATCGCACCCAGTTTGGCCGTCCTCTGGCTGCCAACCAGCTGATCCAGAAGAAACTCGCCGACATGCAGACGGAAATCGCCCTGGCGACGGCAGCCTGTCTCCAGGCGGGCCGCATGAAAGATCAGGACCGGCTCGCCCCGGAGGCGATTTCGCTGATCAAGCGGAACAACTGCCTGAAGGCTCTCGAAATCGCGCGCAGCGCGCGTGACATGCTGGGCGGGAACGGCATCTCCGACGAATACCCGGTGATCCGCCACATGCTGAACCTCGAAGCGGTCAACACCTACGAAGGCACCGCCGACATCCACGCACTCATTCTGGGCCGCGCGCAGACCGGCATCCAGGCCTTTTCCTGAGGAGCAATCTACCCATGGCCACGTCCGTCGAACTCCACCAGCGCCGCGCTGCGGCCGTGCCGCGCGGTATCGGTCACGCGACCGCGATCTATGCGGCGCGCGCCCTGAATTCCGAGATCTGGAGCGAAGATGGTAAACGCTACATCGACTTCGCGGCCGGGATCGCGGTGACCAATACGGGGCACCAGCATCCGCGTATCCTGAAGGCCATCGAAGAGCAGATGAAGGCATTCAGCCACGTCTGCTTCCAGGTGACGCCCTACGAATCCTATGTGCGTCTCGCCGAGCGGCTCAACGCAATCGCTCCGGTCACCGCGCCGGCCAAGACAATGCTGATCTCGACAGGTGCGGAAGCCGTCGAAAACGCGGTCAAGGTCGCGAGGGCCTACACCGGCCGGCCGGGCATCATCTCGTTCACGGCGGGATTCCACGGCCGCACCCTCATGGGCATGGCGCTGACCGGAAAGGTAGTGCCCTACAAGAAGGGCTTCGGCCCCTTCCCCGCCGACGTCTACCAGGTGGAGTTCCCCAACGCCTACCACGGCGTCACGGCCGAGCAGAGCCTTGCGGGATTGAAGAGTCTCTTCAAGCACACTGCCGATCCCTCGAGCATTGCCGGCATCATCATCGAACCCGTGCAGGGCGAAGGCGGGTTCAACATTGCGCCGCCGGAATTCCTGCGGGCGCTGCGCGCGATCTGCGACGAACACGGCATCGTCCTCATCGCCGACGAGATCCAGTCGGGCTTCGCGCGCACGGGCCGGATGTTTGCTCTCGATCATGCCGGCGTGAAGGCCGATGTCGTCACGATGGCTAAGGGACTGGCCGGCGGCATGCCGCTTGCCGCGATCACCGGCCGCGCCGAAGTCATGGACGCTTCGGCGCCGGGCGGGCTTGGCGGTACTTATGCCGGCAATCCGGTGGCCTGTGCTGCGGCCCATGCCGTTCTCGATATCATCGAGGAGGAAAAGCTGTGCGATCGCGCCGTCTCCATCGGACGGATCATGATGGACCGGACGAGGGAACTCGCACAGAAGTCCAATCTCAATTGCATCGGCGATGTGCGCGGGCTCGGCGCCATGTGCGCGGTGGAACTGGTCAAGGATCAGAAAACGCACGAACCTGCGCCACAACTGACGCAGGCCCTGCTGAAAGCCGCCAATGCGCGCGGCCTCATCCTGTTGTCCTGCGGCACCTACGGCAACGTGATCCGCTTCCTCTCTCCGTTGACTGCCAGCGACGCGCTCGTTCGCGAAGGCATGGACATCTTCGAGGCGTCGCTGACTGAAGCCGTGACCGAAACCGCGTGAGTTTTTGAACAAGGGGGAGAGCTTTCTCCCCGGGGAACACCCATGAACGTCCAGCTCAAGACCAACGATCTCGAAGCCTTCTGGATGCCGTTTACGGCCAACCGCCAGTTCAAGGCGGCGCCGCGGCTCTTCTCCAAAGCCGAGGGGCTTTATTATTTCACCCCGGACGGGCGGCGGGTCATCGACGGGACCTCGGGGCTGTGGTGCGTGAATGCCGGGCACTGCCGGCCGCGGATCGTGGCGGCCATCAAGGAACAGGCAGAGACGCTCGACTTCGCCGGCACATTCCAAATGGGGCACGTCAAGGCTTTCGAAGCGGCGTCGCGCCTCGTCAACGTCGCGCCGGAAGGCTTCAACCATGTCTTCTTCACGAATTCCGGATCGGAATCGGTCGAAACGGCGCTCAAGATGGCGCTCGCCTATCACCGGGCCAAGGGTAACGCGAGCAAGGTTCGTCTGATCGGCCGCGAGCGCGGCTATCACGGCGTCAACTTCGGCGGCATGTCCGTCGGAGGCATGGTGAACAATCGCAAATGGTTCGGTGCGCTCGTAGCCGGCGTCGATCACCTGCGCCACACCCACGACCTGTCGCGCAACGCTTTCTCGAAAGGCGAGCCGGAGCACGGCGCGGAACTTGCCGACGATCTGGAACGGCTCGTCGCGCTGCACGACGCCTCGACCATCGCCGCCGTCATCGTCGAGCCGGTGGCGTGCTCGACGGGCGTTCTGATCCCGCCGAAGGGCTATCTGAAGCGGCTTGAAGCAATCTGCCGCAAGCACGACATTCTGCTGATCGCCGACGAAGTGATCACAGCCTTCGGACGTCTCGGAACGGCCTTCGGTTCGGATTATTTCGGCATCAAGCCGGACATCATCACGACGGCGAAGGGCGTGACGAACGGAACGATCCCGATGGGCGCGGTGTTCGCCAGCGACAAAGTGTTCGCCGCGTTCCAGACGGGACCGGATTGGGCCATCGACTTCTTCCACGGCTATACCTATTCGGGCCATCCGATCGCCGCGGCCGCCGCCATCGGCACGCTCGACACTTATGTGGAAGAGGGCCTGCTCACGCGTGTTTCCGGTCTCGCTTCCTACTGGGAGGAGCGGCTGCACGCGCTGCGCGAGATGCCTTATGTGATCGACATCCGCAATATCGGCCTGATCGGAGCGATCGAGTTCGAGCCTCTGCCGGATCTTCCCACCAAGCGGGCCTACGACCGCTTCGTGCGAGCTTTCGAGAAGGGACTGCTCGTCCGTACGACCGGCGACATCATGGCCCTCTCGCCGCCGCTCATCATCTCAAAGTCTCAGATCGACGACCTGTTCGACATCCTGACAGACGTCCTGAAGACGACGCCCTAACCGAGGCCCTGACATGCTCACGATCCAAAATGCCATCGACGGCCGCAAGGTCACGTCGGCGTCGTCCCGCGTCGCGCAGGTTTTCAATCCTGCAACCGGAGAAGCGATCGCCGACCTGCCGCTCTCGACCAGCGCGGAAGTCGCAGCCGCCGTCTCGGCGGCGAAGGCGGCAGCTCCTGCCTGGGGTGCGATGCCGCCGATGAAGCGGGCCAAGGTTCTGTTCAAGTTCAAGGACCTCTTGGAAAGCCGGGCGGACGATATCGCACGGGCGATTTCGCGTGAGCACGGCAAGACGCATCCGGATGCCCTCGGCGAACTGCAACGCGGTATCGACGTGGTCGATTTTGCGTGCGGGATCCCGCACCTTTTGAAGGGCGAGTTCAGCCGCAACGTCGGACCGGACATCGACAGCTGGTCGGACCGGCAGCCGCTCGGCGTCGTGGCGGGGATCACGCCGTTCAACTTCCCGGTCATGGTGCCAATGTGGATGTTCCCGGTCGCGATCGCGTGCGGAAATACCTTTGTCCTGAAACCGTCGGAACGGGACCCCTCCTCCACCCTACTCATCTGGGAACTGTTGCAGGAAGCCGGTCTGCCAAAGGGCGTGTTCAACGTTGTGCACGGCGACAAGGAAGCAGTCGACGCGATTCTCGATCATCCCGACATCGCGGCCGTCAGCTTCGTCGGCTCCACGCCGATCGCCGAGTACATCTATGCGCGCGGGACCGCGAAGGGGAAGCGCATCCAGGCCCTGGGCGGCGCCAAGAACCATATGATCGTGATGCCCGACGCAGATATCGATCAGGCCGTCGATGCGCTCATGGGCGCGGGATACGGGTCCGCGGGCGAGCGCTGCATGGCGATCTCGGTCGCGGTTCCGGTCGGCGAGACGACTGCGAACAAGCTGGTCGAGGCTTTGGCACCGAAAGTGCGCGCGCTGAAAGTGGGACCTGCGACCGATCCCGAGGCCGAGATGGGTCCTGTCGTGACGGCGGAGGCCAAGCGGCGGATCACGTCGCTCATCGATCAGGGCGTCAAGGAAGGCGCGGATCTCGTCGTCGACGGCCGCGGTCTCGTGCTTCAGGGATATGAAAACGGTTTCTTCCTGGGTGGCTCACTGTTCGACCGCGTGACGCCGGAAATGGCGATCTATAAGCAGGAGATCTTCGGCCCGGTTCTGTCCGTGGTCCGGGCGGGCTCGTTCGACGAGGCCGCCGGCCTCATCAACGCCCACGAGTACGGCAACGGGACCGCGATCTTCACCCGCGACGGGGATGCGGCCCGCGCATTCGCCGACAAGATCGAAGTGGGGATGGTCGGCATAAATGTGCCGATCCCCGTGCCGGTTGCTTATCACTCGTTCGGAGGCTGGAAGCGCTCCTTGTTCGGAGACCACTCCATCTACGGTCCGGAGGGCGTGCGCTTCTACACGCGCCTGAAGACCGTGACCGCGCGGTGGCCGACCGGTATCCGCAAAGGTGCGGAATTCAATTTTCCGAGCTTGAAATAGCGTCTCGGCCAGAACGGCGGTGACCGCCGCTTATCAGGCCGCAAGCGCGCTCACTTCTCGACGAACGCCTTCTCGATCACGAAATCGCCCGGCTCGCCGCTCGATCCCTCAGCGAAACCTCTGGCTTCGAGGAGCTTGCGCATATCAGCCAGCATGTTCGGGTTGCCGCACATCATGACGCGTTCCGTCTCGCTGCCGAAGGGCGCGATACCGAGATCGGCGGTCATCGTTCCGGACGTAATGAGATCGGGAATGCGGCCCTGGTGGTGGAAGGGTTCTCGCGTCGCGGTGGCATAGTAGAGAAGTTTGCCGGCCGCCGCCTCGCCCAGATACTCATGCTCCCGCACGTGCGTGACGACATTCGTCGCGAACTCCAGTTCGGCGACCTGACGGCAGCCCTCGACCGCGATGATCGTATCGAACGCCTCGTAAGTCTCGGGGTCGCGCAGAATACTGGCAAAGGGCGCAAAGCCTGTGCCAGTCGCAAACAACCAGAGCCGCTTGCCGGGCTTCAAATTCGAAAGCAGGAGCGTTCCGGTCGGCTTGCCGTTGACGACGATATGATCGCCGACCCTGATGTGCTGCAGTCTCGACGTGAGCGGACCGCTAGGAACCTTGATCGAGAAGAACTCCAGATGGTCGTCATAGACGGCGCTCGTCATGGAGTAGGCACGAAGCAGCGGGCGGGTCTCGGTTTCCAGACCGATCATGGCGAACTGACCGCTCTGAAAACGGAAGGAGGGAGCGCGTGTCGTCCGGAATGAAAAGAGCTTGTCGGTATAGTGGGTAATAGAAAGGACCTGCTCGCGCCTCAAACCCGGTGCCAATGGCCGCTCGGAAGTGCCTGTCGCGGAATTTTCGCGTTGTACGGCGTCGTCAAGCATGACCGGCAGCTCCAGCTGGCCCACAATCCGTGAATTGACAGTCGATTGTGTCAACCATCATAGACAGCTTCAAGGCATCGGAAAACCCCCCTTCCGGCAGCTCCCCCGACACGCCCGGGTTTTAGAGGCCTATTCCGGGGGGCGTCATGACCAATATCAAATCGATCCAAGCGACTGATCGCCGCGAGGTTTCCGGATGCGGCGGGATAGCCGCGCGGTGGCCCGGGCGCCATGCTCCTGCCGTTTTGTCACCGTCTGCACAAACCCAGATCAGTCGCGATGGGTACGAGGATGATTCGCAAGCCGGCACTCTTGGCACTCGCGGCAGTACTTCTGACGCTGTCCGCCGGCGGCCGCGTTCAGGCCGGGAGCCCGGTGGCTGCGGGCTGTTCGGAAGCGACCTTCGCGGCGGCTGTCGACAAGTTCGGGGCGACGTTGCGCAATTACAATGCCGAAGCGCAACCGCGCATGCGGGCCCGGTTGACGGCGCTTGCCGAGAAGAAGGGCTGGACGGGCGAAGATCGTGAGGAGCGCGCGATGCTTTACCTGGAAGATGGCCGCCTCGGCGAACTCGATACGCAGGCCAATGAGTTGCTGAGCAAGGTTGATCAGGCGAGCCGGCCGGGGACGGGGGGCGCTTATGATTGCAGCAAGCTCGCCGAAATCGAGGCTGCCAGCATCGAGATCCTTGCGGTCATGAAGGCAAAGGCGTCCTACCTGGAAGACAAGGTGGCGCGTGAGGTCGGTCCGGTGGCAGGTGCAGCTCCTCCGCCCTCGCCTGCCGCGACCGCGCCACTCGAGCCTCAAGGCAAGGCGGCGGCAACGGCCGAACCTGCCGCCAAGGAGGCCGCTGCCGCGCAGCCTGCCAAGCGCGACGTCGCTCGCGAGCAGCCGGCCGCAAAAGCCCCGGCGTCTCAACCGGACGGGATCTGGGATACCAAGACGAAAACGGTCGTACCCGCGCCACAGACGGCAAACGGCAACGCGGTGGTGGCGAAGGCGCCGGACAGTGGCGCACCGGTAGCCACGCTGCCGCCCGTCACGCTCGACACGCAAGATGAGGGGTACACGATCGACGAGATCCGTGAGGCCTCGCGAGGCTTTTTCGGAACGATTTCCACCAACCTCGCCAGCGTGATCGAGTATACCTTCGCCAACTCCGGAAGGCCCACGGGGTACATTCTCGGCACCGAAGGCGGTGGCGCCTTCCTCGCGGGTCTGCGCTACGGCAAGGGAACGCTCTACCTGCGGGCCGGCGGCACGCGCCCCATCCATTGGCATGGACCATCGCTAGGCTACGATCTCGGCGCGGACGGCGGGCGGACGCTCATTCTGGTTTACGGGATGCGTGACCCCGAGCAGCTGTATCGCAGCTTCACCGGCGTCGATGGGTCGGCGTACCTTGTCGGCGGGGTGGGAATGACGCTGCTCAAGGGCGGCGATGTGATCATGGCCCCGATCCGATCGGGGCTAGGGCTGAGGCTCGGCGCAAACATCGGCTATCTGCGGTTCACATCGCAGCCGACATGGAATCCCTTCTAGCCGCCCTGCCGCCAGCCGGGCCACATCAATACGCCGAATAGTACTCGCGCACGGCCGAACGGCGTTTCTTTAGCGCGTTGGCGCGCTGCCGGGAAGATTTCAAGTAGTAGCGCGGAGGCGCGCTGTAGGGCTGGTAACCGTATCCCGAGCCATAGTCGAAGGGGCTGTAGGCGTAGCGCATCGCAGGGTAGGCCGGTTGGACGCGGGCGATCCTGGGCGCGGTGTATTTCGGCCGGCCGTGCACCGTGATCTCGGTGTGGTCCTTGCCATGACGCCCGACCATGGCGTAGAGCCTCGCCGCATTTGACGGAGACAGGCGGACGCAGCCGTGCGAGGCCGGCGTTCCCAAGAGATGGATGGAACTCGTGGCGTGAATCGCCGCGCCTCCGTGAAAGAAGATCGAATGGGGCATGGGCGCGTTGTCGTACTGTTTGGAGTACCACATCTTCGCCATCCAGCTCGGCCGGAAGGTGCCAACCGGTGTCGGGTACCCATACGCGCCCGATGAGATGGCCCACGTGTAACGGGGACTGCCGTTCTCCGTCACGACCATCCGCTGCTTCGTCAGATCGATATTGATAAGCAGCGTGGGTTCGGGCGGCGGCGCAGGTTGGGCAGCTTCGGCCGCAGCCTGCTTGTCGATGGTATCGTTTGGAGCGGCGGTCTCGGCGGCGGACGACGGGGTCGTTTCTCCCGCCGGGCCGTCGGCAGCCGATGCGGCGGGCTGCTGCCCGGCCAGGACGTCAGCGGGCGGTTCGGCCTGGACGGGAACTGATGCAATCAGCGCCAATAGACTGGCGGCGATAGCCAGAGCAGAAAAGCGTCGCATCGGACCAGGCTCCTGTTACGCGGAATACTATCCAGGCGGTCTCAAAAAGTCGAACCTCGCGAAGGTTGTTCTTCGCGAGGCTTCATTCAGTTCGTGATGGTAATGCGCGTGCGGTTCATGCCCTGCTGGCTGACGATGGCAAAAAGTTCGCGCGCGTGTGCCGGATGCAGCCGAATGCAGCCGCGTGACGCAGGACGCCCCAGCTGGCTGACATGGACCGTGCCATGAATGGCATAGCCGCCGGTGAAGAAGATCGAGTTCGGCATGGGGGCGTTGTCGTACTTGCGAGAGTACCAGGAACGCTCGAGCCGGAAGGGGCGCCAGGTCCCCGTCGGGGTGTAGTAGCCGCTTTTGGCCGTCGAAACGGGCCACTGATACTGGTTCCAGCCATCGACCGAGACGGTCATGGTCTGCGAACTCTTGTCGATCCTGATGCGCACGTCGGCGAACGCAGGCAGCGACGAAAAGAGAGCGAACAAGCCCGCGAGGCCTGCCGCGACGAGACGACGATTACGCACGAAGAACTCCTCCCCGGATATACTCACAACGAAACTCCGCCCAGGGCGCGGCCGTCAGACGACTATGCCGAGGGCGTCGTTAGCATAACCTTACCGGGGGCAGCCGGAAGAGCCGGTTCCGGCACATCATTTATATTTTTCCGGCAGATTGATCCGTCAGGACCGCATTGCAGCATATCCATCGAGAGCACGCTGGCGAGCCTCGGCATGGTCGACCAGAGGAAGCGGATAGGTTTTGCCGAGTTTCACACCGGCACCGGCCAGAACCGACGCCGATGCGGTCCACGGTGCGTGGATGACCGCGTCCGGCAGGGCGGCGATCTCCGGCACCCAGCGCCGAACATACGCGGCATCAGCATCGAATTTCTCACCCTGTGTGATGGGATTGAAAATTCGGAAATAGGGGGCCGCGTCGGCGCCCGATCCAGCGACCCACTGCCAGCTCGCCGCATTCGAGGCAAGGTCGGCGTCCACCAGCGTATCCCAGAACCACGCTTCTCCGCTCTGCCAAGGGATGAGCAGATGCTTCACAAGGAAAGAAGCAACGATCATGCGGACACGATTGTGCATCCAGCCCGTATGCCAGAGCTGTCGCATGCCCGCATCGACGATCGGGTAGCCGGTCAGCCCGCGCTGCCAGGCTTTCAGGTCGGCGGCACTGTCTTTCCACGGGAATGCGCCAAATTCCGGCTTGAAGGGCCGGTCGGGAATGTTGGGCCAGTGAATCAGCAAGTGATAGGAGAACTCCCGCCAGACCAGTTCCTTCAAAAATGTCTCGACCGCCGCGTCGCGGGCCTTGCCGCTCTCGCGCACGGCGATGGCGCGATGCCAGCACAGGCGTGGAGACACTTCTCCGAAATGCAGGTGGGCAGAGAGGCGCGAGGTCCCATCGACCGCAGGAAGATTTCGCGTGTCAGCGTAGCCCGCCAGCGCCTCACCGAGAAATTCATCGAGGCGGGCGCGGCCACCCGCCTCTCCCGGCTGCCACGCCTGCCGCAGTCCGCCGGCCCAATCGGGCTTCGACGGCAGAAGCTGCCAGCCGGCCAGCGGCTCGCTCGCCACTTTGCGTGAGATGGCCGAAAGAGACTTCGGAGCGGCAAGCGGGGTAGACGGCGGTCCAAGCGCGGTCAGTGCGCGCCAGAAGGGAGTGTAGACCTTGAAAGGCTCGCCGGCCTTGGTGCGGACCTCCTCCGGCTCACGCAAGAGCGCTCCAGCGAATCGCTTGATTTCGATTTCTCCGGCTGCAAATCCCGCCTTCACGCGGTCTTCTTGCGCGCGCGCCCAGGGCTCATATGCGCGGGAGAAATAGACGGCCTGTGCGCCGACTTCGGCCGCGAGTGTCGCAAGGATTTTCTCAGCGGGCCCGCGACGCAAGACGAGTGTCGACCCCATGTCGCCGAGTGCCGATGAGAGTGCCGATAGCGAGTGGTGCAGCCACCATCGCGATGCGCCACCCGCTGACCACCGGCCTGCTGCATCCGGATCGTGAATGTAGACCGGCACGATGGGCGCGGCGCTAGCGGCCGCCGCCGACAACGCACTGTTGTCGGCTAGGCGCAAGTCATTGCGAAACCAGACGATGATTGGTTTGACGGGCATGGGGTCCGGGTGACGAAAATGCGGCTGTGCGGATCACGCGCCACTCGATTTCAACGCAGAACGGCCGGACGCGGATCAAACACGCGCGGCGCTTCCGCGGATCAGTTGAAGAGGAGCTCGAAGATGTTCTTGGGCTTCTTCTTCTTCTGAACCGTTCGCACCGGTCTTGGCTGCGGCGGGCCGCCGGTGGCAAGCGGCCCCGACACGGGATCGTTCCACGGCGCCCAAGCGGTCCCCTTGACTGGCCCCGTGGTAAGGCGCCGCGTTCCAGCGGCAGCACCTGCCGCCGCGCCTGCGAGCGCGCCGACATTTGCCGGACCTTCGAGTGGGAACTCCTCAGTCACGCCGTCGATCGAAGCAATGGAGATGCGGCGGTCTTCGAAAGTCCAGGAGGTGGACTTGCTGTCGTCCTTGGCGGTGAGCTTGTCGGGCACCACAGTGACCACCCGCTGGCCGGCGATGTCCACCAGCGCCGCGAGCTGAAGATCGGATGCTCCTCGCGAGGTCTGGAGCTGGCCGGCGGCAAACCGCAGAATTCCGAAATTCTCGTGTGGCGGCGCTTGAACATCCCAGCTCACCAGCCGGGGCAAGCCTTCACTGATCAATTCGACAGGAACGACGATGCGAGGCAACGCATCGCTCACGGCTTCGAATTGCATGCCTCGACGGATGATCCGCCAGCCATCGACGCCTCCCGCCGCGTTGATTTCGATGCGTTCATCGCCTGCGGCCGGATCGAGCCGCTGCAGAAGTTCGACGGCGTCGCGAAAACCCGGACGCCACGCGAGCGCCAGTTTCGCGTCCGCCACCGCCTGATCGGTCATGCCTTGAGCTTCTTCTATTTCCGCCTTAGCCCACAGCACATCGCCGCTTTTCGGATCGAGTTTCAGAGCCGTTTCGATGTCCTTCTGCCCGACGCCGATCTGACCCGATTGCTTGTAGACGAAGGCGCGATAGGCGAACGCGCGGGCCGACCGAGGATCGAGCTCTATGGCGCGATTGAGATCGGCGAACGCTTCCTCGAAGGCATTGGCCCGCGCGTGTGCAAGGCCGCGGGTCTGATAGGTGGTCACGCGCTTGGGGTCGAGCGTGATGGCCTGGTCCAGGTCCTTGATGGCAGCGGGAAGATCGCGAAGAGCTAAATAGGCTTCACCGCGCAGCGCGAAGATGTCCGGATTACCCGCATCGAAGGCGGCGGCCCGCGAAACATCCTCGATTGCCTCTTGATACCCCCCGATCATCATTCTGGCTAGCGCGCGGTCGAGGTAGCCCTGGACGTAGCGTTCGTCGACGTTGAGCGCGCGCGTGAAGTCGCGACCGGCGGCGTGCGGCCGCAGCAGGCTGAGGTAGACCTGACCGCGACCGGTCAGCGGAGCCGGGGTCTGCGGGCTCAGTTGAATGGCGCGGGTATAATCGGCAATAGCGTCGCCGGTCTGGCCGAGCTTGGCGTAGAGCCCGGCGCGGTTGTTGAATGCGGAGGTGTATCCCGGAGCCAGAAGAATGGCCCGGTCCAGGTCTTTCGTCGCTTCTTTCATAAGACCTAGCGACACGAGCAGATTACCGCGATTGTTATAGACGGCGGCATACTCGGGAAAGAGCGCCGCTGCGGCATTGAAGTCTTCGACGGCGAGCTTCACCTGCCCTGCACGGGCGTAGGCGACACCGCGATCGTTGAGCAGCGTCGCACGGCGATCGTTGGAGAGTGTGGTATCGGACAGCGCCGCCGAATACGCATTGATCGCTTCGGGAGTCTGGCCTCGCGCCAGGTGGGCGGCCGCTGCGTCGGCAAGACTGGCCGAATCCGGTCTGGCCGAATCCGGTCTGGCCGAATCCGGTCTGGCCGAATCTAGCCGGGCAGCATCCTGCGCTTCGGCTCCATTCCAACCCGCGAACGATAGGCTCAAGACGAGAGCCAATCGAACTACCGACGGCGCGGAGAGCGCCAATTTCGACCGATGCTTCGCCACGGGGCGCCTTCCCAAGTTGCCGATGGGTCTCATCGCATGCGCCGAACCGGTTTGGGCGACTCCGCCATGCGGGTCAATACCCGGGCGTTTCCTAACCGCCGAATATGGCCATCCAGTGCTGCGCTGCCCGCGACGGTTGGTTGATAGGGCGCCGCCTTATTCCCGTTCAGTTGCGGCCGCTGGACCCTTTTCAATTTCAGCCATGGCCGCCGGCAGAGTGTCAGGCAGGTCCTCGGCGATAAGCCCGGGACCGAAATGGCGCGCGGCCTCTCCGTGCAACCAGACGGCGGCACAGGCGGCTTCGAAGGGCGGCATGGCCTGCGCGAGGAACCCCGTGACGATACCCGCCAGTACGTCGCCGGAGCCGGCTGTCGCTAGTGACGGCGGCGCATTGGCATTGATGGCGGCCCGTCCATCGGGCGCCGCGATCACCGTGTCGGCTCCCTTCAGTATGACAATCGCACCGGACTTCATCGCCGCCGTTCGGGCGCGATCGAGCTTCGTGCCGGACGAGCCGGGCCAGAGACGAGCGAATTCGCCTTCGTGCGGGGTGGCGACGACGGGCCGCTGCGGTTGTTCCGCGATGAGATCGCTGAGAGTGGCGGGTTGGCGCGGGTCGTCCGTCAGAGACGCGGTAAATCCGAAGCGGATCTTTTCAGCACCGGTGCCGGGCTCGCGGCCGGCAAACGACGTCAAGGCATCGGCGTCGAGCACGACGGAGGCGCCCGAGCGCAAAGCGGCGGCGGCCATGTCGGCCGTATCGCCGCCGACGCCGGCCCCTGGTCCGATGAGCAGCGCATTCTTGCGCTTGTCGCTCAGGATCCGGGCCAGGGCCTCGGCGCTCTCACACGGGGTCAACATGACGGCCGTCAGGTGGGCGGCGTTCTCTGGAAGGGCGGAGGGTGGACTTGCTACCGTAACGAGCCCCGCTCCAGCGCGCAGCGCACCGCGAGCGGCCAGCCTCGCTGCTCCGGAATGAAAGGCGGGACCGGAGACGACAACCGCGTGTCCGCGGGCATACTTGTGTGCGTCCATACGCGGACGCGGAAACGTCTCGAGCCAGAGTTCGGGAGTGTTTTCGAAGGTTTTAGGCGCGAGGCCGTCATTCAGAACCGCGGCAGGAATGCCGATGTCGGCTACATTGATCTCGCCACAGAGCGCGCGCCCGGGCAACAGGAGGTGACCGGGCTTCTTGCGGAAGAAGGTGACGGTGCGGGTTGCCTGGACGACCGGTCCGGCGGCGGTTCCCGTTGTGCCGTCGAGACCACTCGGGACATCGACGGCGAGAACCGGCAGACCGCTGGCATTGACCGCCGCGACCATCTCCGCGGCCAGACCGTCCAAGGCACGGGTCAGGCCAGCACCGAACAGGGCGTCGATGACGAGGTTCATGCTCTCGACCGCATATGGGTCGAGGGGCCGGACGGGGCCATCCCACCAGCGCGCCATCTCCGCCGCGTCGCCTTTCAATGCGGATTTATCGCCGAGGAGGTGCAGCCGCACGTCGTAACTCGCGCGCTTCAGGTGGCGGGCTGCGACGAACCCGTCGCCGCCGTTGTTGCCGGGACCGCACAGGACCGCGATCCGGCTACCGGGTTTCACCATCGCCATCGCCGCATCGGCGACCGCGCGGCCGGCATTCTGCATCAGCGTCGTGGAGGGGACGCCGAGCGCGACGGCGGCCTGGTCGGCCCTAGTCATCTCGCCGGTCGTGAGAAGCGCGCAATTCATTGTTCTCGTTCTCGTTGTCATGCGGTGGCCGGCGATCGGGTTGCCGCGACGGGACGCCGCCTTCGTTGATCATTTCTCTGGCGTAACGCCTATTTTTTGGGCTATTGGCGCGGGGGCACACAGCTAAAAAACAGGCGGTCTCTATTCAACATATTGAAACCCCACAAGAATGGGAACGCCGCAGAAGTTGGCATGTGGCATGCTAACCATCGCGCGAGAGGTCCGTTCTTGCACCGGGCCCGCCGGGAGGCCGAGGAGATCATGAAAAAAAACCGTGGCGCCGAATACGTCGTCGATTTCCTTCCCAAGGTCAAAATCGAGGTGGTTTTGAGCGATGAGATGCTCGATAAGGCCGTCGATGCGATACAGAAGGCCGCCAAGACGGGTCGCATCGGCGACGGGAAGATCTTCATTTCCAACGTCGAGGAGGCCATTCGCATCCGGACCGGTGAACACGGGACCGATGCGATCTAGAAAATGCAGCGGGCCGCTAGAGCCCGGCGCATGGCAATTGAAGTTGGGATCTCAAGGGGAGTTCTTATGAAGACGGTCAGTGACGTCCTGAAGCTCATCAAGGACAAGGACGTGAAGTTCGTAGACCTTCGGTTCTCGGACACCAAAGGCAAGATGCAGCACGTCACCGCCGACGTGTCCTGCGTCGACGATGCGATGTTCAGCGACGGCTACGCTTTCGACGGTTCGTCGATCGCGGGCTGGAAGGGCATCGAAGCGTCCGACATGCTCCTGATGCCCGATGCGGCGTCGGCGCACATCGATCCCTTCTTCGCCCAGTCGACGCTGGCCATTTTCTGCGACGTGCTGGAGCCCTCCACGGGCCAGCCCTACGAGCGCGATCCCCGGTCGATCGCCAAGAAGGCCGAAGCCTTCATGCTGTCCCAGGGAATAGGCGACGCGATCTACTTCGGCCCCGAAGCCGAATTCTTCATTTTCGACGACGTGAAGTTCTCCACCGACATGTACAAGGTGGGCTTCCAGGTGGACAGCTCGGAACTGCCGTCGAACTCCGATACGTCCTACGAGATGGGCAACCTCGCCCACCGTCCGCGCGTCAAGGGCGGCTACTTCCCGGTTCCGCCGATCGACAGCTGCCAGGACATGCGGTCCGAAATGCTTTCGGTTCTGACCGAAATGGGCGTGACGGTTGAGAAGCACCACCACGAAGTCGCATCGGCCCAGCACGAACTGGGCGTGAAGTTCGGCCCGATGATCCAGATGGCCGACCATATGCAGATCTACAAGTACGTCGTCCACCAGGTCGCCCAGGCCTATGGCAAGACGGCGACCTTCATGCCCAAGCCGATCTTCGGCGACAACGGGTCAGGCATGCACGTTCACCAGTCGATCTGGAAGGGCGGACAGCCGATGTTCGCCGGCAACAAGTATGCCGATCTGTCGGACACCTGCCTCTATTACATCGGCGGTATCCTGAAGCACGCCAAGGCCATCAACGCCTTCACCAACCCGCTGACGAACTCCTACAAGCGGCTGGTGCCCGGCTATGAAGCGCCGGTGCTGCTTGCCTACTCGGCGCGCAACCGCTCGGCGTCGTGCCGCATTCCGCACGTCTCGTCGCCCAAGGCCAAGCGTATCGAGATCCGCTTCCCGGATCCCGGCGCGAACCCCTACCTCGCCTTCACGGCGATGCTGATGGCCGGTCTCGACGGCATCCTCAACAAGATCCATCCGGGCGACCCGATGGACAAGAACCTGTACGACCTGCCTCCGGCGGAACTCGCAAAGATCCCGACGGTCGCCGGTTCGCTGCGCGAGGCGCTCGAAAGCCTCGACAAGGACCGTGCCTTCCTGAAGGCCGGCGGCGTGATGAACGACGACATGATCGACGCCTACATCGAACTGCGCATGGCCGAGAACATGCGTTACGAGATGACGCCGCATCCGGTCGAGTACGACATGTACTACTCGGTCTGATGGCCGGGGCTTGATGTTCTGCAGCCGGCCGGCGGAGAGCATCTCACATCAACTCCGGGGGGAGTGACGGCGGGGCGGCCTTCGGGCCGCCCTTTCTGTTTGATCATGCGCCGACGCGCAGCCCATTCCCGAACGGGCGCGTGGAGGCGCTTCAATAGAAGATGATGATGCCGATCATCACCGCAGCAAGTGCGGCGCGGTAGATGTTGCGCTCGTTCGCCCAGAGCCAGTTCAAAAGACGGCGCGGCATCTCGGCCCAGCTGAGACGCGCAAGCGACGACAGCATGAGGCCGACGATCAGACCGATCGAGAGCGACCGGTAATCGACGAGCGGCGCTGCGTCTCCCGCGGGACCGTGCGCCTGTCCTGACATCACAAGGGCCAGAGCGCTTGCCGTGATAAGCCCGATCGCCATCAGAGACACAAAGCTGAGAACGGTCTTCATCTCTTGTCCTAGTCCGCGTTCGTTGCTGAGATCGCTGCAATCACGACGGCGAAAACGCTACCGCCGTCCGATTAACAAATTCTCAACCATGCGGATCGCAGCGGTTTAGAGGCGATGCAATCGCCGCCAGGAATCGTGAATTGACACGTCGCTGGAGCGGGCGCACACTTTGAAATCTCCTGAAAGGAGGTCTAGGAAAATGTCTCCACCGGGTAGAATTTTGCCGCGATAAGGCGCAGAGCCGACGTAGTCGATTGCAGGGCCTGACGTGCGCCATGCTGGGACCGCTTGGAGGTCTCAAAACAAGCTGGCATGTCGCGGGGGTTCAGGATTGCGCGGGCAGGCTGCAGTTATCGTGGCCATACAGAAAATCTGAAACTTCGAGCAGAGTTGCCATCGTTGCATGAGCCGGTGTCCGGTCGAGTGCCCGATGACGGAGGCTTCGGTCGGGAGTGACGTGCGTCCGCGGCGCATGTCCATAGTCCGTCCGGATGATCCTCGTGGCAGCGAGACGCGACTCTGATGATCTGATGTGATTGGGTCGGGAGAACCGGCGGAACAACGCGGATTGCGATCGGAAAATCCAGGGTCTGCAGCTTCGGCGCACTGACCCGTCTGGAATAGGTCGCCAACATCCCGTCCCGCAAAACATCCTCTCCGACGAGCCCATCGCTCCGAGCCCGGGACCGGCAGCCGCCGTTCTCGGGCTCTTGCGTTTTCCCGCCCACCAATCCGCCATCATCTTGGGGCATTAACACCCACATCCGAAGTGTGATGTTCCTCCCGCTCCAAGAACATGGCCGGTTCCACCCTGTGCTCCTCGTTCACGCGTCATGTGCTTCTCGCCTGTGGAGCGGCGGCATTGCTCGCCTGCGCTAGCGTGGCACGAGCCGAACCGCGCTACGCCTGGAAGAGGGAAACTCCAGCACAGACCGAGACGCTCGCGCTCCGCTTCCCGCCTCCCCTTGGCTTCGAGCGCGCTCCGGCAGCGCCGGGTTCCTTTGCGGCGTGGTTGCGTGGCTTGCCTCTGAAGACTGGTGGCACGCCGGTTCTCCTGCACACGGGTGCACGAAAGTGGCGGCAGGACGTGCACGCCGCCGTCATCGATATCGACGTTGGTCCGCGCGATCTCCAACAGTGCGCCGACGCGATCATGCGTCTGCGCGGCGAATGGCTGTTTTCGAACGGACGTAAGGCCGACATCGCCTTCGACGATACGGAAGGCCGGCGAATGCGCTTCGCCTCGCGGGCGAAGCAGGACTACACCGCGTTCCGCAAATACATGAACTTCGTCTTCGCCTACGCCGGCACCTATTCACTGGCGCGCGAATTGAAAGCGGTGACCGTCGAGGACATCCGGGCCGGAGACGTCTTCATCAAGGGTGGCTTTCCCGGTCACGCCGTGCTCGTCGCCGATCTCGTCGTGAACCCTGCAACGGGTGAAAAGAGGTTTCTCCTGGCGCAGAGCTACATGCCGGCGCAGGAAATCCACATCTTGAAGAACCCTTCGGAGACAGGCGGGACCGTCTGGTATCGCTCGGACTTCGGCGACACGCTCGTCACGCCGGAATGGAACTTCTCGCGCACTCAACTCAAGCGCTGGACGTTCTGAGGCGCTTCACGGCGAGCAAGGCCGTCCCCGTGCGGGCAATCCGGTCGGCGGCTTCCGGGAGCGTCTCGGCAACGGTCGCCATGTGATGGGCATTGGCATGCAGCAGCATGATGCCGTCCGTCATGATGCCGACGTGACCCTTCCAGAACACCAGATCGCCGCGCTCCAGGCCTTCGAAGTCGCCGGTGATTTCGACGGGCGTGCCCAGTTCTGCGAACTGCATGTCGCTGTCGCGGGGGGCTTCGATGCCGCCGGCCTGCAGCGACACCTGGACGAGACCCGAGCAATCGAGCCCGATGCGGGTCTTGCCGCCCCACAGATAAGGCGTGTCGATGAAACGTTCCGCGACATCGACGTAGTCGCGGGCCGCTTTGTCCAGGCGTGAAATGTGGCGATTGAAGACCCACGCTCCGATATGCGTTCGGCTGAAACGCTCGCCCTCTTCCACGATCGTCAGTTCGGCATTGAGACTGAGGTGCAGGATCGGCGCGCACTTCATGTCGGCTTCAGGATAAAGGAAGGTGCCGATGGCCTTCACCCTGTGCGTCGGCGTCACGATCGTCTCCGACAGGGCATTGGCCGGCATGTAACCGACATATCCGTCGCGCTCCAATTGCACCCAGGCCCAACCTTCCTGCTCGTCGAACACGCGCAGACGTTCACCGTAGAGAGCTTCCGTATCAAGGCCGTCGGCCGCGACCGGCCTGCGGCGAAGCGGAACGGCGGGGCGCACGACCTGTGCCGGCTGACCGGCGATATAGCGCGTGGCCTCGTAGCGGCCGATCAATCTTTCGTCGGCAAGATCGGGGCGGATCGCGTTGCGCCGGGTATCGAGACGTTCGCCGGTCATGCACCGGCCCCGTATTCGGCGCGCAACACTTCGAAGACGGCTCTGGCGGTCTGCACCTCGCCGCCTCGGGGACCCAGCGGCCGCGCCGCCGGACGCCATCCATACAGGTCGAGGTGGGCGAAGCGCCGGGCGTTCCTCACGAATTTCTTGAGGAAGAGAGCCGCCGTGATGGAGCCTGCGAACGGGCTTTCCCAGACGTTGTTCACGTCTGCCACGTCGCTGTCGAGATTGCGTTCATAGCCCGCCCATAGAGGTAGCCGCCACATCGGGTCGCCGATGCTTGCGCCGATGGTCTCTAGCTTTGCCGCGAGCACATCGTCGTTGGAGAAGAGTGCCGGCAGGTCGGGGCCGAGGGCCGTTCGCGCGGCGCCGGTCAATGTCGCAAAGACGAAGATCGTTCCGGGATCGGCCTCATCGGCGAGCGCAAGGGCATCGGCGAGGACGAGGCGGCCTTCGGCGTCCGTATTGCCGATCTCGACGGTCGTGCCGGCGCGGCTGCGCAAGACGTCGCCGGGACGAAAGGCATCCCCCGACACGGAATTCTCGGCAGACGCGATCAGAATCTTGAGGCGGACGTCGAGCCCATGCCCCATGATCATCTGGGCAACAGCGAGTGCAACAGCGGCTCCGCCCATGTCCTTTTTCATCAGAAGCATCGCAGAGGCCGGCTTGATATCGAGGCCGCCCGTATCGAAGGTGATGCCCTTTCCAACCAGAGTGACCTTCGGCGCGTCGGGATGGCCGCCGGGCTTGTGCCAATCGAGTTCGATCAGTCGCGGCGCCCGGGGGCTGGCCCGGCCGACGGCGTGGATCAACGGAAAGTTCTGAGCGATGAGATCATCGCCAACCACGCTGCGCACGCTGGCCCCATAGCGGGCGCCGACCTTTCGAACCGCCGCTTCGATTTCGGCCGGCCCCAGGTCGCTGGCCGGGGTATTGATGAGATCGCGGCCCAGCCAGACGGCCGAAGCCAGGGTCTTCAGATTTCCAGCATCGGTGTCCGGCGGCAGCGCGAGGCGGGCGATCTTTTCAGCACCGTTGGCCGGCGCCGACTTGTACCTTCGAAAGCGGTAGGCCCCGAGCGCCCACGACAGGGCGGCAAGGGCCGGGTCGCCAAAGCCTTCGCCCAGCCGGTAGGTGCCAGCGGGAAGAGTGGCGGCGATGTGGCCGAGCAGCAGTTCGGACGGGCCGCTCGGCTCGCCGGCATTGCCGTTTCCGGCTCCGAGAAGAACGGCGGCCAGTTCCCCATCCGGTGTCGGCAGCAGGACATGACTTTTTGCAGCTGCCTTGAAGCCGATCGTCTCGACCCAGCGCCGGCCGATCGCGCCACCCGGCGTTCCTTCGCTCTGTCCTGGGCCGACGAGATGGATCGGAATGGCGCCGGCATCGCCGGGCGCGAAGACATCAGAGGCTTCGTCGATGGAAAGCGAGAACGATGGGTCGTTGGCCGATGTCATGGTCGCGTGTCTCGCTGAAAAGTGCTGCTGCTTTTGACCGGGAGTTACCTCGGATGATCGCCGGAGCACGCGGCTCTTGTGCCGCGCGGTTCGCCCCCTTAGGACCATGGGTGCACTAGCATAATCGCTGCAGGAAGGCGAAAGCATGCCGCAACCGCAATTGTCTCTCGTCATCGGCAATAAGACCTGGTCGAGCTGGAGCCTCCGGCCGTGGCTGGTCCTGAAGCGATTGGCGATACCCTTCGAGGAAGTCCGGGTCCAGCTTCGGCAGCCTGAAACGAAGTCGGCCATCCTCGGCCATTCCCCCGCCGGCAAGGTGCCGGCCCTGCGCGACGGCGATCTCGTGATCTGGGACAGCCTCGCCATCATCGAATACGTCGCCGATCTCCATCCCGACCGGCCTGTGTGGCCGCGGGACCGGATCGCGCGCGGCGTCGCCCGCGCCGTTTCAGCCGAAATGCACTCCGGATTCCAACAGTTGCGCGAAGTCTGCCCCATGGATCTTTTTGCCGTGAAGCCGATGGAGACGTTCCCTGAAGGGGTGGAACACAACATCCGCCGGATCGTGCAGAGTTTTCGCGAGTGCCGGGCGGGCTTCGGCAAGGACGGCCCCTTCCTGTTCGGCAGCTTCAGCGCGGCGGATGCGATGTATGCCCCGGTCTGCTCGCGCTTCCGGACTTACGTTCCAGATCTCTCGCGTTTCGGGGACGACGGCACGGCGGCCCGCTACATGGAGACCATTTTTGCGATGCCGGAAATGGAGGCGTGGGCCGAGGGCGCGCGCGCAGAAGCGTCTGATTGACGAAATCCGAGTTGCATCTCCTGTGCGGGCCCGAACCCTTAAACCTTTGTTGAGACCTGTCCCGGAAACTGGCGCCTGAAAACAACGGGGCGGCAAGTGATTCGCTTGCATGCCTCTGCGCGGGAGCAGTCAGCATGGCGGGGAAATCGGGGCGCGGACTTGTCGGTCGCGGGATGCGTGTCGCTGCCCGCGCGTCCGTCCTCATGCTGGCCACGCTGACGGGGGCCTGTTCAAGCCTGACCGAAGAGGCCGGTCTCAGCTCACTTCTGGCTTCGTCCAAACCGGTCGATACACGGGCACCCAACGAAGGCGGCATACCGCAGACGGATCTCGGCAAAGCGACCGAATTCTGGGGAAAGGAATACGCCAAGAGCCCGGCCAACACGGAAGCCGCCGTGGCCTATGCCAAGAACCTCAAGGCACTCGGCAACAAGCAGGAAGCCTTCAAGGTTCTGCAGCAGGCCGCGCAGACGAGCCCCGACAACAAGGAAATCGCTTCGGAATACGGGCGGCTGGCGCTTGAACTGGACAAGGTTTCACTCGCCGCGCAGATGCTCGAATTCGCCGACGATCCCATGCGGCCCGACTGGCGCGTGATCTCGGCGCGCGGCGCCGCTCTCGCCAAGCTCGGCAAGTACAAGGACGCGGTGCAGCACCTGGAGCGCGCCAACACGATCGCTCCCGATCAGCCCTCGGTGCAGAACAATCTGGCGCTCGCTTATGCGATGAACGGGGATCCGTCGAAGGCCGAAACGATGCTGCGGCAGGTGGTGGCGCGCGATGGCGGCTCGCCCAAGGCGCGGCAGAACCTTGCACTCGTGCTCGGCTTGCAGGGCAAATATGACGAGGCGACTCAGATCGGTGCGACGGCCGTTGCAGCCAACGTGGCGAAGGAAAACACAAACATCGTCCGCCAGATGGTAAAGCTGGAGCCGAAGTCGGCGCCTCGCGGCATGACATCGACGGGAACGGCGCTCGCCTCGAAAGCGCCGACGGAAGGTTGGGGTGCCAAGGTCGATACGGCACCGGCGAATGTGGTCTCACTAAAACCGGCCGTGATTGAAACGACACCGCCGGAGACCTGGGACGCAGACGTCGTCACGGCGGCGCAGTAGGCCGAACCGTCGCCGTAGATCCTAGGACTGGTCGAGGCGGGAGCGCCGCGCGGCAGCGACCGCCGGTGGAAGCATCTCTGCCAGAATTTCGAGTTCCGCATCCAGCCCGCAGCTGATGCGAATGCAGCGATCGAGACCGGCACTGGCCGGCTTGCGCGCGAACACATCGCGGGCGAGCAGTTCGTCGAGCACGGCTTTCGCGAACACTCCTTCACGGCCGCAATCGATGGCCACGAAATTCGTAGCGGACGGAAGCGGTTCCAGACCGCTGTCACGGGCAATGCGGGCGATGCGATGGCGCGCCTGTTCGATGCGCTGCACGACGGCGGCGAGGTAGGGCTGGTCCTCGATGGCGGCGCGGGCTGCGATCTGGCCCATGCGGTTGATGCCGTAGTGATTGCGCACCTTCTCGAAGTTGGCGATCAATCCCGCCTCGCCCAGCGCATACCCGATGCGCGCGCCGGCAAGCCCATAGGCCTTGGAAAACGTTCGAAGGCGCAAGACCTGCGGATTGCCGGTATCGACCGGCGGCACGGATCCTTGCGGAGCCGTATCGCAGTACGCCTCATCGAGCAGTAACAGCAGGCCGCCGGGCAACGTGGCGATGAGTCGTTCGAGGTCGGCCGACTGCCACCACGAGCCCATCGGATTGTTGGGGTTGGAGACATAGAGGACGCGCGCTTTTTCACGCACCGCCGCGTCGCGCAGCGCCTCGAGATCTTCCCTATCGTCCCGGAAGGGAACCTTGACGAGGCGCGCACCCTGGGCCGCCACATGGAAGTTGAAAGTCGGATACGCGCCATCCGACGTGACGACCGGCGTCCCCGGATCAGCGGCAATCTTCACCGCAAGGCCCAACAGACCGTCGATGCCCTCCCCGATCACGACATTGTCCACTTCGACGTTATGGACGCGCGCGATGGAGGCGCGCAGATCGTGATTTTCCGGATCGCAGTATTTCCAACTGTCGCGCGCTGCTTCCTCCATGGCCAGGATTGCACGCGGTGAGGCGCCAAATGGACTTTCATTGGCGCCCAGGCGCGCACGAAAAGGACGCCCGCGCAGGCGTTCCATCTGCTCGGGCCCGACGAACGGGACCAGGTGGGGCAGAGCCTTGACGACGGAGGAGATGACCGGCTTGCGCATCCTGAACCCGTTACAGCAGACCGAGCGCCGCCAACTCGCGACGCATGGCCGGTGGAAGGTCCGCGAGGTTGCCGCGCGACTCAGAGGTCAGATCGGGCGGCGCATCGGACGGCTCGAGATATCTCCAGCCCTGAAATGCCCGGCGCGGTACCGGCCGGACAGGCACGATCACGGGGTCGAGCAGCAGAAGGCAACAGGGCTTTCCGTCTTCCTTCTTTCCCTCGTCGAAACCGACGAGCCGCTGGCGCGCCTGGATCATCCCCTTGACCACCCAATAGAGCGAGCCCCCGTCGAGAAGGTCCGCGGTACGCTTGGGGGTCTGAAAGGTCGTGTGAAAGACGGCGGGTTTGCCGCTGACCTTGCGCCAGAACTGGCGATTGGCCGCCTGCCAGCGGGCGTGATCCTCCACCGAGTCCGATCCGACCGAAAGTTTGATCAGATGCAGGGTCATCGGGTACCGTTTCCTTTTAGCTTCGAGAACTGCGCTACCCGTTCATACGTCAGGCGCGGCGAAGCTGCTGTGGCGATCCACAGATTTCGTGAGCGGTCGCGGATCTATTCGGAACATGTCCCCGTGTACTGACCGAACACCGGCTGACCGACGAGGCCGAGATGTCGCGAGTGAACCGCCGGGTGAAGCCCCGTCTTGGGATCCTTGTCATAGATGGTCGTGAGGTTGAGGAAGCCTTCGTTGACCACTTCAAGGAAGTGGTTGGCGTTGACGGCCCTGATGATGCGAAGCGTCACGGGCGGATTGCCCTGGCTCGTGACGAGTTCGGCCGATTGCCCGTCGAGATCGATCTTGGTCACGGTAAACGCGAGCGGACTGGCAGCCTTCGACTGGAAACCGCCCGCTTCATAGCTCACCGAAGTCCCGGTCGAGAATGTGCAGACGAGCTTTTCGGGCGCCGCATCGTTGTCCTGCGCGGCAGCCTGTGCAGCACCGAGCACCAGCGATGCCGCCAGCGCAGTTGTCACCGATCCTGCCTTCAGTCTGCCTGCCATGATGATTCTCCGAAGGACAACCCGGCCCTGCGCCACCGATGCGGCCAATGAAGCCAAGGGGCGCCGCCACTGGCAAGCCGCCAATTTGCCCTGCCCACCGGCTTTCCTTGCCATGCTAACGCCGTGCTTATCATAGAAATCAGTTCTCCCGATTGGCATGGAACACGTCCGGTGGCTCTTCGCACGCCCTATTTTGTTGTTCTCTCGGCCGTGGTCCTCGCTGGATGTGCGGGGACCGGCAGTGCCGGGGGAGCGCAATTGATCGATGGGGCCTATTCCCTCACGGAAGAGGAGAAGGCGCTCGATTGCAAAAGGCTGACCGGCCGCATCCAGGTCCGCCTGCTGTCGCTGCGCGGAGATGAGTACAAGGTGCAGCCTTCCGGGGCTTCGCAGTCGATGAGAACGGCGACAAGCACCGCCATGGGAACCGATACGGCCAAGAATGCGGCGGCGCGGGCGGCTTCCGACCGCCCGGTCCTCGATGCCTACAACAGACGGCTCATCGAGTTGGGTTGTCCAAGCTTCGACATCGGCAAGGAACTGGCTGCGCGGCCTTCAGCGCCGACGCCGCTGCCGACCGTTCCTGCTCAGAAGCGCTAGTTCGTTGCCCGTTCAGGGGCACTTTACGGCGCTGAGGAAGCTCTTGTCGGCGTAGCCTTCGAGCGTGCCCTTGCGGATCGCACACCAATAGCCGCGCAGCGTACACCAGCGCTTGCGCTTTTCCAGGATCTCGCCCGCGGAAGCAGTGCCGATCACCCGGGCGTCACTGTAGGGACGATCCCGAATGTTGAGCGACGGCGTCACAACCTGAAAGCAACCGTAGTTCGTCGCGGACTGCGCCGGATCGGCGAACGGCAAGGACAGCAGCAGCCCGGCTGCAAACGGCGCCGCGTACAGCAATGCTCGAAATGGCTTGATCATGAGAAATCCCCAGCTGGGCCCGCACAGCCCGTCCAAGGTCTAGTCATGGATTGCGGCGAACACGCGGAATGCCTTTGGGTAAGGCGTGGTGGCGTCAGTCCTGCATCCTGCTATACGTTCCTCACTGAATTACCGGAGCTTTTTTGCAGGAGTCGTGATGGGGCCGCATGCCACCTCACCTGAGGCTCGCCCCGGCGTCATCCCCTGGCCCCCTCTTCTCCTCATTGTGGCCGTGGCGGGTGCGGTGGTGCTTGGGCAGTCCCACCCTCTTGCCTGGCCCGGTGTCGGGGACCGGCCTGCATCATTTGTCGGTGTTGGGTTTGGCGCCGCCGGCTTGGCGTTGCTGATCTGGGCCGGGCTGACGCTGCGCCGCCACCGAACCACGATCCTGCCGCACCAGGGCGCGACGCGTCTGGTCACGGACGGTCCCTACCGCTGGCGGCGGCATCCTATCTACTTTGCCGACGTCTTCCTCCTGTTCGGTGCGGCGGAACTGACACGCAACATCTGGTTCGTGATCTTCGCATTCGCGTTCGCGTGGCTCGTCACGGTGCTGCAGATCATCCCCGAGGAGCGGCATCTCGAAGCCCGTTTCGGGCAGGAATGGCGGGACTACGCCGCCCGTACCCGGCGGTGGATCTGATCCAATGGGCGTCGACTACGCAGACAAGGAGCGCGAATTCCTGGACAGTCTTGCCGAAGACACCGGGCGCGACCTTGCCGGCTGGATGGCTGCCATCCGCGAGACGAAACTCGACGATCGAAACGCGATCATCGACTGGCTACGCCAGCAGGGTTTTCTGTTCGCACGCGCGTCGTGGCTTGAGCGCATTTATCACAATGGCGGCCGTCCGATCTATTTCGACCCGGCTCACCCGGGCAAGGCACCCGCTCTATCTCCTCAGCCACCGGCGTCACGGCAGCCGGTGCTTTCTCGCGATGAAGCGCCCACGCCAGGGAGCGATCGGCGCACCGTGACGGCACCGGCCGTATCGCACGCGGCACCGGTTCCGAGCGTTCCATCGCGCGTTGGAAGCGGGACGGCCCGGCCCGAACCGGTTCAACCGGGAACTGAGGATCTCGCGCCATCGCTCGACGCCCTTCTCGCCGAAGCAAAGGGGTACCGGCCCCTGGCGCAACTCATCTTGCGCCAGATCGAGGCCGCGGCGCCGGACGCCAAATTCGAAGCGGCGGACGGATACGTGGCCATCATGCGCGGGGAAACGTGTGCAGGGGTCCTCACTCTGTCGGCGAAGGAACTGCGGCTGGCGCTCGCGGCCGGATTGCAGACGTTGCCAGCTCCATTCTCGCGGGCCAAGTTTACGAAGACCCACGACAACGTGCCCGCTTCGATGACGCATATGATTATTCTGAACGATGCGCGGCAGATCACGCCTGAGCTCATCGCCGCCGCCGGCCGGGTCATCTCCGGAAAGTGATGGCCGCATTGTGCGCGGGCGCGGGCCGCACCATCTAATAGCCGGAATCGCCGCGCCTCTGATCGTTACCTGGAGGATACCCTCATGCTGCGCTCGCTGCCCCGCCGGACCGCTGTTGCCGTCGCCGGCTTTCTGGCTCTCGCGCCTGCCGCGATCGCGGCGGAACCCTCTCCGTCTGGCGGCGAGATGGCCGGGAACGCCGGCAAAGCCCCGGTCGAGACCGCCGATCCGCGAGCCGGAGAGAAAAGCTATGAACAGGCGCGGCAGCTTCTCAGCGCCGTGCAGGATGTGCTCGCGGACGCGGCAGACGAGCGGGGCGACCTCAAATCGTTGCCCAGGAAGTCGGAATTCGTCGTCCCGCCTCTGTGGACGGAAACTCGTGAAGACCGCGAAGCTCGTGTCAAGGCGCTGCTCGACAGCGCGCTCGGGATCGTCACCGACGTACCCGTCGTCGAGACACAGAAAAAGATTGAGAAAAGCCGGCGGGCCATCCGCGATCTGGAAGATCAGATCGCGCACATGAAGGAAAAGCAGCTGATGGCACCCAAGGATGCCCTGCTGCCGGGCGTGCTGACAGATACGGTCGGCTCGCTCGATACCGGAATTCAGGATCTGCAGGCGCGGATCGGCAAGAACCGGGACAGCATTGCAGCGGCGAAGGCCGAGGTCAGCACAGGGCTCAAGGCGTCCGGCGTGGAATTAACTCAAGAGCAGCTGGACCTCCTGCTCGACGGGGTGCTTTCTGGCGACCTCGTGCGGCTGGTCGCGACCTTCGACGCGGCCAAGCTCGTCGATGCGCAGCTGTCCCGGCTGGTGGAAGCGGCCGGAGACAATACAGCGACGGCGCGCAAATACTTCGCCATGCACGCAGCGCTGTTCGCGATGCTCGTGCACGCCCAGGATATGGCGATCGCCAAAATCGACACGCAGTACCTGCCGCGTCTCGACGCCGTGATGAGGGATCTGGCCGGCGCCAAGACGAGAACACTGGAGTTGCAGCGCGCGGACAACCGACCCGATCAGCAACGCATCCTGGAAGCCAATCGCGAGAGCCAGCAGGTGGCTGAAGAAGCGGCCAAAGCCTACCGCCGGTATCTTGTCCAGCAACGCGAGCAGATCGTGCGTGCGCGCCAGAAGGCGGTTCATGACCTCAAGATTGCCGACAACACGTTCGAGACGGTGCAGGCGAGCTTCGAGCTGAACAACCTGATGCGCGACGGCACGGCCTCATTCGAGGCGTTACAGAAGCTCGAAGCTCCGACCTTCGAGCAGATTTTCAGGAATGACGACCTGCGGCGGGAGTTCGAGGCGCTTACGCGCAAGCTCGACCAGCCGACAAGCTGAGGCTTGAGCTATTTCAGAACAGCAAGATCGAGGCCAGACCAAGAAAGGCGAAAAAGCCGACGCAGTCCGTCACCATCGTGACGAACACGCCAGACGCGGGGGCGGGGTCAAGTTCGTAGCGATGAAAGAGCAGTGGGATCAGAATTCCGGCGACGGCCGCGCAGAACAGATTGACGATGATCGCGGTTCCGATGACCGCGCCAAGCATACCCGAGCCGAACCAGAGGAATACCACGCTGGCCAGGATGACCGAGAGCACGAGCCCGTTCGTCAACCCCACGAGCGCCTCGCGGGTAATGACGCGGCGGGCGTTGGTGGAGCCAAGTTTGCTGGTGGCGAGAGCGCGTACGGTCACGGTCATGGTTTGCGTGCCGGCATTCCCGCCAATGGAAGCCACGATCGGCATCAGGACGGCCAGCGCCACCATCTGCTCGATGGAGGCATCGAACTGCTCAATGACCACCGAGGCCAGGATCGCCGTGCCGAGATTGACCACGAGCCAAGGGACCCGGCTTTTGACCGTTTGAAGAACGCTGTCCGCCAAGCTCTCGTCGCCGACGCCCGCGAGCTTCTTCATGTCTTCGTCGGCCTCGTCGTCGAGAACCTCGACCACGTCATCGACGGTCACCACGCCGACCAGACGCTGGTTTTCGTCGACGACGGGAACCGAAAAAAGGTCGTAGCGCTTGAACTGATGGGCCACCTCCTCCTGGTCTTCGGTGGCCAGGACGACGTGCCGCTCGGTTTCCATGAGGGTTTCGACGAGCGCGCTGCGCTTGGCCCGCAACAGCCGCGAAAGCTCGACGCTGCCGAGCACCCGGAACGAAGGGTCGACGACGAATATTTCGGAGAAGCTTTCGGGCAGATCGTCGGCCTCGCGCATGTAGTCGATGACCTGGCCGACGGTCCAGAAGGGGGCCACCGCCACAAAATGCGCCTGCATGAGGCGGCCGGCGGTTTCTTCCGGATATTCCAGGTTTCTTTCGAGCGCGGCACGATCGGACGTCTCAAGCTGGGCAAGGACCTCCTCCTTGTCCTCCTCTTCGAGCCCTTCGATGATGTAGGCCGCGTCGTCGGTATCGAGTTCCTTGACGGCACGAGCGAGAAACTCGTTCGGCAGGGCCTCGGACAACTGGTCGCGGACGCTCTCGTCGAGTTCGGAGAACACCTCGAAATCGAATTCAGAACCGAATGCCTGAATGAGTTCCACGCGGTCGTCGGGGTCGAGAAGCTCGATCACCTCGGCGAGATCCGGGGTACGCAGCCCCTCCACGAGATGGCGTGCGGCAGCGGGGGCCCCGGCAGTCAGTGCTGCAGAGACATCGCGCACCAGGTCCTCGGTCGAGGCTTGAGCGGCTTCCGGAAGAGGCGGGCTGGAACCAGTCTCGGTCACGCAGGCAGGATCCTTGTGGGTTCTGGAAAACGGTCTATCGTCGCAGGTATCGCCAAACGCCGGGCGCCCTTAGCATATTGTACGCGGGGCCGCCTACCGTGGTGCATCGAAAGCACAGAGGCGGATTTCAGTAACTTGCACACGCAAAAAAGGCGCGGTTAATGTCCGCCCGAACGGCAGTTTGCGCGCCTGCTCACCGCACTGTGGCGCATGGGGGATGACGGTTTGATGACACTTGCGGCGCGGCTACTCCTTGTGTGCGGGATAATGGCAGCCGCTTTGCTGGCCGGCGCCAGCGATCCCCTGCGCGCCGGGCCGGCGGAAAGCAGCGGTTCGCAGGCCGCAACCGCTGCGTCCTGCCCAGGACGTCCCGACACGCTCGGCACATCCCGTGTTGTGGAAATCGATACGGCGGGCGGGCCGCGGTTCGGCGTCCCCGGTCCTGAACCGTTTGCGCTTCTCAACGATCGCGAAGTCGTGCTGACGTTCGACGACGGGCCCATGCGCCGTTACACGCGGCCGATCCTCGATGCCCTCGATGAGGAATGCGTGAAGGCGACCTTTTTCGTCGTCGGCCGGATGGCGCTCTCCGATCCCGATACGCTGCGGGACACCGAGGCGCGTGGCCACACGATCGCCCTGCACACCTGGTCGCACAAACGGCTCGACCGGATCGGCGCAGCGGCCTCGAAGCAGGAAATAGAACTCGGTCTCAGCGCAACATCGCTCGCTCTCGGCCGTCCGGTGGCGCCGTTCTTCCGCTTTCCCTATCTCGGTGAAAGCTCGGCGATGCGTGCCTATTTGAAGACGCGAAACATGGCGACGGTTGCCATCGATATCGACAGCCGGGATTTCCTGACGCGCAATCCGTCGGTCATGCGCGCGAACGTCATGAAGCAACTCGCCCAGAAGGGCCGCGGTATCATCCTGTTCCACGACATCCAACCGGCAACGGCTGGCGGACTGAGGGCGCTGCTCTTGGAGTTGAAGCAGAAGGGCTACAAAGTCGTTCATATCGTTCCCAAGGGGCCGGCGGCGACGTTGCCCGAGTTCGATGCAATGGCCGAGCGAGAAGCCCAGCGCCGAAAGCTGGCTTTGTCGACCCAACCACTCGCCGACCGGTCGGCCGTGTGGCCGAATACCGGCGCCGATTCTGAGCGGCTACCATGGGCGCCGGAAAATGGAGCTGTTCCGGCGTCACCGGTGTCCGTTCCCGCAGCGCTGCCCCCGCCGGTGCGGCCCAACCTGAAGCCCAGCATCGACGATGACAGCTGGGCCACCAATCCGCTCGGGATTCGATGAGGTTACGCGAAAACATCACCGTGGGGCCGTTCTGACCCGACGGTGTTGCCGTAACCGGAGAAATCAGACACCCTGCCCCGCGATGGGGATTGCAGGCAGGACAACGATGTTTCACCGGGTGGCGCTTTGCATGGTGGCCCTAGGGTTCACCTTGATTTCCGGAGTTCCGGCGCGCGCCGAAAGCACGTGTGCGGACCCGGCCAAAGCCCTGGGTGTTGATCGTGTGGTCGAAATCGATGCTGCCAACGGTCCGCTGTACGGAGACATCTCGGTTCTGCAGCGGGAGGAAAATTTCCTTCGCCCGCGAGAGGTTGTCCTGACTTTCGACGACGGCCCGATGCCTTGGATCACGCGGTCCATTCTGGATACCCTTGACCGCTTCTGCACCAAGGCAACGTTCTTTTCGGTGGGACGCATGGCCATCGCCTATCCCGATACGGTCAAGGATGTCCTGGCGCGTGGCCACACTCTGGGCGGACATACCTGGTCGCATCCTCTCAATCTGAAGCGGCGGGGTCTCACCAAGGCGATCGATGAAATCGAGCGTGGTTTCGCGGCAATCGCTCTCGCGGCCGGGCAACCCATCGCGCCGTTCTTCCGCTTTCCGGGCCTGAGCGACAGCGACCCCATGATGGCGCACCTGCAGCAGCGCGGGATCGCAGCCTTTACCGTGGATGTGATTTCGAACGATAGCTACATCGGCAGTGCCGACCGGCTCGCGAGCTACACGCTGGCCCAGGTCGACCAGAAGAAGGGTGGCATCATTCTGTTCCACGACATCAAGAGCGCGACGAAGGTACGCCCGGGGCCTGCTGCAAAACCCGAACTGGTCGCAGCTAACACCGCACCTGAGGCCGGTACCGGTGCGCAGGCTCACCTGATGCCATTCTTCGGGTCTGCCGAAGTCCTGAAGACGCTGTCGGGAGCCGATGCCGAAGTGACATCGCTTTCGCCGGCCGCCCGAACACGTGCCATGGCTGTGTCATCCGGCGAACATAGCGAAAGCGATACCGCCAAGACGGGCGAGCGTCGCAAACCGAAGTCCGTGCGATCGAAGCGGGCTTCGACTTCGTCGGCCGAGCCGGCACCTTTCTCGTTCTTCAGTTTCTAAAGGCGGGCCAGTTCGCACAAAGCCGCTGGGGCCATGTGGCGCCGGTCAGGCCAGATCCCCGCTGACGGCGTTCAACAGATTTGCGCTCTTAGGCAGCCTCTGAAGCTTCGTGGCGCAAGGTCGGCAAGCGGTACGAAATACCGCGCGCCGTTGAGGTCCACGCATCCGACTGTAATGGTGCGGTTGAGAGGACTCGAACCTCCACGGGTTGCCCCGCTACCACCTCAAGGTAGTGCGTCTACCAATTCCGCCACAACCGCATTAGACCATTCCA
>JALOTA010000176.1 GCA_025458125.1 Hyphomicrobium sp.
CGTGTCGGCGTCCGCCTGCGCAAGGACCACGCGCCGTTCGCTGAGTTCGATGCACCGAAGGTGCCCGTCGAAGCCGGCATACTGCCGCCCGCGGACGTACTGGCGGCGGGACTCGGGCTCATTCCGTCGGAAATCGGCTTTGAGAACCACCGGCCAGTCTGCTACGCCGCCGGTCCTGCATTCGCCTTTGTTCCCGTCGCATCACGCGAGGCCATCGCTAAGGCGCGCGTCAATGGCAGCCATTGGGCTCCGGCGTTTTCCGAGCAAGGGCTGGTCGGGGCTTATCTCTACACGCGCCAGTGCGAGCATACGACATCGTCTTTTCATGTGCGGATGTTCGCGCCCGATGCCGGCGTGCCGGAAGATCCGGCCACCGGCTCGGCGGCAGTCTGCTTCGCCGGTGTCATTGCGAGGTTCGACCGCCTGCCGGACGGCACGCACCGGCGAACCGTCGAGCAGGGTTTTGAAATGAAGCGGCCGAGCCTCGTGTCGCTGGTCCTGAACGTCGAGGGTCAAAAGCTGGAGAATGTCCGCATCGGCGGCCATTCGGTGCGGGTCAGCGAGGGCACGATCGAGGTTTAATGCGTTTCGACGGTCCGGCGTTCCGGCATCATGCGGATAAGCGTGGTGTCCTTGAAGACCGCGTGATGAATGATGGACAAGAGTGCGTGGCCGCCGAGAAGGACATAGCCGATCAAGACCGAAGAACGGGACAGGAGCTCCCTCTGCCGAGAGGGTTGCCCAGCCGAGAAGGGGCATTGCGATCAAGAACGCGTAAATGGCGATGTGGCCCAGGGTGGCGGCTGTCTGCTGCCAGGGCGCGAGTGCCGGGCTGATCACCGGCGCGGAGGGCCCCGTCACCTTGACGACGAGGCGGGCCAGGGTGAGAGCCAGAATGGTGATGCCCAGGGAATAATGGGTTGCCTTCATGAACTCGCGGCCGGGGGTGCCACGGTCGAATATCTCGCGAAATTCCATGAAGATGTAGGCCAGCACCACCAGAACGAACGTCAGCCAGTGCAGGTGGATCATCGTGAGCGGGTAGCGCGAAGCGTTGGCGTGGGTCATCGGCGGGTCGCTTCCGTTGGGAGGTCATTCGGGACGAATGTTAACCCCAGCTGGCTGACAGCCTTCTGACACAGATCATGGCGCGGGCGGGGGAGCACGGGCTTGCCTTGCAGAGCATTGTCAACCTATTCGCCTTATTGTAGGGATTGGCGCAACTTGAACCCGATTTATCAGGCGATGTCCCGAACAGTTCCCCGCTCTGGTTCTACCCTGACGCTGCCGGTTTTGCCGGCGGGCGAGGGTATCTGCGTGTGGGCGACGTGCTGCCTTACGCCGGCGCTGCTCCTTAGCGGCCCCTGAGCCGGCCAGCCGTGCGGCAGCGCGGGGCTGCTCAGGGGATGCATGAGCCCGGTAGACATCATTGCCCGCGTGTGCCGAGTGCGCCGAGAGGGCCCGAATTCAAGGATACTGACATGACCGCCACGACTGACCATGTCGTCATTTTCGATACCACCTTGCGCGATGGGGAGCAGTGCCCCGGCGCAACCATGACGTATGAAGAAAAGCTCGAGGTCGCCGACTGCCTGGATGCGCTGGGCGTCGATATCATCGAGGCCGGCTTTCCGATCGCGTCCGAGGGCGATTTCGAGGCGGTGAGCGCCATTGCCAAGCGAGTTCAGAACGCCACCGTCGCGGGCCTCGCTCGCGCCATCAACGCAGATATCGACCGGGCTGGAGAAGCGGTCCGGCATGCCAAGCGCGGTCGCATTCACACGTTCGTTTCTACGTCGCCGATCCACCTCGAGTACCAGATGCGAAAGTCGCAGGAGGAAGTGCTCGAGATCATCACTGCTACGGTGACGCGGGCGCGCAATCTCGTCGACGATGTCGAGTGGTCGGCGATGGACGCGACGCGCACGCCGATCGACTACCTGTGCCAGTGCGTGGATGCGGCCATCAAGGCCGGCGCGACGACCATCAATCTCCCCGATACCGTGGGATATGCGACGCCTCAGGAATATTTCGAGATGTTCAAGGCGGTGCGCGAGCGCGTTGCGAACGCCGATAAGGCGGTGTTTTCGACGCATTGCCACAACGATCTGGGGTTGGCGGTGGCCAACTCCCTGGCGGCGCTGGCCGCCGGCGCGCGGCAGATCGAATGCACCATCAACGGGATCGGCGAGCGCGCGGGGAATGCGGCGCTTGAAGAGATCGTCATGGCGATCAAGACGAGGGGCGATGTTCTGCCTTATGACACGCGCATCGACACGAAGATGCTGTCGCGCGCGTCGAAGTTCTGCCGTATGATACGCGCATCGACACGAAGATGCTGTCGCGCGCGTCCAAGCTCGTCTCCGCCGTCACGAATTTTCCCGTGCAGTACAACAAGGCGATCGTCGGCCGCAACGCGTTCGCGCATGAGAGCGGCATTCATCAGGACGGCCTTCTGAAGTACCAGGGCGATCGTCGGCCGTAACGCGTTCGCGCATGAGAGCGGCATTCATCAGGATGGCCTTCTGAAGTACCAGCAGACCTACGAAATCATGACGCCGGAGTCGGTAGGCGTCGCCAAGACGTCGCTGGTGATGGGCAAGCACTCGGGCCGCAACGCGTTCCGCACCAAGCTGCGCGAACTCGGCTTCGATCTCGGCGAGAACGCGTTCGAGGACGCATTCAACCGGTTCAAGGCGCTGGCTGATCGCAAGAAGCATATCTACGACGAGGATATCGAGGCGCTTGTCGACCACGAGATCGCGCACGCGCACGACCGC
>JALOTA010000177.1:0-464 GCA_025458125.1 Hyphomicrobium sp.
AACTCGTGCAGGATGACGCTGCGCTCGCGTTCGAGCTCGGCTTCGGGAAACGTGCCCTCGCGCACGATGTCGCCAAGCATGCGGACGAAGGCCGCGGCGTCGCGGGCGTGGCCGCGCATGTGGAACGCGGTGTGGTCCCTGTCGGTGTGGGCGTTGACCTCGGCGCCCAGGCGCTCCGCGTCGAGGTTGATCCGCTGGCAGTCGCGCGTGCGCGTGCCCTTGAAGGCCATGTGCTCGATGAAGTGGCTGATGCCGTTCTCGCGCGCGCTCTCGTGCTCGCTCCCGCTCTTCACGAACACGCTGACCGCCGCGGTGGCGAGGTGCGGCAGGCGCATCACGACCACGCGCACGCCGTTGGGAAGCGCGACGCCCCGCGTGTCCGGGTCGCCGCAGGAGATGGCCGGCAGCTTCACGGGTACCGAGGGTACACGCACTCGGGCGAACCGTTAACCCGTTTGGGGCGA
>JALOTA010000177.1:478-4588 GCA_025458125.1 Hyphomicrobium sp.
CGCCCGGGCACGCGACGCGGTAACATCGGCCGATGGCGACGCGCCGGCGCCGACACAGCGCAGCGGCCGGCTATGCCGAGACGACTCCGACCGATCGCGACCCTGTGGAAGGACGGCCGATGACCCACCCGATCCGCAGTCCCCATGCGTGCAACGCACCGCGTCGACGCACGCTGCTGCGCCTGTGCGGTGTCGGCGTCGCCGGCCTGCTGCCGGCGGCGACTGCGGGCCAGCCTCGGGCGGAGATCGTGCAGCCGGCGAACCCGGGCCCGCGGGCGTTCATGGCGCGCGCATTCGAGCTGCGCGAGCTCGCGATCCGGCGCGGCGACCAGCCATACGGCGCCGTCGTCGTCCGCGACGGGCGGATCGTCGGCGAGGCGGCCAGCGCGGTCGTCGTCGCCAACGACCCGACCGCGCACGCCGAGATGGAGGCGATCCGCGACGCCGCGCGCCGCCTGGGAACGCGCGACCTCTCGGGCTGCGAGCTCTACGGCACCTCGCGGGCGTGCCCGATGTGCGAAGCCGCCGCCTACTGGGCGCGCATCGCGCGTATGCGCTACGGCGAGGCGATCACCGAAGGCGGCGCGCCGCGATGAGGCGCCGCCGGACTGCGCTGCTGAGCGCGATCGCCCTCGGCGACGACGCCCCCGGCCGGCGATAGGGTCGGGCGCGATGCGTCGGCACGCCGTCATCCGGTGGGTCGCCGGCTTGGGTGCGCTGCTGGTCGGCGCTGTTGCGGTTGCCGACGGTTCCGGACGCGAACTCGCCTCCTACTACGATCGGCACATGGCATTGGTCGACGGCGCGGCCTACGGCTGGGTCGGCCGCGGCGCGCCGCAACGAATGCGCACCGGCATCGTCGCGGTCGGCGTCAGCAGGGACGCGTACTTTGCGCTGCACGAGGACGGCTCGCTGATCACCTGGGCGGGGCCGAACGACCCGGCGACGACGCTGATGCGCGGCGTGTCGAGCTTCGCGGTCGGGCAGTCCGGCTGGTTCGCGATCGACCGCGACGACGTGCTGTGGCATGGTGGCGCCGGGTCCTCGGCCCCCCGCCGCGTGGCCGACGCGGTGATCGCCGCGTCGATCGGCGATGGCACCGACTATTACGTCACGCGCGACGGGGTGCTGAACGCGAAGGGCCAGGCACACCGCGGGCAGTACGGCGACGGGCGGCTCGCCGCCACGGCCGACTTCGTGCCGACGGCACGCGATGCGGTCGCCGTGAAGGCGCACACCGGCCACGCGATCCACCTGCGTCGCGACGGCGTGGTGATGGGAACCGGGGGCAACCGCTTTGGCCCGTTGTCGTCGCACGGCCTGGGGGACAAGGCCGATCGCTGGGGGAGCGTGTTCGACGGTGCGCGCGCCATCGCGACGGGGTCGCGCCACTCGGTGGCGATCCGCGGCGACGGAAGCCTGTGGGCGTGGGGCGGTCCCTTCGGCATCGAGCCGCGCCGGGTCATGGACGACGTCGTCGGCGTCGCAGCCGGCGACACGGCGACCATCGCGCTCACCCGGGACGGGGCGCTGTGGCAGTTCGACGGCGGCGCCGCGCCACGCCGGCTGGCGCTGCGCTGAGATCTGCCGCGCCAGTGACCGGTTTCAAAGTACAGCCGCCAAAGACCGACGGTCTCTCATTTGGGCCCATTCTCCAAAGCTGTCGCTTACGGTCTTGCGGCCCTGCTCGACATCCGATGCAGGCGGTGCGTCCGCAGTTCCATCAGCCGAACTGGAACTGCCGACCCGAAGCGGATATGGCAGGAGGGCGAAAGCAGTCGGTCAGCGGTCGCGATTCTTGAGTCAGGACGATGCGTTGGCGTTACCAGTAATCAGGATTGTCGAACTCCTGAACGCACGCAGGACGGCTTTTCAGGATTGGAATAGCCTTGCCCGATAAGGGCTGGCCAAGCCAACCTTCTGGCATTGAGAGTGGTAGCGGAGCCTGGATGACATCTTCCGATAACGTCTGAAACGCTACCTTGGAGTAGAAGGCAGGATCGCCATACGTGACAACCAGCGTTACGGAGCGATCTTTCAGCTCGTCCAGTCCAAACCTGATCAATGCCTGCCCGATACCCCTTCCCTGATGGGCGGTGCTGACGGCAACTGGGGCGAGCATGTAGGCTTCGATGGGCTCATCAAATCGAAGTCGGGTAAAGAAGATTGCCCCAATCATCGACCCGTCTTCATAGGCACCAACACCGATAATTCTCTGATTGTCGGTGCGTTCAGCCAGCGCGGAAGCAAGGCTGCCGATCAACCTCCCTTCTTGCTCACCTTCGGATGACGAGAATACTGAAGTGAACAGGCTTGCCACTTCTTCCTTGCTGCATTTGTCGAGAATCCTGAAATTCATGCTTCGCGCTGAAATGAGCTCACACTGACAGCAGTGCAGCATAGCCGAGAGTTGCCACGGCAGCTTTACGGCTTGGCTTGGAATTGTGCTTCCGCTCTTGGCCGTTATGTCGAGCTCGACGTAACGGCCAGCAACCGCCCTTCGCCGCGAGACCCATAAGCCGACGTAAGCGAAGGCGGCGAGCCACGAAGTCGTGAGGCCGGCCGCGCACGCCCCTGTCTGTGATACCGGCCTGCTTCAGCTTCTAGGTTCCAGTCAACTGGCCGAGACAGCACGCGATTCCGACCTGCTCAGGAGTGCGAGCACGGACGCCGATGCAGCAACGGCGGCCCGACATTTTGCACCAGGCAGTGCAACCGCAGGTAAGGGCGCCGGCGGATACCGGGGATCCAAGCCGATTTCACCGAACAATAGGCGGTCCGCGCGCACGAGGGCGCCAAAGATACCGGCCGCCGCGCACCTGGAGGATAATGGCCCCGCCATGGCAAGTTGCTGCGACGACAAGAGTTGTGCCCTCGACGAACTGAAGGTCCGACAGTCCGGAACGCTCAAGATCGTCTTGGTCATCAATGCCGTGATGTTCGTCGTTGTGGCCGCCGGTGGTTATCTGGCATCAAGCACTTCGCTGCTCACCGATTCCCTCGACAATCTGGGGGACGCACTTACGTACGGGCTCAGCCTATACGTTGTCGCGGGCACAGCGCGAGCCAAGGCCAAGGTCGCGCTGTTCAAGGGCGGCCTGATCCTCGCGGCCGCGCTGGCCGTCGTCGCACAGATCATCTACCGCATCGTCGCGCCATCCACGCCGATCTTCGAGGTGATGACCGGTATGGCCGTGCTCGCACTACTGGCGAATGGCGCTTGCCTGCTGTTGCTTTGGAGGCATCGCCAAGACGACATCAACATGGCCTCCGTCTGGGAGTGTTCGCGCAACGATATTGCGTCGAACGTCGCGGTGCTGGTCGCAGCGGGCACGGTCGCGATCGTCGGATCTGGATGGCCGGATCTCATCGTCGCCACTGGGTTGGCGGTGCTACTCCTGGTATCGGCGGGGCGTGTGATCCGGCGTTCGGTGCACGAGTTGGCAGGATCGGCCCAATCGGCCACTCCGCCAGGGTCGCGGATCATCACAATGCATCGCAAGTCTTAGCCCTCCTGCGCAAGCGTTGGGTGATCGGATGGCCGCTGTTCGGCATTCACGTTCCTGACTGCTGCAGGCCGCATCTGCCAACGGCGGCACGTCTCATACCAACGTCGGCTTCCCACTGCGTTACGGCAGTTGACGACGCTGCGCTGAATGTCGGGAAGGGGTCGGCAGAGGTCGTCTGGCTTGGTGGGCGGACGCCAATGGCGCGCGCTGAACCTTGAACCGGCTGTCCGTTCTTCTGAGCACCCCCAGGACCGCCGCCTCGCGGCGGTCGGCCCCCCGAGGGGGCGCAAGAAGACTCGGGGCGGCCCATCGTCTTCTCGAGAGCCGATCGCCTTGAACTGAATGGGTGAAAGGCGGTAAAGATCCAGGCGTGTGGAGACATCTTGGTGCCAGTTGCGCAATAACACCCGTGCCGAAAGCCAACGGGCCCCGCACCTTCGGCGCGGGGCCCGCAGTTCAAACGACGGCCGGCGCGATAGGCGCGCCGGCCGCGGCGATCACTGACGCTCGAAGATCGTCGCGATGCCCTGCCCGCCACCGATGCACATCGTGCACAGCGCGTAGCGGCCGCCGGTGCGCTGCAGTTCATGGAGCGCCTTGA
>JALOTA010000178.1 GCA_025458125.1 Hyphomicrobium sp.
TTGGACACTCGCTTCTTCGCCACCTGTTCGGAGACGTGTTCAAACTGACAGATGAGGGCTGGCGCCTGCTGACCCTGCGCTGGGGCCTGTTCTTCGTCGGCCTTGCCATATTGAACGAAGTCGTCTGGCGGAACTTCTCGACCGACACCTGGGTCAGTTTCAAAGTTTTTGGCATCATGCCGTTGACCATGATTTTCGGCCTGTCGCAGGTGGGCCTCTTGAAAACGTTCGAAGATAAGCCCGACACTGCCGAGCGTTAGTTCGGGGCGCCCCGCCTTCGCCGCCCGCATGGTTAACGAGGCGCGGCAACGGTCCATCCGGCGACTGAACTTCCCCCTCGGGACGTTTACCGGGTAGCGATGTTTTCTCTAGACGTGGGTCGCGAACTGTTATTTTCTATGAAACGTTGATGGTATCTCTCTATTTCGCGTAGTAGAGCGTCTTCACTTGAGGGTCCGCGATGTTAATGAACGTGCGAAACATGTCGAAAGAAACGTCATCGGCGCCGTCCGAACAAAGCGAACTGAATGTGTCCCCGATCCACCTTCTGCATCAGGACAGTGTGCGGCTGACATCTTCCAGGCCGAAATGGGGTCTGACGATCTGACGCCGCGGCAGTTCGCGGTGCTGTTGACCGTTTCGCAGAATGAAGGCCTCAGCCAGACCCAACTGGTGGAGAAGACCGGCATCGATCGTTCGACCTTGGCGGATATTGTCCGCCGTATGCTGAAGAAAGGTCTATTGAGCCGGCGTCGCACGCGTGAAGACGCGCGCGCCTACGCGGTCAAATTGACAGATGACGGCTGGAAAGCGCTGAATTCATCCGTGCCGGTCAACCGCCGGGTCGATGATCGGATTCTGTCTGCTCTTCCGCCTGCGCAACGTGCACGCTTTCTCGACGATCTCAATTCGATCGTAATGGCGCTCGGCAAGATCCGGGAAACGCCCGAGCCGGAGTGAAACTCCCGTACAAAACCGCCGCCTTCCAGCGCGGCGGTTTTCCATCACGCCAGAAACCGGTTCAGGCCGCCGATTTCAAAAGGTTCTGCTCGATCATCGACTCGGCGATCTGCACCGCGTTGAGCGCTGCGCCCTTGAGCAGATTGTCCGACACGATCCAAAGCGCGAGCCCGTTTTCGACCGTCGTGTCTTCACGAATACGCGACACGTAGGTCGAGAACTCGCCTGCGGCTTCGACCGGCGTGACATAGCCACCGGGCTCGCGACGGTCGACCACGAGCACGCCCGGTGCGTTGCGCAGCACTTCACGAGCTTCGTCCGCGCTGATCGGGTTTTCGAACTCGACGTTGACCGACTCCGAATGCCCGACGAAAACCGGCACACGGACGCACGTGGCCGTTACCTTGATCTTCGGATCGAGGATCTTTTTGGTCTCGGCCAGCATCTTCCATTCCTCCTTCGTGTAGCCGTCTTCCATGAAGACGTCGATGTGAGGAATGCAGTTGAATGCGATCTGCTTGGAGAACTTCTTCGGCTCTACCTCGGTGCCCGGGACATACTTGGCCTTGGTCTGCTGCCACAGTTCATCCATGGCGTCCTTGCCTGCACCGGAAACCGACTGATAGGTCGAAACGATCACGCGGCGTATCTTCGCCGCGTCGTGCAGCGGCTTCAGCGCAACCACCATCTGAGCCGTTGAGCAGTTGGGGTTGGCGATGATGTTCTTCTTTGTATAGCCGCGGATCGCCTCGGCGTTCACTTCCGGCACGACGAGCGGGACGTCCTGGTCATACCGCCAGCACGATGAGTTATCGATCACGACGCAGCCTTTCGCGCCGATCTTCGGGGCCCACTCTTTAGCGACGCTCGAGCCAGCGGACATGAGACAGATGTCGGCTTTGGAAAAGTCGAACTGCTCCAGATCCTGGCACTTGAGCGTCTTGTCTCCGAACGAAACCTCCGTGCCGACCGACCGGCGCGACGCGAGAGCGTGCACATCTTTCACGGGAAAGCGCCGCTCCACGAGCACATTCATCATTTCGCGGCCCACGTTGCCGGTGGCGCCGACGACGGCAATTCGATAGCCCATGAGGCGAGTCCTTGATTATCCAGCCCGGGTGCGGCGGGGTATTTCACGGGCGCTGAAGGCGAAACTGAACGCGGCCGGCCACGTCTTTGGCTGGCAACAGGCACGGCGGCGCTCGCCTGGATGGGTTAAGAATCCGCATCCCGTGTATCGCCAGCGAGCCGCGTGCCGGACGGTGGCGCAGAGTGTGTGACTGCGGTTCCTGACGTTGTGTGGCGTTCGGAATATGAGGACCTCGACGCATCAGCCCGAAGGATAGAAAAGTATGAAAGTGATGATTGTTGGCGGTGTTGCAGGCGGCGCCTCCTGTGCCGCCCGGCTGCGGCGACTCGACGAAGGCGCCGAAATCGTGATGGTCGAGCGTGGCCCGTATGTTTCATATGCAAACTGTGGCCTTCCTTATCACGTCGGCGGAGTGATCGAAGACGAAGCGAGTCTTCTGATCGCCAACCCGCAGCTGTTCCGGGATCAGTTTGCAATTGACGTGCGGACGGGAACGGAAGTGGTCGCCATCGATGCCAAGGCGAAGACCGTAACGTTGCGCGACGTCGCCTCCGGCAGAGAGATGCCGGAGCGTTACGACAAGCTCGTTTTATCTCCCGGCGCTGTCTCGGTGAAACCGCCCCTCCCGGGAATCGACCTCCCGGGTATCTTTCACGTCCGGACGGTGCCCGACGCGCGAGCGATCCGCGGCTGGATGAAAGGCTCTGCAAAGGGCAAGCGGGCGGTTGTGGTCGGCGGCGGCTTCATTGGTCTGGAGATGGTAGAGAACCTGGCGCACGCCGGGCTCGACGTGACCCTCATCGAACTGGCCGACCAGATCCTGACGCCGCTCGACGTGGAAATGGCGCGCCCGGTTGAAGACCTTCTCCGCCATCATAAAGTGACGCTCGCGCTTGGCGAGGGCGTCACCCGCTTCGAGCAGGACGGTGAAGGCGCTCTTCGCGTGCACACGAAGTCGGGCGCAGTTCATCCGGCCGATCTCGTCATTCTCGCTCTCGGAGTTCGCCCCGATACGGCACTTGCCAAGACCGCCGGCCTCTCCTTGGGCAGCCGCGGCGGCATCAAGGTCGATGCGCAGATGCGAACGAGCGATCCGGATATCTTCGCGGTGGGAGATGCAGTCGAGGTGCGCGATGTTGTGACCGGGACCGACACGCTATTGGCGCTCGCGGGTCCGGCCAATCGTCAGGGACGGATCGCTGCGGATGTCATTACAGGCAGGCCGTCGCAATTCCGCGGCGTGCAGGGCACGGCAATCATCGGGCTGTTCGGCACGACCGTGGCCTGGACGGGTGCCAGCGAAAAAGCCCTCCGCCGGCTCGGTCGCGACGACTTCGAAAAGATCTACCTCTACCCCAATCAGCACGCGCGTTATTACCCCGGCGCCAAGATGATCTCGATGAAGCTGATCTTCGCCAAGCGCGACGGGCGCATTCTCGGTGCGCAGGCATACGGAGAGGAGGGGGTCGATCGGCGCATCGATGTCATCGCCGCGCTGATCCAGAAGCAAGGCACGGTCTATGATTTGGAAGAAGCGGAACTCTGCTATGCGCCCCAGTATGGCAGCGCCAAGGACGCGGCAAACTTCGCCGGCATGATTGCCGCCAACGTGTTGCGCGGAGATATGCCGGTCGCCCACTGGCATGAGACGGGAGAGAGCCTGCTTCTCGATGTGCGCGAGCCGTCCGAGATCGCCGCCTACGCGGTTCCCG
>JALOTA010000039.1 GCA_025458125.1 Hyphomicrobium sp.
CACGGACTTCAACGAACTCAATCCCTCAGCCCATATTCGCTATGGGCTCACCGAAACGACGATGCTGCGCTTCTCCGTCGCTCGCACCGTATTGCGCCCTTCGTTCGACCAGCTGACGCCAGCCCTGCTTATTGAAGAACCCACGGACCGCTTTGCCACGGAAGGCAACCCGAATCTCGAACCGGAGACGGCCTGGGGCATTGACGTGGGCTTCGACCAGAAGATCGGTGAGCGCGGCGTGCTCGGCTTCAACTTCTTCAACCGCGACATCAGAGACAAAATCGAGCTTGTCGGAACCGGCCAGCTGACGGACGAAGAACTTTGCCAGAACCTCGATGAAGAGGACGCGCAGTGCGAAATCGTAACATTCCAGAACGTCGGCGATGCGCGCGCCTACGGCATCGAGGTGGACGTCGACACGCCGCTCGACATGCTGGGGCTGCCGAATACGGCGATATTCGCAAACTACACATGGATGCGATCTGAAGTGACAGATCCCGTCACCGGCCGCCAGGTCCCCTTCAACGACCAACCGGACTACATTTTCAACGTCGGGTTCATCCAGGGCATTCCAGAGTGGAACTCGGCATTCGGCGCCAGCTATCAGCAGCGCGGCAACAGTCTCGAGTATCTCTACGACGAGATCACTGAACTCTCGTATGAGGGCAACCTGGAGGCCTTCTGGGAAACGCGGCTCGGCAAATCCACCGTCATTCGTTTCACCGGCGCTAATCTGCTCGATGCAGAAAAAACAGAAGATGTGGCGGTCTACAATCCCGATCTGAACGGCACCATCGAGGAAGGTGAAATCGAAACGGAGCGAAGCGGACGCCTCTTCCTCATGACGGTGCGCCAGGCGTTTTGAGTTCATATTCTGCGTATTCATCGGCCCCGGCTCACCGCCGGGGTCTCTCTATTGAACCCGGCTTCTGTGGAGACAGCCCATGAGCAGCGGCCAATTGCCAATCGTTCGAAGCCTGCCGGCAACTTTTCTTGCGACCGTTCTGTCCGGAATGGTCCTGCTCGGCGCCACGAAGACATCGAACGCACAGCCAAACGGAAATGACCTTGCAGGCGGCACAACGATTTCCCCTGCTGTGCCACAGACCGGAGCATCGACGTCGGAGCCTGAATCTCAGCCTGCGGCACCGGCCGCCACGCCGGAAACACCGGCGTCCCCGCCAGAATCTCTGAACGAGCCGCCGGTGCGCCCTGAAGCGGCGGCGCCTGCCACGAGCCCCACCAGCCCCGCCTCCGTCCCGGATTTGGCGCAGCCCCCCTCCCCTCAACTCTCGCCACAGGCCGGTCCAGCGCCCGCCGCTCTGCCGCATGACTTGTCGCCTTGGGGAATGTTTCTCGCAGCTGATATCGTGGTCAAGGCGGTCATGGTGGGCCTCGCGGTGGCATCGCTTCTGACCTGGACGGTGTGGATTGCAAAATCTCTGGAGCTTTCGCTGGCAAGCCGAAGACTCCATCGCGCCATCCGCAGTCTCGCGCAGGCAACGAGCCTCGGCGACGCCGCCCAGAACATGCAGTCGAAAGACCGCATCGCCAGACTCCTCGTTGGACAGGCCGAGACAGAACTCAGGCTATCGGCCGACCTGGTGGATAAGGACGGACAGCGCGACCGCGTTGCGTCGAGACTTCAGGGCGTCGTCGCCGCGGCGGGCCGTGCCATGAACCGCGGCACCGGAATTCTGGCGACAATCGGTTCGACGGCTCCGTTCATTGGTCTCTTCGGCACGGTCTGGGGCATCATGAACAGCTTCATCGGAATCTCGAAGGCGCAGACGACGAACCTTGCTGTCGTTGCGCCCGGGATCGCTGAAGCCCTTCTGGCCACGGCCATCGGCCTGATCGCGGCCATACCCGCGGTCATCATCTACAATCAGTTTTCCCGTTCTATCGGCTCATACAAGGCGCTGGTTGGCGAGGCGGCCGCGGAGGTCTTGCGTCTCGTGTCGCGCGATCTCGATCGTGGCCAGAAATACCACCCTCTCAAGGCGGCAGCGGAGTAACCTGCGATGTCGACAAAGCTTCAACAGGATTCAGACGATCTCAGTGAGAACCACGAGATCAACGTCACTCCATTTATCGACGTCATGCTGGTCCTGCTGATCATCTTCATGGTTGCCGCACCTCTTTCGACGGTCGATGTCGCAGTCGACCTACCGGTAGCGCGCGCCAATCCGCAGCCCCGCCCGGACAAACCCGTCTATGTGAGCGTCAAATCCGATCTGACGATCAGCCTCGGCAACAATTCTGTTTCTGAAGCAGGTCTCGGCTCTTCGCTTGCCGCCCTCACAAACTCCGATCGTGAGCAGCGGATCTTTCTTCGTGCCGACAAGACCGTCCCCTACGGCGAGTTGATGCGCGTTATGAACCTGCTCCGTACCGAGGGATACCTGAAAATCGCGCTTGTGGGACTGGAAGACGCCACACCCCTGCCCGAAGCGCAACCGGCGATGCCGCGCCAATGAGTGCCGGGCTTCTAGAACACATAGAACCACGATTGCAGCGCCGGGCGCGCTGGAGCGGAGCGTTCGCCGGCGCAGCCGTATTCCACGCGGCAGTGATTGCAGCGATTGTTCTGGCCTTGCCGGCCACCGAAAGCGAGGACGGCGGTCCCATCATGCTAGATCTGCCCCCGCTGTCTGTTGAGAGCACGACAACCGAGGCGGACAACGCCGAAGACGCCAGGGATCAGACAACAGCTCCCCCGCCCTCTGAAGCGGAGGATACGCCGGCGGATCAACCCGCTGAAGCAGAGCCCCTGCCCGCACCCGAGCCGGTTGAGACCGCAGCTCCGCCAGAGCCCGTCGAAATGCAAGAACCTGCGCCCGTCCCGCTCGCCGCGGCACCGCCCGAAGTTTCGGTACCCGAGGCACCGGCCGCACCCGAGCCCGAAGTTGTTCTGCCAAAAGTGATCGAGGAGACGAAACCCCTCGAAAAGCCTGTAGAGGAGGAGCCCAAACCCCAAAAACCCGAAACCAAAAAGAAGGCCGAACAGAAACGGCCCACGGAAGCCGACGGCAAGAAGACGGCCCCGAAGTCGAACAGCAAGGCCGCGAGTGCAGCCGCCGCGGGCGGCGGCAAGTTCAGCCCGAACGCCATCTCGCGGCCGCACCCTCCCTATCCAGCCGGAGCGCGCGCCTCCCGCATCGAGGGCTATGTGGTCGTTCGCTATACGGTGTCGCCATCAGGGGCAGTAACGGGCGTGTCCGTTGTCAGCGCCAACCCGGCCGGTGTGTTCAACAGCGTCACCGTGTCCGCTGTTCGCAGTTGGCGGTTCCGCCCCTCCGCGACCGGCGGTTCAGGGACCACCACCATTCGCTTCAAGCTGCGCTGAGTATCGAGCGCCATCGCAATGATCGCCCCGTGCTCGTCATTTGGTAAGCGGCTCCAGACGCGCGATGACTTTGACGGCTTGGCACGCGATTGCCAGTTTCTCGCTTGACGTCATCGCCAATCAGAATCGTGAAACTGTTCGCTGCTTGGCACCGTGCAGCAGAATTACAGGGCTGTTCAAGGAACTATCTCCGGCGCACTTTCATCACCAATGTAGCCCGAACGATCTCAACGGTAGGCGGGTCACTACAGGATTTGCAGATGCTGGCTGGCCATCGTGCACCCAGGATCAAAACTTCCGCCGAAGTTCCGTGCGCAAGCCAAAATTGTCAGGGGCATTGTCGAGCAACTGGTAGGTTGCATCAGCTCGGAAGAGCCACGCGCGGTCGATCGGGATCTGGTAGCGCACACCAACGGCATACTGAGCGTCCTGGGCCCCGGTCCCATCGTTGTCGAAAGGCTGGACCGTGGCCAGCTCGAAAACGAATTGCTGGTCGAGATTGAACAGATACTGCAGCCCGATCGCGCCACCGAAGGCATTCGAACCGGTGTCGTCGAGCTTGGGATATCCCGTGAGCGCATCGGTTTCGAAGTTGATACCCACGTTCTTCAGAATACCAGCGTTGAATCCGTCGACGAGCGGCTGTGGCTTGCCCACGCCGACGAAGAAATTGGCATAAGGCAGCAGAGTGCTAGGCAAGGATGTCACGAGGCTGTTTTCCGAAATAATCGCGACGCCGTCGCTGTCACCGTCGGGGTCGTCCCCGAAGTTGGCAAAGACGCGGGTCGAATTAGAGACCCAGTTTTCGTAGCGTCTCGTGTAAGCGGCGGTCAGGAAATGAGTGGTTCCCTTCTGCGCGCCTTGCGCGTCGATCACGGCATAGCCGGTTTCGATATACCCGTCGAACGCGTCGATAAAGGCCGTAACACCGTAGAGGTTCGCGAGATTGTTGTTCTCCCCGTTGAGCCCCAGCAGGCCCGGGTTGTCGACATCATCGAAGGCGGCAAAGAAGGTGATATCGAAGTTGGAGAGTCCGAGGGCTGCCGAGTTCTTAGCCGGCAAGCTGAACGCACCGCCGAGTATCGCATCATTGGCCCAGATGCCGTTCTGTAGGAACAGGGGGAAGAGACCGAACGTGAAGGGCAGGTCGTAACTCTGTTCCTGACCGGTGAAGCCCGTCATCAGAGCACCGAGATCACCTTCCAAGAAGAGCGTCTGGGGTGCCAGATCATCCTCGAACGTCAGATCGCCGTCGCCGTCCGCGCCGCCGAACTCAAAGCGCGTGAATTGATTGTCCCGCTGAATCGGCGTGAAGAACGCGTGAATACGCTCTGTGCCCGTGATCTTGAAATCGACGTCGAGGTTTAGGCGGGTTGCAACCTGGGCAATTTCCTTTCCGTTGTTCCCGTTGTAGGCTACCGCAGTGCGCCAATCACCGTAAACGGCAAGGCCCGGAAGAAGTGGGTTCTTCTCGCCAAGCAGCGTGCCACTGGGCGCATAAGCGCCCGACGTGTATTGTTCACGGCCGATCTCGATAGGAGGTCGCGGCGGATCAACGGCGAACTTACCGCCGTAAATTTCGATCTGCTCTTCGTGCTCATATTTCTTGTCATACTGCGGATCAGGGCGGAACAGATCCTCCTTATCCGCAATAGACGCTCGTTTCCCCATCTTCGGCTTCCTCACCTCGGAGGAGGCTGACGAGGGTCGGTCGTCAACTTCGGCATACAGGCTTGCATCGACTTCCGCCGACCGATCCGGCCGCACAACAGTGTCCACGCCGCCTTTTAGTGCCTCACTCACGCGCACGGAGGATGCCCGGTCATCAGATAAGTCGGAGGCAATCGCAAAGCCACCCGCGAAGAGACCGCATAGGAAGACAGCCGTTCGAATATCCCATCGCTTGCCAACGGCAGAATCACTGAACATTGAAGCGCTCCACGTCTCGGCTTCGACCCAGCGAACGAGAGCCGTCCGCTGCGACGATCCGGGCCAGTTGGGATCAGCCCTTCACGTCGACATCGACGGCGAAGGCGTGGAAATTCATGATGCGGTCATTCATGCTCTGCTCCATCTCCCTGGTGGAGTTGACGAAGCGCATGAAGTAGATCGGCTCGGCGCGGCTCCGCATGCGAAAGGCAAGCTGATATTTTCCGGGCTTGGAAATGAGATGGCCCGGCACTTGATACTTGGCCACCTTCTGCCCGAGCGGTGGCAGAGACCGATTTTCCATGCGCACAAGGGGCGGATGGTTCAGAACCGTGGTCGGCACACCCGGGGGTCGCAGATGCGGCAACGGATCGATGTCGAAGTTCACCGGCAGGTACATCTCGCGCTCCGTGCCCTTGACGTTGGTCGTCAGGAACTTGGTCTGGAAGTGCACGAGTTGCTGATCGGCCGGCACCCGGCCTGATGCCACGTCGAGGCTGTGCAAGTCTGCAATATCGCCGTTGCCGTCGACGTAGCCCGTCTCCCACACGTTCTTTCCGTCGGGATCGATGAGAGCCACGTTGACCCAGAGCTGCGGTTGCGCGCCCAGCGAACCCGAAGGCAGGTTGTGGCCGGAGTTCGTATTCCGGATCCTGTAGGAAAACGCGAGGTCCGAGCCGACTTCCGGCTTACCAGTGATGAAGGGGCCATCGACGTGGCTGCTGTTCTCCATCACATCACGACGGATCTCGTCGCGTTCGTCGAGCTTTTGCAGATTCTCGTCAATGATCACGCGAGCCTCTTCGCGATCGAGAGAGTCAGCCCAACGTTTTGGGAATTTGACCTTGACCTGGCCGCTGACAACTTTTTCCTCGAACGCCGCAGTGCCCCAGCCCGCGCGCCAGTCGAACAAAAGCCAGTCCTCGATGCTGATACCCTGCGCCTTCGTATTGTGAGGAAAGATTCCAGGGTGAGCGATCGAATAACCGGGGCCGATGAAGCGGTGGTTGGCATGCTTGCGACCCGGGTTGATCTCCTTCCCGCCAACGATCGCCGATGGCGCCGTGTCGTAGCCGTCTGGCTTGCCCGGCACCTTACCCATGTGGCAGTCCTGGCAGGTGACGCCGGCCTTGCGCGCTGGACTGTCGCGGTACTGATCCCAGACAATTTCGAGCTTGATGCCAAGATTGACCGCAACCTGGTGGCAACTGACGCAGAACTCCGACTTTGTGATCTGGTCGTTGGTGATCATGCCGGAGTGAATCTGATTGCCGCGTTCCTTTTCGCTAGTGGCGACGGTGTAGGTCTCCTTTTTGGCAATCACGTCCTTGATGACGCTCTGCTGGCCGCTGCCGTACACCGGCTCGAAGATCTTGCCGGGTTCGACGCGACGCTCACCATTGACCTTGCCATACTGCTCCCTGACGCGATGACATGTGATACAGGTGACGCCCTCGCGGGAGATTTGGGTGCGCTTCCACAGAGGCGCCTCGCGATCTTCGCCGAGTTGAGTTCCGACCTGCTGATGGCAACGAACGCAGAATGTGCCGACAGTGCCGCGCGTCAACTCCTGGAATTTCTGCTCAAACTTATGGAACATCGGCGATATCGAGGCATAGGCGTGCTGCGACGAGGACCACTCGTCATAAATTTGCTTGTGACACTCGCCGCATTGGGCGGCAGTGGGAAAAAGCGACTCGTCGATCTTCAAGCCCTTGTGCGCGTCCGATTTGATATCCGCGCGCGCACCGTCCACCGTCGCGCCCGTCTCATCAATACTTTTCGGCACCGGTTCGCCTGTCGCCGTTAAGCCAGTGGTCACGCCCTCCGGCTGGGCGATCAGAATTTCACTGCCGGCCGCCAGCATGAGACAGCCCACAACTATGCCGGACAGCAGCGGAGGCATTGAAAATCGCGTTTTCGCCATAACCAAACCCCCATTCGTCTAGGGCGGTATTCGGCAGCGTTATTCCCCGCGCAATACGCTGCATCACCGCAAAAGCGGAAATGCGGATGGAGAATTCGCTAGGCGCAAATAAAGACGGTGATGTGGCCGATATATTAAGAAAAAATGAGATAACGGGCCAGAATCCACGCCTCGAGCACAAGCCACCAGCTTCAGAAAACATTCGCCACTAATCTTGAAGCTGTCAGAGAAGTTATCTAGGCATAACAATTTATTCCCCCATGATAGAAAAATATGGAGAAATCGCAGATCCGATAATGAATCCCGCCTCAGGCCATACCATTCAGCGCCCAGAAGCAAATCTACTCAAATTCAGTTTATCGACTATTGCGTGCTATTGGCAGGTGACAGGCCATGAAACGGCCACGGTCGAGCCAGATAGAAAGATTGGATCGTTTCAGTTCATTTTTCAGTTTTGTCCGCAATCTGCGGTTCAAGCCTTTGATAAAATCGAGGCGGACGATGCAAGAAACCGGCAGCCACGACGGACCGACGGACCACCAGATCATCGTGAACGGGAGAAAGTTTAATGCGCGGCGAGGGGAACTTTTGCTCGATGCGGCACTCAAGAGCGGCGTAGATATTCCCTACGACTGCCGCGCCGGCCATTGTGGAACCTGCTGCGTGCGCGTGGTTTCCGGCGCGTTCCATGGCGGAGAAGGAGCCGAACCGGGCGTCGTGCATGCCTGCCAATGCCGCATCGCGGGTGACGCGGGCGTCGAACGTATGGAGGTTCCTGGCGTTCGCAGGGTCGGCGGCACTCTAAGCATCCTCAGGCCGCTCTCGGCGGAGGTAATCGAGGCGGGAGTCCTAACGGAACGTCCCCTACTTTATTTGCCGGGACAGTACGTCCAAGTCCAGTTCGATGGCTTCCCAAGCCGGCCATTCAGCATCACGCACGCGTTGCGTGGGCCGGCCGACGGACGCACGTTATTCTTCCATGTGAGGCGGATGGCGAGTGGCCAGGTCACACGCTCGCTCGGCGGAGCGATCAGGCCCGGCCACCGCGTGACACTGAAAGGCCCCTTCGGCAACGCGCATTTCAGGCCACAATCCAGGGGACGACTAGTCCTCGTGGGCACCAATACCGGATTTGCGCCCATCTGGTCGATTGCCGTGGCGGCGCTACGCGAAAATCCGGGACGCCCGATTGTCATCATCGTTGGCGGTCGAGGAATGCAGGCGCTGTACATGGGATCTGCGCTTGCGCAGCTCTCGCGCTTCGCAAACGTCAAAATTGTTCCGGTTTGCAGCGGATTGCATCACCTGCCGCAGGGCGTCAATTCCGGCCGTCCGACAGACTACCTTCCGTCCCTCTTGCCCGATGACGAGGTCTATGCGTGCGGGGCTCAGGGCATGGTGGAGCACATCAAGTCGATCGCGATGCATGCCGGAGCCATGTGCTACGCGGACCCATTCACCGCAACCCCAAACGAAGAGGCGGAGAACAGTCTATTTATCCAGACCAAGGGCTGGCTCTTGGCGTCGCCAAGACTTTCGCTGCGACGGGCCAGAGAACATAGCGCCGCGAAGTGGCGCGATGCCGCCATACCGTCGTTGCAGAACAATCACGAAAGGAGGAATCGTCATCCTGGTCGGTAGCGTGCGTCCGGTGCGAAACGGCGGGCACCGCCGTAACTCAACCGCTCAGTCAATCGTACTCTTTACCGGCGGGTGTGCCGCGCTGTTCGCCTGCGCTGCGTACGGCGCCGCGCCGGAACCAGCTAAGATTACTGGTCCCAACGCATGCGCGGAGTGTCACAAGCAGGAAGTGGAGGCGTGGAGGGGCACACATCACTTCAACACGTTTCGGCAGATGCCACGGGATGCGGAAGCCAAGGCCATCGCGGACCGTCTGGGCGTCAAGCGCATCAAAGTGGAGAGCCTGTGCTTGAACTGCCATTTCACTGTGCAGGAAAAGAACAACCAGATTGAGCCGATAGCTGGGATCTCCTGTGAATCGTGCCACGGCGCCGCGCAGGATTGGATCAAGGTTCACAGCGGATACAGCGGAAAAACCGCCACGACGGAAAGCAAGGAGGAAGCAAGCCGGCGCTGGCAGCTTGCCGAAGAGAAGGGCATGATCCGCCCCTCGAGGCTCTACCGGCTCGCAAAGAATTGCTTCGGATGCCACGTGGTGCCGCATGAGCAGCTCGTCAACGTGGGCGGACACAAACCCGGCAGCGCGTTCGAGCTCGTGTCATGGTCGCAAGGTGAGGTTCGGCACAACACCTGGACGTCCAAAGGCAAAGACAATATCGCCGCCGGCGCGGCCCGTAGACGAATGCTTTACCTTGTCGGTCTCGGCGTCGAACTGGAGACAGCCCTGCGCGGGGTTGCCAAGGCCACGGTGCGCAGACCGTACGCCTTCCTGATGGCGCAGCGGGCCGAGCGGGCGCGCAAGCAGCTCGCGGTAGCCGCGAAGGCCGTTCCCAGCGTTCCAGAAATCGGCAAGCTTGTCGAGCTCGGCCACGCCGCCGGACTAAAGCTCAACAATCAACGTTCTCTCATAAGTGCTGCAGATGAGGTCGCCAAGATCCTCGAACACATCACAGCGATATACGACGGCAGCTCGATGGCCGGTCTGGACGGCCTCATTCCAGGACCCGAAACCTACAAGGGCACAGCGCGCAAGGCCGCGACCGTCAATTGATCGGACGCAGGCAGCCACCTTGAGGGGAAGGCACGCAAGCTAAGAGCGAGGCGAAGAGGAGCCTGTGAGAGGTCCAGTACGTAGTCCCACGGGTTTCTTTACCGGCGGCTATAGCCTGCGGCCGGGAAGGCGCTCTACGGTCACGGCTATCCGAACCCTTCTGATGGCTGGGCTCTGCGGCGCACTGTTCTGGATCGTGTGGATCTACGCAAATGGCCTGCGAGACCCGCGCTACCTTGATGGCTGGCTTCTGGTCGGCGGCATGGTGGCACAACTTCTGTTTCACATTGCGGTGAAGAGAGGAGGCCAAACTCCAAAGTCGCTAGGACGCTGGCGCACATTCCACATTCTCCTCGGCTACGGCCTGATCGCAGCCTTTCTTTCGCACTCGGACTTTTCGCTACCTGAGACAAACCTGGAGTGGGCGCTGTGGACCGCATTCTTTGTGGTTACGCTCAGCGGCGCTCTCGGCACATATTTGTCATGGTCGATCAAAACCCGGAACGGGATTGGTGATGGGCTTAATCCCGAACGCATTCAGGTGCGGCGCGAGGAGATTGCCCGGGACCTCCATGCGGCGGCGACACGCCCCTCACAAGTGCCCGATCACCTCCAGCTCCCGGCACTGCCCTACGATGCGTGGATATTGGATTTTTACGCCAATCATTTGCGGACTTTCGTGCAGACACCGCAGCATCTCACGGCGCATGTTTTTGGATCGCAGCGTCATTTGAAAGTCTTGACGGACGAGATCGATATTCTGATCGGCTATGTCGACGGCGCGGGCAAGGACAAGCTCGCCGTTATCCGGAACCTCGTCGTCGAGAAGGACCGGCTTGACCACGCACACGTACATCTCGGACTGCTGAAGGGGTGGCTCTACATTCATGTTCCCGTGACGTACGCACTCGTCGTGCTGACGGTTCTGCACGGCTTCGTCGCCTATGCCTTCTCTTCAGGAGCATGGTGATGAAGGGACTCGAGAGGTCCCGGCCGCCTCCATCGGCAGTGGCAGCTCAAACGCCCGCCGCGCGGCGCGACCGCATCGCACGGATAGTGGCGCTGGCGACGATCGTGTCGCTCGGGATTGCCTTTTCTTTATCGGCAGGCACGCGATTTCTGATGCCAGGACCGCTTACCGGCGCGCACGCGTCCATCGAAACTTGCAGTAGTTGTCATGCTCATAGTGGCGACGGAAAGGTCTCCTGGCTGAAAGGGCTTGCAGGCGGCTCACCGCATGCGGACAGCAAGGCATGCCTAGCCTGCCATACAATTCCAGGGAACGCCTTCAACGCACACGGCACGGCAGAGGAGGATCTGAAGCGTAGAGCGGAGCGTTTGACCAGGACTGCAACATCAATGAGCCCGCCGCTTTCAGCACGGGCGCAGAGCTTCACCTTTCCCACGAACCAAATGGTGGCAGCCGGCCTTCAATGCGCGGCATGTCATCAGGAACATCGGGGTCCGAGCTTCGACCTGAAGGCCGTCTCTGATGAGAAATGCCGCTCATGCCATATCGTGAAGTTCGACCGCTTCGACAACCAGCACCCGGTGTTCGAGACCTATCCATTCGAACGGCGAACGCGCCTCATTTACGATCACGCGAGCCACTTCGGGAAGCACTTCCCTGAGATCGCGAAGAAGAGTCCGGCGAAGACCATCCCGGCAACGTGCGCGACTTGCCATGATGTAAAAGCGGATCGGCGCATCATGGGTGTGGCAGCGTTTGACAAGACGTGCCGCAGTTGTCATCTCGATCAGATCACTGGAAAAGAGCGAGCAAGCGGTCCAAAGGGCGTGGCATTCCTTGCCCTGCCGGGCATCGATGTTGCTAGTCTTAAATCGAAAAATGCGTCGATCGGCGAATGGCCGGAAGACTCGGATGCGGTTCTCACCCCTTTCATGAAAGTAATGATCGGGCGATCCGAGCCGGGGCGGGCCACACTCGACGGGGTGGAGAGGTTGAATCTCCAGGACCTCGGTTCAGCCACCGGGCCAGAGATCAAGGCGGTTGAAAATCTCATCTGGGAGATCAAGTCCCTCATCAGTCAGCTGATATCCGGAGAGGCCGACGCGATTTTCGCGGCGCTCGATTTCAGCGGTCGCCGTGAAGCCGCAGCTAATAGTGTAGCTGACCTGACGGCCAACCTGCCGCGAGACGTGCTGGTCAGCGCGCAGCGGCAGTGGCTGCCCAATCTCGTCAAGGAAATGGCGAGCCGTTCGGATGCGCGCGAGCGGCAACGCAGCAATCTCAACACACGCAATCGAACCGTCACTCGTCTGGCGATGGTGGAAGCGCTGACGAGGTCGGATGCAAGCCCGCTCCGATTTGCCGCAGAACGGCCAGCGGGGTGGGCCGAAATGGCCGGAGGCGATGGTCAAGGGCTGGATCAGATCAAGCGTCGAAGCTTGCCGAGCGGAACACCAAGGGCAATCCGGGGCGAAACGGTGGAGACCGACAGGCCGCCCAACTCGCCAAAGGAGAGCACGGGAGCCGGTGTGATCCCGTCGCTCGACGACCCGATTTTCCTGCCGGCTGATTCAGGTGCGACGGATGGAGGCCCCGCGACGGCATTGAGCGGTGATCCGGCAGACCAGTCAGACGAGCTCTTGAAGCCGACGGACGCGGAGTTGAAAGAAATCAAGGCGCGTGAGAAAGGCGCGTTTCGAGAACCGGCCGGAGGCGGATCAGGGAGCGCGAATTTGGCTCAGGACCGTGCCGCTTCGGGCGCGGCAGGCTCATCTTCCAACGCTGGTTCACAGTCCGCCACCCCAGAACTGCGCTCGACCGGAGCGCCAACGGCCGATGCCGGCGATGGCGATGTGAATGCGGAAGAGTGGGCAGACGCCGGCGGCTGGTACCGTCAAGACTACGCAATTTACTACCGCCCCACCGGTCACAAGGACCGCTTCATCGTTTCGTGGCTACAGATGACGGGCCCCGGTGCTCCGCGCGGCGACAAAGGTCCTGCGTCTGCCGTTTTCGATTTCTTGACCGGGAAGGACGCGCAAGGCTCATGTACGAAGTGCCACAGCGTCGATGACGTTCCGGGAATGGGCCGCGCGGTGAACTTCGCGCCGCCGACGGCTCAGAATAAGGCCGGACAGTTCACCCGCTTCTCGCATGAGCCGCATTTCGGGCTGATGGAGGACCGGGGCTGCCTTGGCTGTCATGCGCTCGAAAAGCACCGTTCGCCGCTCAAGAGCTATGAGCAAGGCGACCCACGGCAATTCGTCTCGAACTTTGGAGCCGTCAAGAAGGAGGTCTGTCAGTCCTGCCACGCCACTGGAATGGCGCGACAGGATTGCAGCCTTTGCCACACTTATCACGTCAATGGAGTGGGCACAGCGATCATGAAAACGAAGATTTCACCGCCCTAGGCCGGAGAACTTGCGATGCTCGAAATGCTTGCCTTGACCGCCGCAGCTTCGGCACTTCTCTCGCTCACCATCTATCTGCTGCTACTCAAAACCCAAATCTCAGGGCGAAGGCCAATGCTGGCCCTGACACGACGATGGGTAACGGCAAGGCCCACGACGTCGGCGGGAATCCTCGCCTTTCTGATGACGAGCACAGGCGTGGCTTTTGTGGTGCTGCCAACGCTCCATCCGACCGTCGAAATCCGGAAATCTGGCGCGATGCCCGGCTCAGCCCCGGGTCCTGCTGTCTTCGATCAGGACGAGGAACTTACGGCTCTTCGAAAGTTTGCAAAGACTTTGGATGATATGGATAGCCATGCGATGCCAGAAGCCGCAGTCACGAACCTGCCCGGCGTCGATCAGATGATAGAGAATCTGCTGCGCCGGCTCGAACGCGAGCCTGGAGATGTGAGAGGATGGAAGATGCTTGGCTGGTCGTACCTCAACACAGGCAGACCATCCCAGGCAGCGCAGGCTTACGAGACCGCGCTGAAGCTCACACCCGGCGACAGAGAAATCACTGCCGCTCTAGAGGCAGTCCGAGCCGCGCAATCACCGACAGATGATTCCCGAGCAGCCAAACGCTGACGCACCTTGCCCAGGACTCAACGCTGGCGGACGCCCTCGATGTGCAAATCGAGGTCGACATCCTTCGAAGCCGGACCCAACTCCCTCATGATCCCAAAGTCGGAAAGAGCAACTTTGGTTCTTCCGGAAAATCCTTGGCGGTAACCTCCCCAAGGATCGTTGCCGCCCCCGACCACCTCCGCCTCGATCGTGACGGACTTTGTCACGCCGCGGAGCGTCAAGTCACCTTCGATCTTTGCCTTTCCATCTCCCGTCGGCGTGACCGATTTACTGATGAATGTAGCCTTGGGAAAGTTCGTGACGTCCAGGAAATCGGCGCCGCGCAGATGCTTATCCCGCTCGGCATGATTGGAATTGATGCTCGCTGTCTCGATCTCGACTGAGATCCGGGAGGCGCCAGGATTTTTTTCGTCGTAACTGAAAGTTCCGCCGAAACGGTCGAACCGGCCGATGAGCCAGCTGAAGCCTAGGTGCGGAATGCGGAAATTGATGGACGCGTGGGCGCCCTTGGTATCGATCTCATACTCGCTGGCGGATATGGAAACGGTCCCGGCCAGGAGGAAGGCCAAACTGAGGCTGCCTTGTCTTCGTAACATGAACTCATCGTCCTTTCATAACGCAAGACGGGATTAGAGTAGTCTCTCACCACATTCTGTTCGAAACTTTATCCCTATCCACCATGCGGTGCTTCACAGCTGCGGCCGCGTGCAGCCCTGCCAGTGCCATGACGGCATAAGCGATCCATTCATGGATGAAACCGGCGGCATCCTCCAATCCCTCTGATTTTCCGGGCGAAGGCAGGGAGAACCAGTTGAACACCTCGATGGATCGGCCGTCGGCTGTAGAAATGAGATAGCCGCTCAACATGAGAGCAACAAGAAGAGCATAAAGAGCCGCGTGCACAAGGCGTGACGCACGCTGCTCGAAATCCGTGAGAGTGGCCCGATTGGGCTGGATATTGCCAAGGCGCCAGGTGATGCGAAGAAAAAGTACGGCGAAGAGGATAATGCCAGCGCTGCGGTGAAGGTTTGGTGCACTCTGATAGTAGGGGCTGTAGTAATCGAGGCGCACCATCCAAAGGCCAAGCGCAAAAAGCGCAAAGACGGCGACTGCCATCACCCAATGGAGAAAAACCGAAACCAAACCGTAGCGTTCTTCCGTATCCCAGATCACTGGCGCGGCTCCACTGTCTTTGCCGGCTTCGCATCGTGGAGGCGAAACTGGGCCAGACCTTGGCAAAGCGCCGCCCGCAATTTTGTCATACGGGCAGGCTATTGCACCCTTGGGCGGTAAGGTAGCGCAGCAATGCGCCGCGAACACAAACTGTTCGAGGGATCGACATGCGAAAAGCTCAAGCGTGGACCGCCGTATTGGCGGTCATCGGAGCCCCCCTTCTCCCCGCCGCGGAGGCCAAGGCCGAAAGCTACGTTTTCAACCCGCGCAAGACCGAAGTGCGATTCTCCTATGCTATCGGCTTCACGGTCCAGCACGGACGCTTCAGTCAAGTGGAAGGAACGCTGCGCTACGATGAGCGCGCACCCGAGCGAAGTGAAGTCTTTGCAAAAATCGCCACCGCCAGCGTGGAAACCGGCCAACCGATCGTCGATGATGAATTGAAGGGCGTGAATTTTTTCAACTCGAAGGCCTCTCCTCTTCTGACGTTCCGCAGTCGATCGGTCGTACCGGTGACGCCAAACACTGCCAAAATCGCGGGCGACATTACCGTCAACAACATCACCAAGCCGGTGACGCTCGATGTCACGCTGACGCCGTACGACGATCCCGCACTCAAACACAGCGCGGACAACAAGAAATTCCTAGCCAAGACGGTCATCTCCCGAGCCGCTTTCAGGATGGAATCCTATCCGGACATGGTGGGCGACGAGATCAGCATTGAAATCCATGCCGTCGCGCGGCCAGCCCGATGAACAACGCGGACCGTGCTCGACTTCTAGAGGAGCTTTGGTGGCATTCAAGCAAGCCACATGGCCGTGCTGACGCTTGGTAGCTCAACCAATTCAAACTGATGCTTGCTATGTTATCTGCTTTCTCTTCAGACTTCCGAACGGTATTCGGGGCTCATGATGCGGTCCCGGCATCTTGTACTTCCAGTGCGCAAGAACGCGCTGAGGGACATATAGATCTTGAAAGATCAGGTTGCCGACGTGCTGAGACTGATGATCGCCACCCATTTGAGCGAGAAGAGCGAAGCCATAAAAATTGCTCTGGAGGAACACGGCACAGCAAGAGTATTGGCGTTATGCCAAGACAAGGCGGCACAAGCGACGCGAGATCGGCAAATGGCCGTGGCGAAAGGAGCGAACGCGTTCGGCGATCCGCGTTGGCTATGCCCAGAAATTCCGGAGAACAGAGCAAATACGTGTGCGTCTTTACTTCAGGGACAGATCTCAGAAACCCCTACCCGAGCCGTAGAGGTTGTCATTGCGGAGTTACCAAACATCGCAGCAAACGCCTCGCACTGAAAACCAGATCACCGCCCAGCGCACCAACTCTTCAACTCAAGTCGACTCGACTAACCGCATGACGAGCAAGCCATAACATTTATGGGATTTTTTGAGTTCTCAGCGCGCATGCGTTGTAAGCATAATTTACATGCCGCGCTCTGCATGTGTTGAGAATTTACTGGCTGATCACAGACTAGTACCGCGAACCCGCTGATTAAGAGATCCGCTATGATCCCTTTATTCCAATCGCATGCCTGTAAACGCCGTCAAAATTCGCTTCTCTAGATCAACTGGTTACAACGCTGCTGTAACCGGCTCCCTGTCATGGTCCTGCTGAACTAGTAGCGCCCACAGCTGATCTCCTTCCGCTTCTTGTTGCGCTAGCCACTGCCAGCTATCCCCTTGACCACCACGTAGATGCCCACGGTTGCGACAATTCCAGCAAAGATGTGAGCCAGTGTCTGCTTGCGGCCCGACATTGCGCTTGCGGCGCCCCGCCCGAGAAAGCCGCCAACCGCGCCGCCAAGGACGAAGAACACGACGAGCCGCCAATCGATCAGCCCCGAGAGCGCGTAATTGCCGGCTGTCGTTATGCCGAACGCCGTGACCGAGACCAGCGAAGACCCGACGGCATACAGGAGCGGCATATTGGTTGCTGCCATCAAACCCGGCACAATCAAGAATCCGCCGCCGATGCCAAAAAATCCAGACAAGGCGCCGACCCCCACACCGTAGAGCAGCAGCATCGGCGCAAGTTCAGACCGCCACCGCCTTCTTGAAGACCATGGCCGCTGCGATCGCCACCATCAGGACGCCGAACAATACGAGCAGCTTCTGGCCATCGAACTGCTTGCCGAGCGAGGAACCGAGCACTGCACCGACCGTTCCAGCCGCGGCGAAAACGAGAGCGCAGCGCCACTTCACGTGTTGTTGGCGAGCGTGGCCCCACAAGTTCATGAGCGCGCTTAGCGCGACGGCAACCGCGCTCGTACCGATGGCGACGTGGGGCGATTTCACGCCGACGAGATAGACGAGCAGTGGAACAGCCAGGATCGAGCCACCGCCTCCGACCAGCCCGAGAACGAAGCCGACAAGGGTACCCGCGACGCTCGCGAGCAGGTCGTGAGCAAGCATTGTGTGTTCTACCATTTGAAATGCGCCATCTACGCAGCGGCTTCAGGAAGCGCTTGCCGCTCTCGTCGGGTTTCGGTAGATGACCGCCGCGAATATTCACCTGAATTGACGGAATGATCAGCTTCGGGAGATCGAGCGAGGCGTCGCGTTCTGTCCGCATCTTGACGAATTCGTCTTCTGTCACGCCCTCGCGCACGTGAATGTTGTTGGCCTTCTCCTCGGCAACCGACGTTTCCCATTTGATCTGGCGCCCGCCAGGTGCGTAGTCGTGGCACATAAACAATCGCATGCTGTCGGGCAATTCCAGGACGCGCTTGATGGAGCGGTAAAGCACGCGGGCATCGCCGCCTGGAAAATCGGCACGCGCCGTTCCACCGTCCGGCATGAAGAGCGTGTCGCCGACGAATGCCGCGTCGCCGATGACATGGGTCATGCAAGCCGGCGTGTGACCGGGCGTGAGCATCGCGAAGGCCTTCAGATTGCCGATAGTATATGTGTCGCCATCCTTGAAAAGGCGATCAAACTGGCTGCCATCGCGCTGGAATTCCGTGCCTTCGTTGAAAATCTTCCCGAAGACGTCTTGGACGATGCGAATATTTTCGCCAATGCCCAGCTTTCCGCCGAGCTTGCCTTGGATGTAGGGCGCCGCGGAGAGGTGATCAGCATGTGCGTGCGTTTCGATGAGCCACTCGACCTCGAGACCATTCTCTTCGACGTACTTGATGATCTTGTTGGCGGAATCGTAGCTGATCCGCCCGGCCGCGTAGTCGATGTCCATGACGCTGTCGATAATTGCGCAGGCGGCAGACCCGGGATCCTTCACCACATAGCTGACAGTATTGGTTCCGGGATCGAAAAAGCCCCTCACTTCTGGCCTCATCGAGAGGATGACGTGATCTTTTGGTTCAAACATTCGCGCAACTCCGATTTCTGGACCCCTGCCAGTCGTTTGCCTAGTTTCAACACGACCGCTTGCTGAGCGTCGGTGACAAAAGTCCACAGAGGTTCTGAAAGCGGCTAGCGGATGCCCGCGTTCCTCAATGCATGCCCGTGTAGGTTGGGGCCTGGAACCGCAGATGCCAGACACGTGAGGGGCTACTGTCTACCCGGACCCTGCCCCATGCCTTTGCCGGGACCAGTGCTGTCCAGTGCTGCTTTGCACTCAGCAGACAACGCATCTTTGTTGGCCTCTAAACAACCGCGAACCTCACCGCGGCCATGCTCTTTTTCTGCACAGTATTTCGCGATGTCGTCTTTACAGGCCGCAGCAACTGGGCCCTGCTGTGCCCAACCCGCGGATGAGAATGAAATTGAGGTCAGCAAGGCAATAGTGACGGAATTCACCTTGATCATGAGCTTACTCCTGAGGTTTGGAAATCCGTTCTGCAAACTCGGCACCCATTCTTCAAGGACGGGTTGCTCGCCCTTACTGGTTCGTATCCGGCCTCACTGCCGGGAGGGTCAGCAACGCCCGTAGCCCACCCAGCGGACTGCTGTCGAGAACGACATCGCCCCCATAAAGCTGCGCAAGATCCCGCGCGATGGCCAGACCCAGCCCCGATCCCGCGACCTGGCTGTCCCACCGTTCGCCAATGTTGAACACAACGTCACGCGCTTCGAGAGGTAGCCCTGCGCCGTTGTCGTCGATTGTGACCACCAGCCGATTTCGACCCCGATCATGCCTCGTCGTCACCCTGATCTCGCTTGTGGTGTGCTTGAAAGCGTTGTCGAGAAGATTAGCAAGGATCTCGTTCACGTCCTGACGATCACAAGCCGCCCGGACGTCGGCGGGCACATCTCGGGTCACGGTTATTGAGCGTTCGCGATGCAAGCGCTGTAGGGCGCTAATGACTTCATCCACTGCAACAGAGATGGAGGACGAATTGCCTATGGTCACGTGGGCAGCGCTCGCCCGAGCACGCGTGATCTGGTAGTCGATGTGGGCCTGCATCTTCTTCAACTGCGCAGCGATGTTTAACGCGGACTTTCCGGCACCGTCCCGTTCGAGACGATCCGCCTCGTCCGACAGAATGGCCATCGGGGTCTTTAGGCCGTGGGCGATGTTGCCAGCTTGTGTCCGCGCGCGCTGCACCAGTTCACCGGTCGAAAGTAGAAGGCCATTGAGGTCGTCTATGAGCGGCTGGACCTCGGCCGGAAACGGCCCGTCGATTTGCTTGGCTTCGCCGCCTCGCACTTTTCCAAGAGCCACTCTGAGCTGAGAAAAGGGACGCATCGCGAAGGCGATCAGCAAGGCCGCCGCCAATATCAGTGTTCCCGCGAACCCAGCCAGGGACAATCCAACCGTATGATCAAAATCATGGATCACCTTGTCGATGTGACGCTGGTCGGTCCCGATAAGAAACCGAATGACGGGTCCCGAAGGTGTCTTCCAGTCCGCCTGCTCCGCGACGAGAATCTGCCCCGTCGGTCCCGTTCCCGTGTGAAGATGCACACCGACGTCTTGGGGATCGTCCAGCGGCACATGAAGCAAAGGGCCACGCATGGACGCTGAGCGCGCCAGGACTTCGCTGCCTTTCTGAATTTCCCAGTAGAAGCCCGAGAGGCCTTCGTCATAGCGAGGATCACTCAGCGGGCGGGACAGGACCGCATTGCCGTCTTCGACTTTCGCAAGACGCTGCAGCTCTGCAAGGTGGATAAAGAGTTCCTCCTTGAACTGGTTTGTCACATGCTGCCGGAAGATTCCTGATAGCACGAACCCTGCGATGGCGACCCCGATCAGGATCCAGAGCGCTGCCGCCGCGATCAGACGGGCTCTTAATGTTCGAAGGAAGGGCATGGCTCAGTCCATTCGATACCCAAGCCCGCGGATCGTCTTGATGATCTCGGGGGACGTCTTGCGCCGCAGACGGCTCACATAAACCTCGATGGTGTTGGATTCTCTGTTCTCGTCGGTCGAATAGAGATGCTCGGCAAGTTCATTCTGCGAAATGATCCGGCCCACGCGGTGCATGAAATAGTTGAGCATGTTGAACTCGCGAGCCGTGAGTTCGATCGGCTGGCCCTTGAAGCTCGCCTTCCCGGTTGATGTATCCAGTCTGAGTTCGCCGTGCTGGAGCACCGGCGAGGCCAAGCCTGCGGAACGCCGGATCAAGGCGTTCAGCCTAGCGACGACCTCCGGCACATGGAAAGGCTTGGTGACATAGTCGTCGGCCCCTGCGTTGAGGCCATCGACCTTTTCCGACCAGGTGCCCCGCGCCGTCAGAATGAGAACCGGAAAATCCCGCTTCTCTCGGCGCCAAGCCTTTAGAACATCGACGCCCTGCATCTGCGGCAGCCCAAGATCGAGAATGACGGCGTCAAAGGTATCGTTCAGCCCAAACGCCAGAGCATCTGGACCGGTGTAGGCGTGCTCCACGGAAAATCCCGCGCCTGCAAGGCCTTCGCCCAGACGCTTGGCAATCTCCCGGTCATCTTCGACGAGCAGGACGCGGATGGTGGCCTCCCCTGTGTTGACATTCCGCAAAGTAGAACCACGAACCTGAAACAGGCCTGAAAAGGGACGAGCAAGCAAGTCGCGGGCGGCTTTCAGGTCCGTTTCAGGTTCGTGGTGCTGGTGGCGACTGCCTGACACATGAGGTCAGCCACACATCATAGGGGATGTGGAGACATGGGTGACCGTCGACCTTATTCGCTGGCGGCGCAAAGTCCCGGGGACGCCTTGAAATGAAACCCTCGCAAAAAAACACGTTGATCGTCGCAGCCGCATTAGTGGCCGCCGTGTCCAGCGTTATCAGCGCGCGAAGCGCAACGGCAGTTGAAGACATGGCAACCTCTGTTCATTGGCAATTCGCCGATGTCCGTACGAATCGGCACTGCCATCAAACACCGCGGCGCGTCTACTGCCACACGAGCGAAAACTTGCCGGTGACAATCCGAGCAAGACCGACCGCAAGAACTTGAACCGGCTCATCGGGAATTATCATGATCCATAACCGCCTTTTAGCCCGCTCGCTTTTTGCCTCGGCGCTGTTCAGCGTCACCTTCGCGCCTGTGTTGGCCGCCGATGTGACGATCACCCCCGAACAGCTCTCTCAATTGGAAATCGGCTTGACACGCGTCAGACCGGCGAGTTCGACGGCTGCAGCCGTACTACCGGGCACCGTCGTCCCCGCCTCCAACGCACGCGTTTCTGCCCCTGCCCCCTTCGCAGGCGCTGTTCTACAAGTCTCGGCGCTACCCGGCCAGTCAGTGCGCAAGGGCGACCCGCTGGTGACGGTTTTGAGCCGCGAATTGGTCGAGGCACACGGCAGCCTTGCACAGCTGGAAGCCGATATGCAGAAGGCCACGGCCACGGCGAAGTGGAAGCGGGATCTGGTCGACAAGAAGATTCTGAGCGCCGCTATGGCGGAAGAAGCCGAGGCTCACGTCAAGAAGCTGGAAGCGGCGATTGCGGCGCAGTCGCGCACCTTCGCCATCGGAGGGATCCGCGTCGAGGATCACGGCCGCTATACGATAACGGCGCCGGAAAACGGCAAAGTCGTCATCGCCGTCGTGCAGCCCGGGTCTCAGGTCGAAGCGATGGCGGCAGCCGTCACAATCTCGACCAACGATGATCTCTGGATCGAGGCCCAGCTTCCTGCCGATCTTGTCCAGCAGGTCAAGCCCGGCGACAAGGTCGACGTCGGCGGCAATCTCATGGGAACTGTCCTTTCTGTCGGAGGCACGTTGGATGCCGTGACCCGTTCGGCGACCCTTCTTGCAACCGTCCCCGCCGGTTCTCCTCTGATCGCGGGAGAGCTCGTGAGCGTCACATTGCAGCGGCCGGCTGAAACGGGAAGCTACGAAGTTCCAGCTTCGGCCGTGACATGGATCGGCAATGCCCACGCGGTTTTCCGCCGAAACGATAGCGGCTTCTCGCTCATTCCAGTCGAACTGAAAGGAAAGTCGCGGACATCTGCGACAGTGGCCGGCTCACTACAGGCGAACCAGGAGATCGCGGTCAGCGGGCTACCGCAACTCGAAGCTTTGCTCGGCGGAGAGTAAGCCATGCTTCGAAGGCTGATCGAGTTCTCTCTGACGCAGCGGGTCTTCATATTGATACTCGCCGGGCTCACCGCTGCGCTTGGAGGTTACGCGTTCAGGACGCTCCCGATCGACGCTTTCCCAAACGTATCGCCGGTGCAGGTCAAGATGATCCTTAAAGCGCCGGGAATGACGCCGGAGGAAGTCGAGGCGCGCGTCATTACCCCGTTGGAATTGGAACTGCTCGGTATCCCGCGCCAGACGATCCTGAGATCAGCCGCAAAGTACGC
>JALOTA010000040.1 GCA_025458125.1 Hyphomicrobium sp.
AACGAGGCGCCGGCGGGTCAGACGGTTTTCCATCTACATTTTCACGTCATCCCCCGGCACGAGGGCGTGACGCTCAAGACCCATGCCCGGGGCATGGAAGATGGTGCGGTGCTGGCTCAGAATGCCGCGAAGCTGAAGGCGGCACTTGCCGGCTGAGGCGATCGCGGCCGGGCGGGCCGGATGCGTTCCCGCGATCAGGGCGTTTCGTACATCTGACGATAGACGGCCGCCTGCTCTTCCGGCATGCGCGGAAGCAGTGCCCGCATCGTCTCGTTGCCGACAAGCTTTCCATTGCGCTTGAACGTCCAGTCAGACACCGCCTGGGCTGTGAACTCGTAGCGCTGGCCGAGCTTCACGGATGTCACGCTCTGCGGCCGGTTGCTGATGACGCCGGAGAACTTGTCGCCCTCGCGCCTGATCCGGGTTAGCCAGAAATGCTCGGTCGTTCCATTGCCTGAAATGGCGACTTTCAATGCATGATCGGTCTCATTCGCCGCCGCTCCGTCGTAGCTCTTCCAGAACGTGGCGATCGAGTCCCGCGCCTTCTCAATGGCCGCGTTCATGTCCTTGTCCTCGGACAGGACCGAAATAACGCCGTCCTTCGGCGCGGCGGGTGGTACGGCGGCGGCCGGCTTTTCCGCGACGGGCGGGGTGACAGCCGCAACCGCCGTTTCCGATCGGGACGTGCTTTGACCGGCTGGAGCCGGACCCGGATCGGCCCCCGGCTTGGCCTCGGTGATCGTGGCCGCCTTGCTTTCGGTTTTGGTCGCGGCTTCGGCGGGGTCAGAAGACGCGGCGTTTGTGGACGGGACCTGATCGACGGGAGTTTGAGCGGCGCCGAGTGCAGCCATCTGCTGAAGATGGGGCTCCGTGTCCGCCGGTCCCGGCTTTGCGGTCTGGATGGGCTCTGTCGCAACCACAGCTTCAGCCGGACTGGTTTGCTCCTGAACCGAAGGCGCTTCTGGAACCGGAGGCACCGACGGCGCTTCCAGCTCGGACTTCGCGACGGAAACAGACTGCGATGGCGCAACGGGCTTGGCTTCCACCGCCGGCGGCGCCTTTACCGCGACGGCCTGCTTGGCTTCCGGCTTCGTGTCGTTCAAAGTCTTCGCCGGCTCCAGCGGCTTCACGGCAGCCTTTTGGTCCGGACCCGTTTCCGTTTTCGTAGGCGCCGGAGGCATAGGCGCCTTCGCTTCGGCGGCCATGCGATCCTGTCGAATTTTTTCCATCCACTCGCCCGACCCGCCCGACGATTTTGGCATGGGATCGGATGCGCCGGCGGGCACCGTGGCGACCGTCGTCATCCACTCGCCGACGGTTGCGGCAACCGGTGTCTCGACGGTGGGCTGCGGGGCCGCATTGATCGACGACGGACCCTTCTGACCGCATCCGCCGACGCAGCTGATCTGCGGTGCCGCGTTATCTGCCGGGTCGCTGGATTGGGCGTCGGCAGGCGCCGCCCGCCTGGGAAGGATCGATACGATCTCGGCGGCATTGCCCTTGGGGCAGCCCCCTGTGCAGACCACGACGTAATCGCCGGGATGGGCCTGCATCAGCGGGTGCAGTTCGACCTCGCCGTGCTCGTGCTCGAGGAGCCCCTTGGCCCGCCGGTCGTAAAAATCGGGACCGCGGCTGTCGAGGAGCGGATTGGGCTTTGCGTCCTGCTTTTTCGGGTCCGAGAGCAATGCACGCTTGGCCGCCTCTCGCGCGGCGGCGGACGCCCTGGGTGACGGCTTTTCGGCAGGCGCTTCCTTCGCCGTTTCGGGCGCGGGTTCCGATGCCGATTGATCGGATGTTTCCCGGCGATCGCCCGGGCCTTCGCCGGAGCTATTCGGCGGGCGGAATTCTTCCTCGCTCACATCCTCCGAAAGCACCGGCGGCTCTTCATCAGCCGCAAACGGTCCCGTCGCGGTCGCGATCAGGGCCGCCAGGCCCAGAACAGCTGCACAGAGGGGACGGGCGAAATTGCGCGCGCGCATCGTTTGAATCATGAGCTTTCTGACCGGACGGACCCGTGAATGGATCGTTACAATCTCAAACGCGAGTAAACGAAGTGCTTATGGCAAGCCCAAGCTGGGGCAGCCGCTTCAGCGCTCGTGACGGTAGATCGCAGGCTGGCCCGGTTGCGGATTGAGCAGGACGACGTTGCGGAAGTCGGTTCCCTCGGCGGTGCGAGGCATCGGCGTCGAGCCCGCCGGTTCAGGCCGCATGGCACGCTTGCCGCGGTATCCTTCCACCACGACGGGGGACGGCAACAAATGGGTGGGCAACGTCTCCCGTGGCGCCAGAGCGCCAGTCTCCAGGCGCGGTTCTGATTTCAACGTGATTCCGAAATGCGCGGCGATGCAGGGGTCGGTTTGCTTCATGGCCTCCAGGCGGCCGGCGGGAACCTTCACGATGCGGCCGCCTTCGCAAAGGAACGCTTCGTCGGCCCGCACCGCCTCGACACCGATGGCTGCCAGAAAACCAAGGCTGAACAGCACAAGCCGTCTCATCCGCGCCGCGATCGCCATCACCGCCTCCGCCCATTGATGCGGCGTCAGATTATGGGACGGCGCTTAATGTCTCGTTAAGGTGGCTGGCCGTTCGACGCCGGATAGCGCCAGTAGTCACCGGCGGGCGTTCCGACCTTTTCCAGAAGCGGAATGCGTTTCTCCGGCGGGCGCTCACCGGTCTGGATGAGAAGCTGGAGATCGTTCAGCAGGGCGTTGTTTTCAGCATAGCCGGAGTGATTGAGGCCGAGGCTATCGGTGGAAACCGCCGTCACATCGATCGTATCGATGCCGGGCAGCACAAGCGGACCTTCTGGCGGCACGTCACCGGCACGCGGGACTCCGCCATGGAACCGTCGCGAGGCATTGAGGGCGACGTCGTTTGCAGCGGCGTAAAGTGTGATGCCGCCGGCGAGCCCCTGGATCTCCTTGGCGATGTTGGCAAAGTTGTCCCGATCGACATCGGGCGCCGCAAGTATGATCTGGCTGATGACCACTCCCGGCGGCGACGCGGTCTTGATATCCCTCAGCACCTGAAGGACGGGTTGGTTTCCCATGCTGTGGGCGATGACAGAGATTTTTTTAGCCCCGCTCTCCTTGATCACGAGATCGAAGAACTCGCGCATGTACGGCTCGGACTGGCCGGAACTTTCGCGGTCATAGGTGTAGCTGGAAAGACCGCCGCCGGACGGCCAGCTGTAGTGGAACGGTGCGCCATCGAACTTCAGGTCGTAAGCGATCTGGGCCGTGCGGTAGATGCCGTTATCGAACGTCGTGTTGTAGCCGTGGACGAAAACGAGCGCGTGATCCTTGTAGCGCTCCGATTTGGCCAGCCGCTCGCGTACCAGTGCCAGGAACTCCTCCCGCGTCTGGGTCTTCAGTTCCTTCATTGTGAAATGCTTGTCGGGGTCCTCCGCTTCCTCGTAGAGCGTGACATCGAAGTAGGGAACCTTGATCACCCATGGCCGCTCGATCGTCGGCTGGACATGCGACTTCGGGACGGTGACGAGTGCCTGTCCGAGCGTCAGCTTGCGCCCCCGGTCGGGACCGAAATCGAGCCGCTTTTCCGTCGATGCCTCAGCCCGGTCGGTGCCGAAATAGACCGGCACGACGTCGAAGCCCGGGCGCTCCTCTGCGCCGGTCGCGGTGCCGCCACCGGGTGCGGGAGTTGGGGCCGGCGCGGGTGCTGGCGGAGGTGGCGGGGCCGTGCCAGCAGACCGATCGTCGCCGCCCTCTCCACCAGACGGCGGTGCGGACTCGGCCGGGGCGGGTGCCCCCGGCGCGTCTTCCATCAACGAAGGCTCTGACGGCGCCTCCTCCGACGGTTCCGCTCGCGATGCAGCGATTTCCGGCTCTGCGCCCGCTCCGCCTTGCGGTTCGGGAGCGGCGCTCTCCACCTCTTCCGGCGCGGCCTCCCGGGCCTGTTCGGCGGGTTTGGCCTCGGCCGCCTTTTTCGGAGCAGGCGGTGGGGACGGCTTTGCCGCCTCGGGCACTGGCTGGGCCTCCGGCACAGGCGTAGGAACTGGTGCCTGCGCCATCTTGGAATCCCCGAAATCGCTGGTCAGCACTGCGAGCGCGACCGGCAACGCCAAGAGAGCGACGAGGCACAAACGCGCCAGGGCGCGGGCCAGCTTCGGCATCGGCCGGGCGGCATTCCAGGCGAAGGCGAACAGGATAAGGACGGCCAGACTTGCCAGGGCGAAGCGCGCGAACTCAGATAATTCCGCCATTCGAAGTCCCCCTTGGTGCAGCGCGGTAGTTTAGCGGGGCCCGCCGTGCGGGCAATGCCGCCGCCCGACTTTGCTGCGGAAATCCGGCCGACATGTGGGCGGCCGGTCCGGCGGGCGCAAACGGCGACGCGACGCACCGTGACCCTCTTGCGGCCGAAGGATTTCCTGCACATGGTCCCGCAACTTCCGGCGGTCGCCGGGTTGCACGTACTTTTCGCCGCCGCTGGATTTCACAACCTGATGCGACAGACCCCGTCTCCGGCCGAATACAAAGAGCGCATCCTTTCCGGCGACAGGACCGCGCTGGCGCGCGCCATCACGCTGGTGGAAAGCACAAAGCCCGCCCACAACGCAGAAGCGCAGGAGTTGTTGCAGCTCCTTCTTCCGTATGCGGGCAAGGCCATCCGGCTGGGAATTACCGGCGTGCCCGGCGTCGGAAAATCGACGACCATCGATCAACTCGGCACCAATCTCGTCCACGCAGGCCATAAGGTTGCGGTCCTCGCCGTCGACCCGACATCGAAGCGAACGGGCGGCTCGATCCTTGGCGACAAGACCCGGATGGCGCAGCTCGCTCCGCTGAAGGACGCCTTTATCCGTCCCTCGCCAACATCAGGCACGCTCGGCGGCGTGACGCGCAAGACGCGCGAGACCATGGTGCTTCTGGAGGCGGCCGGCTTCGACGTCGTGATCGTCGAGACCGTCGGGGTCGGTCAGTCCGAGGTGGCGGTCGCCGACATGGTCGACTTCTTCCTGGTGCTGCTGCTTGCTGGCGGCGGCGACGATCTCCAGGGCATCAAGAAAGGCATCATCGAGCTGGCTGACATGATCGCCATCAACAAGGCTGACGGCGACAACGTGACTCGCGCACAGCGGGCCGCCAACGAATACCAGAACGCGATTGCGATCTTCACGCCGAAATCCGCCGCATGGCTACCGCCAGTCGTCACGATTTCCGGCCGGAACAATTCGGGGCTCGATGCCTTGTGGGAGAAGATCGCCGAGCACCGGCGGCTGATGCAGGAGAATGGGTCGTTCGCCGAGAGGCGTAAGCGTCAGGCCGTGGAATGGATGCGCGACATGCTGAGCGACCGCCTGTTGCACGCGGTGAAGGCCAATCCGAAAGTCGCGGAACGATTGCCGGCCATCGAAGCCGATGTGCGGGACGGGCGCCTCTTTCCCACCCGGGCGGTGGATGAGATCCTCGATCTGATGGGCTTGAGGGCTTAGCCGCGCCGAAAAGCTTACATCCCGCGCCGGCCAACCGGATTGGCGGTGAGGCAGTTTTCCTGAACGCGAATGTCGCGCCCGACGTAGACGCAGATATTACGCTTCGTGTTCGGGTTGTTGCGGATTTCTGCGAACGAGGCTTTGAAGCCGTATTCGCGCGCTACTTCGGCCAGCAGTTTGTCCTGGCAGTAGGGCGTGGAAATGTAGTCACCGCCGACCAGCTGCGCTCCGTTACGGCATTTGATGGCGGCATGGGCCGGGGTGGCAATCATCGCCACGAGGAGAACGGCAGTGAACTTCGTGCGGTTCATTTGACGACACTCCTCAGGCCGGCCAGCGCCGGGGCGTTCCCCAGCCTTATTCTGTCCCAATACCGCGCCTTCCCGATGGGCGCAATTGACATGGGGCGAGACTTCCGCCATCCGCGGCGAGGAACGCCGCAAGGGAACGCTGCCATGATCCACGCTTATGATTGCAAAAACGGACAGCTTGTGCGGCAGGCCGAGCCGTCGATTCAAGCCGAAACGGTATGGCTGGACCTCGTCAATCCCACTCCCGAGGACGAAGCCCTCATCGAAAAAGCCCTCGGCCTCGATGTGCCGACGAAAGACGAGGTGCGCGAGATCGAATCGTCCAGCCGCTACTATGAAGAGGACGGCGCCACCTTCATGTCGACGTTCATCATCTACTTCCCGGACACGGTCACGCCCACGTCTGCAACAGTGACTTTCGCCCTCAAGGACAATCGCCTGGTCACGGTCCGGTATGCCGAGCCGCGGGCCTTTCCGGCCTTTGCCGCACGCGCGGAAAAAGGATCCGTGACCTGCACCTCGGGCGGCGCGCTCATGATCGGTCTCATCGAGACGATCATCATGCGCACCGCCGACGTCATCGAACGCATTCAGGATGATGTGGACCGGCTGACGACGAGCGTTTTCAACCTGAGAACACAGCGCAGCGACAGCTCGCGGCGGCTCGACGTGCTGTTGAAGCAGACCGGAAAAGAGGGCGATCTCGTCTCGCGGGTCCTGGAAAGCGCGACGTCTCTCGATCGCACCCTTCACTTTTTCCGCGACACGGCGCTCGAGCGGGGCTTCGACCAGCGCGTTCTTCAGCGCATCGACGTGGCCCAGCGGGATATTCATTCGCTCATGGAGCACACGCGCTTTCTCACGACACGTATTTCCTTTCTGCTCGATGCCACGCTCGGCATGATCTCGACCGAGCAGAACCAGATCATCAAGCTATTCTCGGTCATGGCGGTGATGCTGATGCCGCCGACCCTCGTGGCCTCCATCTACGGCATGAACTTCGAGAACATGCCGGAGCTGAAATGGGAGTATGGCTATCCGCTGGCTCTCGGCGCGATGGTGCTCGCCGCCGTCATTCCTTATCTCTATTTCCGCCGGAAGGGCTGGCTGTAAGAGTTCAGATCAAGCCGGCGGCATGGAGGGCGACGGCGGCCGCCGCCGTCGCGGCCAGCGTCGTGAGAACCGAGCGGTGGAGCGCGAACAACAGCACGGCGCCGAGCACGGCGAGGACCGCCGCATCGACGCGCAGGCTCGTCCATTGCGGGACGTCGAAGTCGATCGGGCCCCAGGTCCAACGGCCATGCTGTGAAAACAGCACGTGCAGCGCGAACCAGACGGACAGGTTCAGGATGACGCCCACGACGGCGGACGTAATCGTCGAGAGGGCAGCACGTAGCGCCGGAATCGCGTTCAGCCTCTCGATGTAGGGGGCACCTGCGAAGATCCACAGGAAGCAGGGCACGAACGTCGCCCAGAGCGTCACCAGAGCGCCCAGAACCCCCATCACGACTGGATTGCCGCCCCCATGCCGCCACGCGGCGAGCGTGCCGACGAATTCCGTCACGAGGATCAGCGGGCCGGGCGTGGTCTCGGCAAGTCCCAGCGCATCGAGCATCTCGCCGGGAGTGAGCCAGGCGTAAGTCTCGACGACGGCCTGGGCCAGATAGGCGAGTACGGCATAGGCGCCGCCGAAGGTAACCATTGCCAGCTTGGAATAGAGCCATGCGAGTTCCGTGAGTACATGGCCCGGCCCGAATACGGCGGCAATGGCCAGCAGCGGCAGCACCCAGATGGCGGTCCAGATCGCAACCGTGCTGGCCGTTGCGCTCAGCGGAACCGGCGCGACGGCCGCCGGACACCCGGGGTGGGGCGCATCGCGTCCGCGCATGTATCCCGCCAACCCCGCCGCGATCACGACCAGGGGAAAAGGCACCCTGAAGAAGAAAATTGCGACGAAAGCCGCCGCTGCCACCGCCCAATCCAACGGCTGATGCAGAGCCTTGCGCGCGACGCGAAGGAGAGCCTCCACCACGATTGCAAGGACAGCGGCCTTGATGCCGAGGAAGACAACTTCGGCAACGGGCACGGAGCCGAACTTGGCGTAGGCCAGGGCCAGCACCAGCATGATCAGAGCGCCGGGCAGGACGAACAGCAACCCCGCGATCAGGCCACCGGTCACGCCATGCAAGCGCCAGCCGACATAGGTTGCGAGCTGCATGGCTTCCGGACCGGGAAGCAGCATGCAGAAGTTGAGGCCACCCAGGAACTGGCGCTCGTCGAGCCAACGCTTTTCGTCGACCAGAATGCGATGCATGAGGGCGATCTGGCCCGCGGGTCCGCCGAAGGATAGCAAGCCGATCTTCGCCCAGGTTCGCGTGGCCTGCGCCAGCGACGGGTGTGAGACTTCAGTTGCCGTTTGCATCCCTCGCACCGTGTCCCCTGAGCCGCGCATGGCAGCCTTAATGGAACCCGGCTGCACCGCAAGTTCGAACCGGTGCCGGCCGCATCGCGCGCTGCTGGGGCGACCGCGAGTTCCGCGCATTCTTTATATTGCAGTGCGGGATATGTCGGTTTTTGGCCATATTTTCTGAAGCTTCCCATGCATGGTTAATATGCGACATGGTGTGGCGCGCCGTCGCGTGCCCAATGAGCCACACATCTGAATCTACATTGTTTTTTCTAATTGTTGGCCGTTTAATTGAATATCGTTCATTATCATGGGTTGACCCTCCCGAGGAGCGATGCTTGCTTCCGGCCTCCGGACGGGGGCGGCGTCTGTTGCACCCGAAACAAAATCGGCGACCGAGGACGTTCCGGGTCCAGGCTCACGTTTCGCTTGAGCTGCCGCGTGGATCACGTTGTCAGGCCCGACCTAGCCCCCGATGAGGGACAGGCGGACCGGGCAGCCTCCGGCCTCCGAAGGCCGTGAGATCCCGATCACAGGCGGCAAGAAACACGAGTGCGCGTCGCTGGATGAGATGGAGAAGTGAGATGCGCATTGTGTTCGCCGCCGCGTTGGCAATGGCCGCTGTCGGTTTCGCCGACGCCCCGACGGCCAGCGCTGCCTACGAGTGCATGGGCCCCGGCCCCTCCTGCGCTAAGAGCAGCGGGAAATCCACCTACGCCAAGCCGGCCTATCGGTCGTCGTCCAAGGCCACGTCGCAGAAGAAGTACAGCCAGAAGTCGTCGAAGAAGTCCTACTCGTCCGCTTCGGGTGGCGGTTACAGCGGCATGGCCTCGTACTACTGGCAGCCCCAGCGCGTCGCTTCGGGCGGCTGGTTCAACCCCAATGCCATGACGGCGGCGCACAAGACCCTGCCGTTCGGCACCAAGGTTCGCGTGACCAACCACAACAACGGCCGCTCGGTCGTCGTGACGATCAACGATCGCGGTCCCTACATCAAGGGCCGAGTGATCGACCTATCCCGCGCCGCCGCCCAGCAGGTTGGCATGACGGGTTCGGGCGTTGCGCCGGTCTCGGTCACGGTGGTCGCGAGCAACTGACCCTCTCGAGGGTTGAGCCCTCGATCATGAGCACGAAGGCGGCAGGAAGCACAAAAGCTTCCGCCGCCTTTTTCGTTGCAGCAGGCCACCGACAACCGGCCGCCGCTGCCTTCGAATGGCCGCCGAATCGGTCTAGCTCAAAGGGAATTCCGGGCAGGGACGTGCGTTGTCAGGTCTCCTGCCACCGCCACACTGGATGCCCATGCCCTTTGCCCGCCCCCTGCTCTGCGCCGCCGCCGTCCTGTCCTGTTCCGCCGGTGCCACTCTTGCCAATCCCGTAGAGACGAACTGGGTGACGGAGGTTCGCGACGAAAGGGCTCCTGTCGTGACCGGTTCTGTCGGCAAGAACACCGCAAAATCCCACGCCCTCGACGGCATTGCCTCATACTATTGGCAAGAGCAGATGACGGCGTCGGGGGAACGCTTCGACAAGCGGGCGATGACGGCAGCGCATCCCACCCTTCCGTTCGGCACGCTCGTCGCCGTGACCAATCTCCGCAACGGCCGGACGACCGTGGTTCGGATCAACGATCGTGGGCCATTCAAGCCTGGCCGCATCATCGACGTTTCGGAGGCCGCGGCCGAGGTTCTGGAAATGCAGAGCCGCGGACTGGCCCCGGTCAAGCTGGAGGTCGTCTCGGCCGCAAGTGGCCGTTGACCCTTTACAAACGTTCCGAGGTCACCGCGATTGCAGCGGACCGCCCGGCGGGCGATAAGTAGCGGCAAGAACTTATCGCTTTTTGCCGGAAACTCTGTTCGCCATGGCCCCCGACAAGACCGTCCCGGCCCGCGCCGTGCGTAGCGCCGCCGTTCAGATGCTGCGCACCGCACTGATCGAAAAAAAGATGACCCAGATGGAACTCGCGGACGCCGCAGAGTGCCACGAGAAGACGATTCAGAACCTGCTCGGGGGACGGCCTGTCCGCGAACAGACGCTGTTCGATGTCTGCATGGTTCTCGGGCTCGACTATCAACGCGTGAAGGAGTTGTGGTCGGGCGCCATGACGACCGCGCAACCGATGGACCTCAAAGGCGAAGGCGGTCTCGTCGCGCCGGTCTACATGGGCGCCTATACGCGCGCCGGTGTCGATCATTATATCGGAAGCTATCTCACACTGCGGCCGGCGTTCGCGGTGCCGAACACCATCGTGGCCTATCGGACGGACGTGCTTTGGGACCCGGAGTGGCCGTCGCTCATCTTCGAGGAACGCGACCGGCCGGATCAACCCTTCGCGCACCGGGGGCGGCTTTACATTCCATCGTCATCCATGTTCATCCACCTCGTTTCGCTGACCAAGGGCGCGATGCGAATGGTGGTGGTCTCGCAGGTGGATCAGGCCGGAGAAATGCGCGGCCTGATCACGACGCTCAATAAACAGGGGCGCTTTTTCGTGCCCGTGTCCGCGCCCATTGCCTATCTCAAGCGGTCGGACCTGAAGGGTGCCGCGCTCGGCGAGGTGACGGCGGACGATCCTGCCTACGCCGGCTACAAGCGCATCCTCGACGAGACACTGATAGAAGGCTACGCGCGGCTTGCCTCCCCCTGATCAGGGCGTGCCGCGCGCGACCGGAGGTTCTCCGGCTTTGGCCGGCTTGACGGAAACCGCACCCGTCACGGCACCGGCCCGCGGCTTTGCACCTGTTGGCGGCGTCTCAGCGTCGACCATCTCTTTCGGTTTCAGGCGGCGTCCAGCGCGAACGGATTCGAAATGGGCGCGCAGGTTGACCGTCGAGCGCCTGCCGATAGCGCGTCGGTTGAGCGCCAGCCACTTCTCGGCCTCCGTCCGCCCCGCTGCGTGGAGGTGGTTCAGAAGCGCGATGTCGGGATTGGTCTTGCTCGCGTCCGGCAAAACTCCCGTGTACGGCGCGGCCTCTACGAGATGAAACCGGTGTTGCGCCAGGGGGCGCAGCCGCGAAAATCGCGAGCGGACCGCGCCCCGCATGGCTTCGCGCGCCATCTCGATGATCTCGACATCGCGGATCAAAGGCGCGTTGAAGGTCAGCCGATTGACGTGCGCCTGAATTTCCCGCGCACCCGTCGGCAGACCCTCTTTCTTCAACGGCGTCAACTGCACGATCAGCGTGTCGGCGACGGGGCTTTCCATGGCCAGGGTGACCAGATCGGGGTTTGCCGAATAGCCGCCGTCCCAATAGGCGACGCCATCGATCTCGACCGCGTGATGCAGTGCCGGCAGGCAGGCGGATGCGAGCACGGCATCGACCGTCATCTCCTCGCGGCGAAAGAGCCGGGCTTCTCCGGTGGCCACTTCCGTCGCGGCGATCAGCATTTCGACCGGCGCGTGCTTGCGGATGGCGGCGAAGTCGATCGTTTCGTTCAAGAGCCGGCGCAGTGGGTCGAAACCGAGCGGATTGAACTCATAGGGCGACCACAGCGAAGCGAGATGGGCGAGCGGCGCCGACCGGGATAGCGTGAAAAGCACGGGATTGAGCCGAAGAAACTCCGGAACTCCGGCCTTGGCCACACCCTCCCAGACTTGCCGGAGTTTCGCCCGAGCGCCGTCCGGGCCACCCTCCGCCAATCCCGCCGCAAGGGCTGCGGCATTGATCGCCCCGGCACTGGCCGCGCTGATCCAGGCAAATCGGAGGTAACTATCCTCAAGCAGCCGATCGAGAACGCCCCAGGTGAATGCCCCATGCGTGCCGCCGCCCTGGAGGGCCAGATTCAATTTCAACCGGCGCCGGAATAATTCCACGCGTCCCATACCCCGCTTCACATTCGACGATCTTGGGCCAGCCGGCCCACGACGCGAACCTGACGCAACACCCTGTCCCTATCATGACCGGACCGATACGGGGATGACACACGGCACACCTGCAAATTCCGCAACGCATGCGCGGATGCCGTAAACGCGTGCAATCAGCGCCTCGGTCATAACGTCGCGTGCGGGACCGGATGCCGCAACCCGGCCGTCCTTCATCAGAATGGCGCGCGGACAGTAGCGAAGTGCGAGAGAGAGATCGTGGAGGGCGACGATCACCGCGCGGCCCTCAGCGGCAATGCGAGCCAATGTCTCGAACAAGACCAGCGCGTGCGCCGGGTCCAGACCGGCGGCGGGTTCGTCGGCGATGAGGATTGCCGCATCCTGCGCCAATGCCCGGGCCATCAGGACACGGGCGCGCTCGCCGCCGGAAAGTTCGGCGACCGGCCGGTTCGCGAGCGGGAGAGCATCCATCTGCATCATCGCCGTCTCGATTTTCGCGCGGTCTTCTTCGCTCTCGCCACGCTGCGGCCCCGAGCCATACGGAATGCGGCCGAGCGCGACCACGGCGCGCGATTTCAGCGGCCAGTGTACGGTTCGATCCTGCGGGAGATAGGCGATGGAGCGGCCGATTTCGCGGCGGTCGAGGCTGCGAATATCGGCTCCGTCAAGTTCGACGGAGCCTGCACTGGGAACCGCCAGACCGGCGAGCGCACGTAGCAGCGTCGACTTTCCCGCGCCGTTCGGGCCGGCAACGGCAACGAAATCGCCCGGAGATACCGCGAACGAGATATCCTTGAGGATGTCGCGCCCTGCGAGGCGCACATCAAGGCTTCGTGCCTGCAACCGGGTGCCTCTCGATCTCATGGCGCCAATTCCGACCGCTTGCTCAGGACGAGCCAAAGGAAGAAGGGAGCGCCGATGAGCGCCGTCAGTACGCCAAGGCGCAAGTCGCCCAGGGGCGACAGGAGGCGCAATCCGACATCGGCGAGAAGGACCAAGGCCGCTCCGCCGAGGAAGCTCGGCAGCAGAAGACGGCTCGGCTCTCCGGAGGTGAGCGGGCGCAGAAGATGCGGCACCATCAATCCGACGAATGAGATCGCCCCGCAAACCGCCGTTGCCGCGCCGACGGCGATCGCCGTTCCGGCGACGACGACCAGCCGGAGACGACCCAGGTCGACTCCGAGGTTCTGCGCGGCCGCCTCGCCAAGTGTCAGTGCATCGAGGTCGCGACCGGTCGCTGCCAGCAGACCACAGCCGGCGATCATGAGCGGGGCTGCCAGCCAGACGTGGACCAGGCTGCGATCGGTCAGCGAGCCCATCAGCCAGTAGAGCATCTCAGACGCCGCGAACGGGTTCGGCGCGAGGTTCAGGGCCAGCGACGTGAGCGCGGCGGCGAGGCTCGAAACGGCGACCCCCGCGAGGATCAGTGTTACGGGACCCGTGCCCCGGCCTGCGAGTACGGCCAGCGCAAGCGTCGCAATGGCGGCCCCGGTAAGACCCGCAACGGGCAGGGCAAGCGCAAAGGACTGGGCCACGCCGGAATGAATGGCGATGACAGCGCCGAGCGCCGCGCCTCCTGAGATGCCCATAATGCCGGGTTCGGCGAGCGGATTGCGCAGATAGCCCTGCAGGACGGCCCCCGCGAGCCCGAGCGTGCCCCCGACCAAGAAGCCAAGGATCGCACGCGGCAACCGGACTTCGAGAAGGATCGTACGTTGCGCCTCCGGCGTTCCGGGCAGCGTAAAGCCCTCGACGCCGAGAAGGAGGGAAATCAGAAACGCCGCAAGCGCCGCAACTGCGAGCGCCACGGCGAGGGGCGTTACGTTCATCGACCGGCCTCGGCGCGATGATGGAGCTGCTCGCGCGCGACGGCGAGGCGTTCCACGGCGTCGACGATGCGCGGCGTGCCGCAGAGCCACTCTTTCATAGGGATGTTGACGCTCGGCCGTGACTCGTCGAGCGCGCGGAATGCCGGATGACGCAGATTGTCGGCCAGGACGGTGCGGAAGTCCGCGGAGGAATTGGCGCGTACGATGACGTCCGGCGGATCGGCGATCAGGCTTTCGAGCGGCAACTGGCCTGCGGGGCCGAGCTTCCTGCTGCGGGCCACGTTCTCGAATCCCGCCTCCCGCAGCACCTCGTCGACGAGGCTGCCTTCACCGGAGGCCAGACTGTTGACCTGCATGGCAACGGCGCGCGGAGGCAGCGCCGCTGAGCGGACGACGGCGCTCGCTTTCACCTCAGCGAGACGTTCGTCGAATGCCTTCACCAGTTCTGCCGCGCGCTCAGGCACTCCGGTGAGACCGCCGACCAGAGTCACGACCTTGCGGATCCCGTCGAAGCTCGATGCCATCGGCACGATTTCGACACGGCGGCCAAGGCGGCGAAGAAGATCGACGGTGGCCGCGGTGGTATACTCGCCGGCAAGGATGAGGTCGGGGTCGAGCGCGAGGATTTCCTCTGCCGACCCGCGTACGGCGGGTAACTCTTCGGCCTCGCGCGCCATCAGCGACATGGACGGATCGGCGGCGAGAAAGCTCAAGCCAGCAATGCGCTCGCGCGGAACGAGATCGAGCAGGACCTGATCGACGCACAAGTTCAACGACACGATGCGGCGAGGCTGACCGGCGTCGGCCTGGGAGACGGCAAATCCACCGGTCAATGCCAGAAGCCCGGCCGCCAAGGCTGCCAGGCTCCTAACAGGTCTATGTTTCGCGCCCAATGCCACTGTCACCGCATCAACTTTCGCATGTCATTCTAGCGCCCATCGGCCCAGGCCCGCGTGGCTTCTTCGACGTAGGTAAACCGGACTCCCGCGTAAGCCGCGATGCCGGCCGTCTCGTAGCCATAGATCTCCTGGTAGTCCTCGTTCAGTGCGTTTTCGACGCGTCCGTAGACCTCCACGCCCGGCGACAGTTTGTAGGATGCCGCGGCATTCACGAGCCAATAGTTCTCCAGCGTCGTGACGACCGTCTCCGTGAAGCTGAACGCCAAGTCGTCCATGTCGCCGTTGTATATGGCCGCCAGATTGAGGTTGGCCCTGTCGTTATCGAAGGCGTAGTTCAGATCGAGCCGCCCGCTGTGACGTGGCCGGCGGATCTCCTGGCTGCCGTCGCCCTCCTGCGCGTTCAGATAGGTATAAGAAAGTCCAGCAGTCAGACCGGCGGCCAGCAGCGCCCTTGCCTGGAACTCGATTCCATTGCGCGAGCTGGTTCCCGATCGGTTGAACGGCGTCGAGAACAACTCGCCGTCCTCAAAAAGAAAGTCGGTATCGATCTCGTTGGTGAGAACCGTATCAAAGTAAGTGACGTCGAAGATCGCGTTGCCGTTCCACAATGTCGTTTCAACGCCGGCATCCCAGCCTTCGGCTTCTTCAGGCTGCAGGGACGGATTGGCTATGAAGTTCGGGAAATCTCCGAACTGCTCCGCAAAACTCGGATACTTCACCCCCGTGCCATAGCTTGCGTGCAAGCGAAACGGCGACGACCAGGGACGGACCGAAGCGGTTGTCCGCCAGGTCGTAAAGTCCTCGAAGTCTTCGTTGGCGTCGTGCCGGATGTTTCCGACGAGCGAAACGGCATCGAAATATTCACCCCGTATCTCTCCAGCGAGGCTGTCGCGATCACGTGCGAAGTCACGTGACAGAAGGGGCTGGTCGAAACTCTCGTTGCGATGCACCGCCATAGCCGTCAAAAAATGCCGAATTGGCATGCCACTCGCATCGTCCAGGCGGTACGTGGAAAGGTAGCCGTATTCCGACATCGCGCTGATGTTCTGCGATCTGGTTCCATCCGGCGGGTCGAAGAGGCCCAGCGACAGGTCGGACGTGTCGGTTTCCGACCCCTGCGCATAAATCTGCTGCGTCCACCGGCCGTCGCTGAAAGTATCAAGGGTGGCAGCAATCCGCCCGACGCTCAATGTGGTCGAAAAGGTCGACAGATCGTCCGACGCGGTCAGGAACCCTGCTGAATTGATACCTGAGAAATCATCGCGATCACCGTCGCGCGTGGACCGGCGAAGCGAGGTATCGATTTTCAAGTTATCGAAAACCAGCAGGCCGCCCCGGAAGGAGACGGCCGAAAAGTCGCCGCCGTCCTCTTCCGGGCCTTCGGGCGAGATGTTGAAACCGTTGGTCTTCAGGCCCGACACGACGAGGCTGCCATGGGCGCGATCCGTGCCTCCGGAAACGCTTGCGGTTCCATTCGCTGATCCGAATGACCCGCCCTCGCCGCGTGCCCGAAACGTCAACGGACCTTTGCCGCCGTTCGTCACAATGTTGATGACGCCGCCGATGGCGCCTGACGAATACAGTCCGCTCTGGGGGCCGCGGATCACTTCGATCTGCGCGATATCGTCGGCGAGTAGATTGGAGAAATCGAAAATTCCATCCCCGACAGGATTGACCTCGACACCGTCGATGAGAACGAGCGTCTGGTTGCTTTCCGCCCCGCGTATCCGCACGACGGTGAGGTTCAGCGGCCCGCCCTGCGAGCTGACATTGACGCCCGGCAGGCTGCGCAACGCATCGGCGGCATGACGGATCTGCCGTTCCTTCAATTGGGCGGCCGTCACGACGCTGACGGAAGAGCCGAGTTTGTCGCTCGCGACACCCTGCACCTCGCTCGCAAGTGCCGTTGGCGGGCTGGCTCCGCTCGCGTCCGAAGTTGTTTCCCCGGTGCCCTCGACGGGGCTGGCAGGTTCGGAAGCCGCACCCGTTTTCTTTTTGTTGCCCGCAGTGTCCGGGGGAATCTCCAGCGTCGCTCCTTCGACAACGATGGGTGGCAGTTCTTCGCTTTCCTGAGCCTGAGCCGAGGCTGGCAAACAGAAACCCACGCCGGCCGACACCAGCGCGCACGTCGTCATCCATGCGCCAAGCGCATTCCTCACGTTCATCACTCCTCCAACCCCAATGGCGGTGTGGAGGGCGCGAACGTCCGCTTGGACGGGCATTGGAGCGTCGCTCCGAAGACGAAGTCTCCGGCTGCACGCTTTCAATTCATGGGATCGAGACTGGACCCAATTTCCCGCACATGCCTGACGCCGCTCCCTACCGGTTGCACATCAGCCGCCACTACGGGTGGTCCGTTCCTCCGCGCGCCCCGCACGAGGGATGGGCAGCATGTACCGAGGGCAACAAGCCCAAACAGTCTCAGTGGCATTGTGGGGGAAGCTCGCCGCTTACAGTTGCGGGGGCAGCCTCGGCATCGGACCGCACCGCGATCCTCACCGTGTTCCCTATTCTCCCGATGGCGATTGCTCACCAGCAGGAACCGATACCCCATCATTGAGCCCGGTTGGCGTTGATCTTGTCAAGCATCGCTTGCAGCCATGAACGTGATCCGTGTGCGACGTGTGTCTGTTGGAGCGATCAGACGAAGAGCGGTTGCATGGCCGGTTGCAGGCGGGCCCGTGCGATCTCGACCACTTGGCCGCGAGATGCATCGGTGATCCCGCGCACGACCATCTCAATGCCGCCGGGCTCGAAGCGGAACAGATTGTAGCGCCCCAACGGTTCGGGCCCATGAGTCCGCGCGGCGGAGCCGGACGCCACGCCGACAACCGGGACCGGCTTTTCCCTGCTCGGATGCCAGAGCAGCGAGTCGCGATGGTTGTGGCCATGCAGGACAAGCTCGGCGCCACACTCGCTCAGCACATCGGCAAGTTCGGCGGCATCCTGCAACGCGCGTCGCGGCGCCGTCTGGCCCGGCAGCGGCGGATGATGGATGAGAACCACGCGCATGAGTTTTTCATTGCTGAGGCGCACCAGGCAGTCCCTCAGTGTTGCAAACTGATCGCGGCCGACGCGGCCGGCCGCGACGAGCGGACGGGTCGGGATTGCCGAATTGACGCCGATCAGGGCCAGCGGCCCGGCGCGGCGCACGAATGGAAAGATTTGGGGCGGCGCGCCAGCGAACGATGCGCCCCATGAGTCGGCGGCGATGTAGTCGCGCCAGATCTCGGTACAGGACGGCCCGTTCATACGGCGCGTATAGATGTCGTGATTGCCTGGAACGGCAGTGACCTTGTCGGGCGGCCCCAGTGTCTTCAGCCAGGTGAGTGCCGCTCCGATCTCGCCGGGAAGTCCGAGGTTGACGATGTCGCCCGTAACCGCGACGTGATCGGCACCGTGCCGCCAGATGTCGGCCGCCATGCGATCGGCGACATCCTGCCGGTGTACACGGCGGCGGCTGCGCGCCCAGTTCAGAAACCCAAGCCCGCGCTTGACGTTCCAATGACCAGGACCAAAGCCGACGATCGGCGTCAGATGCAGGTCGGATATATGAGCCAATGTGAACATCTGCGTCATTCCGGGGCGATACGTCCAGACGGAGCCATCCTGCGACGCAAACCCTTTACTATCTTCACGGTGCAATTGCAGCTTTCCGGACTAGAGGCAATCAACGGGAATGGTTTTCGTGAGACAGTTCGTCCCGAAATTCTACTCAGGCAAGGCCGCCGCATCATGACCGGCTCTCGTTTCGTCACGAAAGTGCTCCAGCGCTACTGGCGCTTTGCGCGTGGGCTGACGCTCGGCGCGCAGGGACTGATCGTCGATGCGCACGGCCGAGTTCTGCTCGTTCGTCATTCCTACCGGCCGGGTTGGCATTTTCCGGGTGGGGGTGTTGAGAAAAACGAACCTGTCGAGACGGCGCTCGAACGCGAAATCAATGAGGAAACAGGCGTTACGCTACGGGGGCCGGCGCAGCTCTTCGGCGTGTATGCGAACTTCCGCCACTTCCCCAGCGATCATGTCGCTCTGTTCGTCATTCGCGAATGGGATCAGCTCGAGGTTCCGCCAGCCAACCGGGAGATCGCCGAACAGGGATTCTTCGCGATCGACGCCTTGCCGGACGGCACCCACCGGTCGGTGGTCTCGCGTCTTCAAGAGGTCTTCCAGGGCCAGCCGCGTGACCCGCTGTGGTAATGCCTCGCTAGACCCCTCGTTCCATCCATGCTAGCTCGCGCCGCGCAAGCCTAGTTGAAGGGCTTGGCGCCAGAAAAAAGCAGATGTCCGACAAGACCTTCATCCGCACTGCCGAACCTTGCGACGTGCCCTCCATCGGCGCGCTGCATGCGCGTGTTTTCGGGCCGGGGCGTTTCGCGCGCTCGGCCTACCGGGTGCGCGAGGGCCGGCGCGACGGCAACGCGCTGTCGGATTTCTGTCATGTCGCCATGCGGGGCAACCGGCTCGTGGCCGCCGTCACGCTGAGCGAGGTGAAGATCGGCGGCGTGCCCGGAGCGCTCCTGCTCGGCCCCATTGCCGTCGAACCGGAATTCGCAGGCCAGGGCCTCGGCCGTCAGTTGATCGCCGAGGGTATCGCGGATGCGAGGTCCGCTGGGAAGTCGCTGGTCATTCTGGTCGGCGACGAGCCCTATTACGGCCGGTTCGGCTTCCGCCGGGTGCCGCCGGGGCAGATTACGCTGCCCGGCCCGGTCAATCCGATGCGCGTTCTCGCCTTCCCCTTGCAGGACGGCGCCATCGAAGCGGCACGTGGGCTCGTCACATCGGCTTACTGATCAGAGAAGGCCCAGCCGCTCCAGCGTTTCTGGAATGCGTTCCTTCACCTTGAAGAAGCCGGCGCGCGCGTAGGGCCAGAAGGCGCTGTCCCAATCGCGGCGCACCTCGACCGCGGCAACGCCCGAGCCCGCCAGTTCAGCGACGAAGGACTCATAGGTTGCGCGCGCGGGTCCGACGGGGACTTGCACGGTCACGAGTTTTTCGACGCCGTGCGCCCGGCACAGCGCCACGGCCTCGTCCGGCGACGGCTTTGCGAGCGATAGGACGACGGGGGCGCCAAACGCAACCCTCGCCCGTGCCGCGGTGTCGTCCATGGCGCCGGCTCGGAAGGCAAGAACGGCCGAAGACAAGCCCGGGTAACTCCCGTCTGGCGGGAGCAGCACGACGCCTTTAACGCGCTCTGCCGCGACCGGCCAGCGTTCCGGCGTCAGATCGTCTTCCTGTACGAGCAGTACGACGTCTTCTTCATGCGTGACGCTCATCGGCGGCCGCAGACGTGTCGGCGCGGGTGGTTCCGGTCCGTCCAGAGGCTCGGGCACCTCGTCGAGTTCTCCCGCAGGGTCAAGACGGCCCTCGGTGAATTGGCGGATATTCTCGGCGCGAGCGACGTAGTGCTTGCCGCGTGTGTGAAGACCCGCGACCCAGCGCCACGAAAGTGTGTTGGAGGCCGCGTCGCCGTCGAGCAGGTGACGATAGAAGAAGTCGGCGCCGAGGGTCCACGGCAGCTTGAGCGTAAAAATCCAGACGGACGCGAACCACATGCGCGCGTGGTTGTGCAGGTATCCGCTTTCGGTCAGTTCCCTCGCCCACGCATCGAAGGCCGCGATGCCGGTCTCGCCGTTGATCGCCCGTTCGTAGCCGCGCGCAATGTCGCTGTCGTCCTGCGCATTCGCCTGCGCCTGAGTAAGCTCGGAGAGGAAATCGCTCCACACCCGGGGCCGTTGTTCCAGCCAGCCCTTCCAGTACGTACGCCAGCAGACTTCCTGCACGAACTTGTCGGCGGCTGAGATCGGATGCTTCGAAAGAACGGCGCGAACAACCTCGTCTTCGCCGATGAGCCTGTGCCGCAGAAATGGCGAGAGCAGCGAGACGTTGCTTCGGTCGCCGGGGCCGCGGTCTAAGTTGCGCGACTTGGCATAGGCGATTCCGGCCCGCGGTACGAATGCCCGCAGCCGGGCCAGACCTTCTTCGCGCGTGGGCTGAAAGGCCGGGTTCATCGGCGGCCGCTAGCGCACGGGGGAGCGCATGATGGATTTGATCGGGCCGCGCGAACGTCCCGACTGCTCCTCGATCATACGGTCCTGCTCTTCGATCACGGCTTGCGCCGGGGCGTCGCCGTCCAGGCCGCCCAGCACCGATTCCGGCACGCGGCGGTTGGAGGTGACCGTGCCGTCCTCGTAGGCGACGTTGAACATGACGAAGCTTTCTTTCGCCGTCGGTTTCTTGCGGGCCAAGATATTTCTCCACGGAATATGGGGGCGCGTGCAGAGCACGGGCGCGAAAAGGATCAGGCGAGAAAGGGGTCTTTCATCAGGATCGTGTCGTCCCGCTCGGGGCTCGTCGACAACAGCGTCACCGGGCAACCGATCAACTCTTCGATGCGGCGGACATACTTCACCGCCTGCGCCGGCAGCTCACCCCAGCTGCGCGCGCCGCGCGTGGACTGAGACCATCCTTCGAACGTCTCATAGACGGGTTCGACGCGTGACTGGGCATTCTGCTCGGCGGGCAGGCGATCGAGCTTTTCGCCATCGAGCCGGTAGCCGACACAGATCTTGATCTCGTCGAAACCGTCGAGCACGTCGAGTTTCGTCAGCGCGATCCCGTCGATCCCCGACACCTTGCACACCTGCCGCACGAGCACGGCATCGAACCAACCGCAGCGGCGCTTGCGTCCGGTGACGGTGCCGAATTCATGGCCGCGCTCGCCGATCTTCTCGCCGATGGCGTCGTCGAGTTCGGTCGGAAACGGACCGGAACCGACGCGCGTCGTGTAGGCCTTCGCGATGCCCAGGACATAGCCAACCGCGCGCGGCCCCATGCCTGAGCCGGATGCGGCCTGCGCCGCAACCGTGTTTGACGATGTGACGAACGGGTAGGTGCCGTGATCGATGTCGAGCAGAGCGCCCTGTGCGCCTTCGAACAGTATCTGCTTGCGCGCCCGATGAGCCTGGTCGAGCAGCGCCCACGTCACGTCGATGAAGGGCAGCACCTTCGGCGCGATACCGCTGAGTTCCGCCATGAGCGTGTCTTTCGAGACGAGCTCCTTGCCGAGGCCGGCCCGCAGCGCGTTGTGGTGAACGAGCAGCCGGTCAACCTTCGGGCCGAGCGTTTCCAGGTTCTTCAGGTCCTGTACGCGAATGGCGCGGCGGCCGACCTTGTCCTCATACGCCGGACCGATCCCGCGTCCGGTGGTGCCGATCTTACCCGTCCCGGCGGCCTCTTCCCGGATCATGTCGAGTTCGCGATGCAGCGGCAGGATCAGTGTGGCGTTGTCGGCAACCCGCAGGTTGTCGCGCGTGATTTTCACGCCCTGGGCGCCGAGCTTCTCGATTTCCGCCACCAGCGCCCATGGATCGACGACGACACCGTTGCCGATCACGCCGAGCTTGTTGGGCCGGACAACGCCGGACGGCAGCAGAGAGAGTTTATAAGTGTTGTTGCCGATGACGAGCGTGTGCCCGGCATTGTGACCGCCTTGAAAGCGCACGACGACATCCGCCCGCTCCGACAGCCAGTCGACGATCTTGCCCTTGCCTTCGTCGCCCCACTGGGCGCCGACCACTACTACGTTGCCCATCGCGAGCCTCTGAACGTGCATTGGCCCCGGCCTTCCGCGGACCGGGGCCAAGGCTGGATTGAACCCTTTTTCGGTCCCGCTTATAGCCCAGAATCCTGCGGCCCCAACATCCCATATGACGCGCCCGGGCTCGGGCTTTGGTCCGGCCATTTGACGGGGTCGATGGTTGCCTATAGATCGCGGACCAGATCCAGCACGGACACCTCCCGACATGGCATCGGCAGCGCCCCGCGCCTCTCCGGCGACGGCCTATCTATTCCTGATCCTGACAATGGCCTTGTGGGCAGGTAACCACATTCTGGGCCGCTGGGCGCATGGCATCATTCCGCCGATGACGCTGGCCTTCCTGCGCTGGTCACTGGCGGCCGTACTGATGTTTCCATTCGCTTATCGGTCGATCCATTCCGATTGGCCGGTTATCCGGCAGGAGTGGCCGCGACTCCTGCTGCTCGGCTTCATGGGCTCGGGCATTTACAATACCCTGCAATACATCGCTCTGACGGACACGACGGCGACCAATGCGGCGATCCTGAACTCGTGGGGACCGATCCTGATCGTTCTCGCCGGCGCCCTGCTATTCGGCGACCGCCTGCGCCGCAATCAGGTGGCGGGCATGACCGTGTCGCTGATGGGCGTCGCCGTCGTGGTTCTGCATGGAGAATTCCAACGTATCGCGACGCTGTCATTCAACGGCGGCGATCTCGTGATGCTGTTCGCGACGGGCGTGTGGGCGCTCTACACCGCCTTGCTGCGCACGCGGCCGAAGATCTCCACCCTGAGTTTCGCCGGGGTCACTTATATCATCGCGGGAGTGGTCAACCTGCCTCTCGCCGGCTGGGAGTATGCGCACGGCGACGTCATGGAAATCACGCCGCAGACCATCGCGGCGGTGCTCTATGCCGGCGTGCTCGCAAGTCTGGTTGCGTATTACTGCTACGCGCGCAGCGTCGAACTCATCGGCGCCAACAGAACGGGCGTCTTCATCCACCTCATCCCGCTATTCACGAGCCTTATGGCGATGGCGCTGCTCGGGGAACAGCCGGCGCTTTATCATGCCGCCGGTTTCGCGCTCATCCTCGCCGGTGTGTTCATCGCCCAGCGCTGACGTCAGGCGGCGGACTTGCGCAGCAGGAGTCCGGCGGCGACGTTGATCGCCTTGATGCGCTCCTCGCGCATCGCCCGATCGGCTTCGTCCGTCGCGAGATCGGGATGCCACGACTGACGCAAGGCCTCGACCACCTTGCGGATGACGGCGTCGGTCGCGCCGGCGCTCAATCCGAGAAGCGCCAGGGCTTCCTCGCGCGACGCCGGCATGCATTGCGCCGACGCGGCACTTTTCGATACGGCGGGCGCGGAAGGCTCCACGCGAACCGTCAGGGCTTGGCCCGCCGGGGACGAGAGACGCGGTTCAAGGCCCGGCAGGACCGGCTCCACGGGGACCCGCAACGGACCGGCCGCCACCGGCACGGCGGCCTGCTTCTTCAGGATCACCAGGAGCGTGGCCAGCGTCGCGGCCGCGATCAGAATTGCGAACGCGAGGGGCGGCACGGAAATGCCGGACCCACCGGTGGCGCTCCAACCTTCCACGCGCGGACCTTCCACCGTTGCGGGCGGCGGAGGTGGCGCGACTTCCGCAGCGGCGACGACGGTTTCCGTCCTGCTCGCAGATGCCAGTTCTTTCGCCGCCGGGTTGTTGAGGATGGTCGGAACGGCTGGGGCCACGGACTTGCCGTCCGCAGCATCCGGCTTTTCCGGAGTGGCCGAGGGGGGCGACGTACTCGATGTTTCCAGCGGCTTCTCGACCGCGGGCGTATTCGGCGGCCTCGGTTCGAGCCGCACCTCCGCGCTCTGCTCGCCGCCTGCCTTAACGCCGGAGGGCGTCAGGTTCTCAGACACTTTCGGTTTCTGGTCGGCTTTGGGAGCTAGAGCAGGAGCGAATGACGGCTTTGGCCCGGAGGGCGCCTGTGCCGCCGTTGGTCCGCCGCCGTCTTCCAGTTCCGCGACGCGTGGGTCGAGCGGCGTGAAGATCGCGTCGACACCGGCAATCGGCGCATAGCCGTCCGGCATCTCGACGAGACCGGTGGCGCGGCGCGGCTCGGGGAACGGGTAGCTGTCGCGCGGCTCGCGAGGTCCCATCCGGTAATAGAGCCGGCCATCGTTGTTGTAGAACGCACGCCCGTCCGTGATGCGCGCGATTGCGGCATAGACGTCCGGCCACTCGGCGCGTTCCCGGCCGCAGGCCATCGTAAAGCGATGCACGAGGAAGGAACGGCACCGGTCCGGGTTCTGCTCCGAACAGGCGCGATACTGCTCCTGCCGCCGCGTCCCGTAGATGCGATAGGCCTGATCGCCGGAGGGACGTACCTGAACGCGGCCACCGACGACATCGCAGTCATAAGGAAGAACGATCTGCTCCTGCGATTCCGCCCGCCCGACGAGACTGGAGGACAGCAACAGGAGCATGGCTGCCCCCACCGCGCGGAAGATCGATGATGTGCTCAGAAGGCGTGAGTTCATGCGGCGAAACTAGCCCCAAGCATGGCTACTTTGTGTCGAGGCGGCGCGCAGCCGTGCATGAACCGCGCACTGTGGCCGCAGAAGCGCCGTTCGTTATGCTCTAAGCGTACCGTTTCGCCCGGCACCTTCGCCCGCTTTCTCGCGTGGCATGGCGGATCGCCGGCACGTTTTTCCGACTCCACCGGCTGCGTATTTGAACCATGTTCGTTTGTTTGGAATCGTGTTTATCTGCCTACGCATGACGCGGACTCGAAAGCGCCCTTCCGCCGCCAGCCGACCTACCGATCCGGACATCACCGGACGTGAGGCGTTGCGCGGCGTCATACTTGAGAAAGCTGGGCGGATTGTTGCGGAAGAGGGCCTTGCTGCCGTGCAGGCGCGGCGACTCGCGGCGGAGGGCGGCTGCTCCGTCGGCACGCTCTATAATATCTTCGACGACCGCGACGGCCTGATACTGGCGATCAACCGCGAGACTTTGGCTGCCCTGGGCGAACCGCTCGAAGCGGCGCGCAAATCAACGGCGAAAGCCGGGCTCGAGACGCGCCTGCTCGCCCTTGCATTCGCCTACACGGCTTTCGCGCTGGAAAACCGGAACCGATGGCTTGCGGTGTTCGAGTTTCGCCTGCCCGACGACAGGGCGCTTCCGGCCGACTTCGAGGCTGAACGCGCGCGGCTCATCGATATTCTGGTCGAGACCATCGGGCAGGATGTGCCGGACTCCGGGCAGCGTGTCACGGCGGCGCGGGCCCTGTTCGGCGCGGCTCACGGGATTCTGCATCTGGCGGTAAATAACAGGCTGTCGGATTTCGATCGCGGCCAACTCGACCGCGACCTCCGCTTCATCGTCAAAGCGGCCGCGTCCGGGATGCGGAAGAAATGATTTGTTCGAAGAATGGTAGCGGGACCCGGACTTGAACCGGGGACCTACGGATTATGATTCCGCCGCTCTAACCAGCTGAGCTATCCCGCCGTACCAGAGCGCCGTCTATAGCTGTTACTCGGCGGCAATGCGCTTGGCCTCGGCCTGCTTCTGGAACCGCATCATCGTGAAGATGCCGAACGGGCGCACGGACTTGCGTTCGACGAGCTTGAGGTCGTCGCAGACCATGACGCGCGAATGATCGAACACCGGGCGCCAGCCGATCAATTCGGCGAAGGGGGCCATGCGACGCTCGACCCAGCCGCGCACGCCTTCTTCCTGGCTGAAGTGGTTGACGATCACCACCTCGCCGCCCGGCTTGGTGACGCGCGAGAGTTCGCGCATGACTTTCTCCGGGTCGGGCACCACCGTCATCACGTACATGGCGACGACCGTATCGAAGGAATGGTCGGGGAATTCCAGTTCGCCCGCGTCCATCTCGTGCAGACCCTTGACGTTCTTCAGCCCGAGTTCGGCGACGCGCTGGCGTGCCTTGTCCAGCATATCGGTGGAGAGGTCGATGCCGACGATCTCCAAGTCGGGCTTATAGTCGGGGAGCGAGAGGCCCGTGCCGACGCCGACTTCCAGAAGCTTGCCAGTGCGGTTGCGGTTGATGACGTTGGCGGTGTGGCGACGGCCTTCGGTGGCAACCTTGCCAAAGGTGCGATCGTACACGGGAGCCCAACGGCGATAGGCGACCTTCACGGCGTCTTCGTGGATGTGGCCGATGTGCACGACACGACCGGCGGTCTTGTGCACCTTCGGACCGGTGCGCTTTGCCTTGGGCCGCAAATTCGAAATCATCTGCCAACCTCGTCCTTTGTCATTGCCCCCGCCTGCCGCACTGGCGCACGGCCTGCTTCAATCACCGTATCGCCCGGCGGGATTCACCCGCCGCGTGCTTGCCAGCGCTCCGGCTCAACGCCTCGGCCGCCTGGCCTTCCTCCGACCGGACCGTTCGCACGATGGTGCCACCACCGAGCACACGCGCGCTGTCACTACCATCGGCATAGAACACACAAGCCTGTCCGGCTGCGATGCCCTGCTGCCCTTCGCTCAGGATTACCTTGATCGAGCCATCTTCACCGCTCGTCAATATGGCAGGTTGTGTCGGCTGCGAGGACCGCACGCGAACATGCACCGCGCGTTCGGCCGCAGCGGCCTCAGCAAGAGGCTCGTCGCCCAGCCAATTCACATCCTTCAGAATGAGCGCCGTCGTTTCGAGCGCCTGACGCGGGCCGACGACGACCTCGTTCTTGGCCGCATCGAGCCGCACGACGAACAGCGGTTCCGCGCTCGGGATGCGAATGCCGCGACGCTGGCCGACGGTGTAGTTGATGATCCCGTCGTGACGTCCGAGGCGGCGGCCATCGACGTGGACGATGTCTCCGGCCTGCAAGGCGCCGGGCTTCAAGCGTTCGATTACATCCGTATAGCGGCCCTTAGGAACGAAGCAGATGTCTTGGCTGTCGGACTTGTCGGCGACGGGCAGCTCGAGTTCACGGGCCAGTTCACGCACCTCCGACTTCGGCATGTCGCCGAGCGGGAACATGATGCGCTCGAGCTGCCCGCGAGTGGTGGCGTAGAGGAAATAACTCTGATCGCGATCGGCGTCGCGCGCGCGGCTCAAAACCGGGCCGTCTAGCGTGTGATGCAGGCGAATGTAATGACCGGTCGCCAGCTTTTCGGCGCCCAACTCCATCGCCATTTCGAGGAGATCCTTGAACTTGATCTCCTGATTACAGGTGACGCACGGAATGGGTGTCTCGCCGGCGATGTAACTGTCCGCGAAACTCGTCATCACCTTGTCGGCGAAGCGGCGTTCGTAGTCGAGGACGTAGTGCGGGATGCCGATCAGGTCGGCCACCCGGCGGGCATCGTGGATGTCCTGCCCAGCGCAGCAGGCCCCCTTGCGCGCCGTTGCTTCCCCGTGGTCGTAGAGTTGCAGCGTGATGCCGATGACGTCATAGCCCTGGCGCTTCAGCAGAGCGGCCACCAACGAGCTGTCGACGCCGCCCGACATGGCGACCACGACGCGGCCCGGCACGCTCTTGGCTGCCGTGGGGGCGGTGTGCTTCTGGCTGTCGGCACGCTCTGTCACGGCGGGTCGGCTCTTGTCATCGAGGTTGAGGCCGCAGATAGCCGGGGCCGCCATCCGACCCGGTACCGGCGAACATAATGAAACTCAGTTGCTCACGCTTCCGCGTCTTTTCTGCGGCGATGCAGCATGGTGGCCGGGGCGTGAACCAAGCGACTTGTTTACCGCTCTTCAACCTGCGCTGACAAGCCGACAGGTCAATGAAAGCGAGAATTGCGGGGCTCTGCCCACGACCGATCTCGCCGGAGCGTTGCTCGACCGGCCGAGGCCTGAAGTCTTGTCGAACCAGTTTACGGTCGTCCTGCCGCGGCACATTCGTCTCTATTCGGCATCAACCTTAACTCGTTGGCACCGGTTCGCGGGACAAGGCGTTATGGTATTTTCACTCAATGGGTTAGGCCCGTTTTAAGGTCGCCCTGATAGGGTAAGTTTTGCGTGGTCATTAGAGTGTACCGAGTATCATGACCGAACATCAGATGAGAGGGCGTCAACGCTATGTCATCGGACCCGACGGGGCTCCGCTGACGGTCGCTGATCTGCCGCCCAAGGACACGAAGCGTTGGGTCATCCGCCGCAAGGCCGAGGTCGTCGCCGCGGTACGCGGCGGGCTCCTCAGCATCGAGGAAGCCTGCGACCGCTACAAACTCACCGTCGACGAGTTCCTGTCGTGGCAGCGCTCGATCGACCAGCACGGCCTCCCCGGGCTGCGCGCCACCAAGATCCAGGATTACCGCCGCTGACCGTTACCCCGGTCGAGGCGTGAAACGCGCCGCTTCGCTTGCCGAGGCGGCGCGTATTGGTGTCCTGAATTCGGGTTAGCGCGGCACCTGCGGCGGCGGCTTCGCAGCGCTTTTCTTATCGCCTGCCGGTGATTTAGGCGCTGTCGGACCCGATGGGGCGGCAGCATTCGCGTCCCACCCTGCGGTCACCGGTCCCTCCCCGCAGCCCTCTTCGCCGGCGGCCCAGCGGCGGGCATCCCGCCCGAGCGGTTCGGCATACTCCGGCGGCAGTTTGAAGTTCTCGATCTCGACCGTGGTGCCTTCCGGCGCGGGAACAACTGCAAGTTTCCAGGCCCGGATCGAGCGCGGATCGGTGGCTTGCTTGTCCCGCTTGTGGATGCTGATAACCGCTCCCCCGCCCTTCGAGGGCGGGTCGGCATCGGCAAAGTAGATGTAGCCCGGTTTCAACGGACCGCTCGGACCGAACCAGCACGTCAGGATGCCGCGCGCGACACGCGTGTAGATTTCAGTCGGAGCGCCGACCGGCCGGGGCGCGTCGGCTGGGGTCAGTTTGGGCGTGATGGCGGAGACGTCGGGCATCGCCGACATGCTGGGCAGGCTCGGCGCACTGGCCGAGCATCCGGCCAGGATGACAGAGGCAGCCAGCACAGGCAGCAAGCGCGATGACCGGAATTGAAGCATTTGGAACGTGCCTGATCGAAGCGTGCCGGGCTAGTTCATGGAAAAAAGACACACACGCCCGGTTTGTACTGGGTACGTCCCGAATCCGGCCATTTACGGGCTTTGCACGCCCGGCGCGACCGCACAAGGCTCACACGGCGACACATGGACAGCAAAAGAGGCCAATCTACCGGCCTTAAACGCAAAAAGGGCCGGTACAAGGACGGCCCTTTTTCTGTTTTTTCTCAGCCGATGAGAGTTTAGCGGAGGCCGGCCGTCTCATGGCGCGACACGCGGCGGCGGGGATTCGCCCGTTCGGCATCCCGAGGTTCAGCGGCCAGGGCGCGCGTCAGTTGTTCGGCGGCTTCGTCTCGTTCGCGGACGGCGGCTTCGAGCTTCAGCCTCAATTCATCAGCCGACGAGCGAAGATTGTCGCGCCGGGCCGAGGCTGATTTGGCGAACGTAGAATAGGAAAAATGCGCGGAATCCTTGATGCCCGTGCGCTCTTCCTCCACGCGAACCTGCCGGTCCAGATCGGAGGCGATCATTTCGAACTCACGGATCATGAGTTCCAGTTCGGCAACCTTGCGGGCCTTCTCCTCGGCCTCGAAGCGCTTCAGACGGAGCGCCGTTTCGCGTGGCTTCATGGTTCGATACCCCATACTCGTTCGACCGCCCACTAACCGATCCAAATTTCGTGCCAACGGGAGCACGGCGCCTTGACCGGGAACGTCGGGCCCTGAAAGACACCGATCAACCTTACTACATTTTGGTAGCATATGCCAATTAAGTTGCGGTAAAGCAACGGGATGGCAAGCTTTGCTAAAGTTTTGTCTGGTGTCTCGAAAAAGAGTGCCCAGCATACTGTGGCCGCGACGCGAATTCTGATAGCTGTAGATTCGCGTGCGTTTGTGCTTGGATTCCTAAGAATCGCCACAGTTGGTGCCGCGGCCGGGCAGGGCCGGAGTCGGCCCAGACGGGCAAGTATCGCCGGGATCAAGCGGGCCGCGCGCAGCGGGCTGGTAACCTTATCAAAATCATCGACTAGCGCGCGCCGGTTCACTCCGGCCGACCGATTGTGCTTGCCTGGGATCGGGGCTGTTTCAGCCCAGCGCAAGTTTCGGCGGGCGGCTCAAGACTAAATTAGGGTTTGTTAACTTCTGGTGGGTAAATTCTTTAAAAGGGATTAGCGGGAGCCGCGAATTTCGCAGGCAAGGCTAGCGTTCTCTTCAGCATCTGGGCAGACGACCTGGCGACGGGACAGGGAAGAGAGGAACGGAAGAATGCGAGTCCTTCTTATCGAGGACGACAGCATGACTACGACATCATCCTTCTGGACCTGAACCTGCCGGACATGAGCGGCTATGAGGTCCTCAAGACGCTGCGCGTCAGCAAGGTCTCGACTCCCATTCTGATCCTTTCCGGCCTTGCCCAGATCGAGGACAAGGTGAAGGGCCTCGGTTTCGGGGCAGACGACTATATGACGAAGCCGTTCCACAAGGACGAACTCGTCGCCCGCATCCACGCCATCGTCCGCCGCTCCAAAGGTCATGCTCAGTCGGTCATCGAAACGGGCGATCTGCGGGTCAACCTGGATACGAAGACCGTGGAGGTCAACGGCCAGCGCGTGCATCTGACCGGCAAGGAATACCAGATGCTGGAGTTGCTCTCGCTTCGTAAGGGTACGACCCTTACCAAGGAGATGTTCCTCAACCATCTCTATGGCGGCATGGACGAGCCAGAGCTGAAGATCATCGACGTCTTCATCTGCAAGCTGCGCAAGAAGCTCAAGGAAGTCACAGGCGCGCCGAACGGCTATATCGAAACGGTCTGGGGGCGCGGCTACGTTCTTCGAGATCCCGGCGACGAAGGCACCGTCGCAGCCTGATTACGTCCCACTCTGTCCCGTCCCGGAACTAAATCACAGGGGTCCCGTATTTCCGGGACCCCTGTTGTTGTCTGGATTGGATAAGATCCGTTAGCGGATCTCCAGCAATTCCACGTCAAAGATGAGCGTGGCGTTGGGCGGGATGACGCCGCCGGCGCCGCGGGCGCCGTAGCCAAGCTCCGGGGGAATAATGAGCGTGCGCTTGCCGCCGACCTTCATTGAGGCCACGCCCTCGTCCCAACCCTTGATGACGCGGCCCGTGCCGATCGGGAATTCAAATGGCTCGCCGCGATCGAGAGAACTGTCGAACTTGCGGCCTTTCTGGCCATTCTCGTAAAGCCAGCCGGTGTAATGCATGACGCAAATCTGGCCGGTTTCGGGGCTGGCCCCGGCGCCGACCTGAGTGTCCTTCAGTTGTAGTCCGCTTGGCGTGGTCACTGCTGTCTCCTGGGCTCGGGCCATGGGGGCGTCGAGGAACAGGACCTGCATCAAGGCAGCCATCGCGCAAATCGGCACCACGCGAAAGAGCCGCTTCAAGGAACTTGGCATCTGTCCTCCGGTTTCGATTGAACCGGAAGGCTCCTAGACCAGTCGAGAAGCGAATGCACGGCTTTTCGGCGCCGGTCCCGTCGCGGTTGACAACTGTTCAATTGGGCGAGGCAGAGGCGCCGGAATTCAAGCTTTCCCCCTGCGCAGTAACGGCATGGCCGCCACGCTCCTGGGCCATCGGTGAAACGGACGGTGCTTCTGGAATTCCCAAGCGGCGCAGTTCGTCCTTTAAAAAGGAAACTATGGCGACCTGATCCTCGGGGGCGAGTTCAATCAACGAAGCGGCCAGCGTGCGGGCCAGATAGCGGCTATCGTCATAGGCTTTAGACATGGCAGTGCCTATTCAGCTCCCATCGACAGACCCAAATCATCACATTAGATCTCGTCGTGATCCAATCGGATTATCCGATTAGCTTTGCAGGTCTTTCGCAATGGCCGTTGAGCAGTGCCGCTGCGCTCGTAGGCACAGCTGCAGGATGGCGCGGCCCTGCCCTGCCGATCATGTCCGCCGTTTTCGTTTCTAGGCGGCAGCACCATGCTGCTTCACGCCGGCCTTCACATCGAAGAAAAGCGCCTGGCTGATCACAGCCTTCACCATCTCGTGCTTGAACGGCTTCGTCACCAGGAAGGCGGGCTCGGGCTTGTCTCCGGTCAGCAAGCGCTCCGGATAGGCCGTGATGAAGATGACCGGAACGTTCTGTTCCAAGAGGATCTCGTTAACCGCATCGATGCCCGAGCTGCCGTCGGCAAGCTGAATGTCGGCCAGTATGAGCCCAGGCCGCAACGCGCGGGCTAGCGTCAATGCTTCGCTATGGGTCGATGCAACGGCGACGACGTCGTGCCCGATGTCCTGCACGAGTCCCTCGATATCGAGAGCTATGAGCGGTTCGTCCTCGATGATGAGCACGCGCGTCTTGAGTTGTTCGGCTATTTCCATGCCGGCCGCATTAATGAGATCGGCCACATCGGCTTCCGACTGGTCGAGGATCTGGGCGATGTCGCGGATTTTGAATTCCTCGACGGCGGCGAGCAGGAAGGCCTGGCGCGGACCGGGGTTCAACATCTCAATCCGGCGATCGGCAATGTCATCAGCCGGGTCGGCGCTGTCATTGATCGGAACCGAGTTCCATACCTTCACGAACGCCTTGTATGCGGCCGTTCGCGGCGAGATTTCGCGGTCGAAGATCCGGCTATCGGCCACCAGAGCCTCGAGCAAGGCCATGACGTAGGTGTCGCCCCTGTCCTGACAGCCCGTGAGCGCGCGGGAGAACCGGCGCAGATAGGGCAGCTGAACTGCTATCAGATCGGCAAGTGACGAACCCATGATGCCATTTCCCCTGAAACGTCTTCCTATCGACGCTGAATTGATCCTGTTCCGGCCGCGCCGTGCTTACCGCCGATCGACCTGCCGCGATTGCCAGATCACCCAGCCGCACGAATCAAGTGATCGATCTGTCCGCCGGCGCCGACCTCGGCGGTGTCTTCGATGCCCATGATCCGGGCGAGCTTGACCCGCGCGCGATTGACCCTGCTTTTCATGGTGCCGACTGCGCATCCGCACATCAAAGCAGCTTCTTCATAGGAGAAGCCTTCCGCTCCGATGAGAACCAGCGCCTCCTTTTGCTCGGGCAAGAGCTGTCGGAAGGCTGATTGGAAATCCAAGGCGTCCATGTGCCCCGGCTGTTCCGCCTTGACGCTCAACTGGCCGGCAATTTCGCCGTCGACATCCGCAACCTCGAACTTGCGCTTGCGCCGCTCAGAGAGATACGCGTTGCGCACGATGGTGAACATCCAGGCCTTGAGATTGCTTTCAGGCGCGAACTGCCGCCAGTTGCGCCAAGCTTTCATGAGCGCCTCCTGCACGAGGTCGTCAGCTTGATCACCTGAGCGGGTCAACGATCTGGCAAAGGCCCTTAAATTTGGAAGCAGCAGCATCAACTCAGCCTGGAATTCCGGCGGCGGCAAGTTCGTCATGGCTCGCCCTCCGGTGTGCTCAAGATGCCCGAGAGCTGCTGAAGAAGAATTGTGAATTTGTCCGGCATCGGGTCGGCAAGCATGTGGCTGTAGAACTGCTTCAACCCGGCCGCTATCCGCCTGATGAGGCCCGCTCGTGGGATTGATTTGCCCGCTCAAACTCATGGCCCTTTGTCTCGATGCCCCTTGTCCTTCGGACCTAGTTTCTCGGCACTTTGGCGTCCCGGCCGATTGAACCGGTTGCGTGACATTGCCGGCGCTTCTTTTCTCATTGTCCAACGCAATGGACCGAACCCAGTTCCCGTAGGCGGATGAATTTCTCCAGATACTCCCGCAACGCTCTGTCAAGGCGATGTAATTATGCTCGCTCGGGCGGCAGAGGACCGCTGCATCGTCTGGATAAAGAGGATCGCCGTCGGAAATTGGAAGGGCATGTCCCGAAGCGCGGCCGGCATCACTTGCCCGAGGACGCCGATTGGACCTGAGCGGGCGGGAAATTCTCCCTGCTGACGTTGGCTGCGCGCGGTCGCCCCGGGTCAGCTTCGCGCGCTGTTCGTGTTGCGGCGTGCTTACCAGCCTTGGCCGCCTCACACGAAGCCTTCAGGAAGCTGCGCTGTGTTGCGACGACATCGATCAACGCGCAGGACAATCCCCCGGGCGACGCGACCCGAGGGAAAACCGGAGTTCTGGCTCGATGTTAGAAGTTTATGCGCGCACCGGCGGTGAGACCCATCCAGTCCTTCATCTGGGTTTCGTCCGACGTGTTCACCACCGTGTTGCCGGGGCCGATCTGAGCCGTATCGAGGTCGAGTGAGTAGTGGTTGAACACGGCATAGAAATCCATCTCGGCCGATTTGACAGCCTGCGTGACGCCGAACCCCCAACGGGTGACGTTGCTGCCGAGCACGAAGTAGCGATCCGGACCGAAGAAGATGGTGTTGCCGCTCAGCCAATCGTCATACTGGCCGACATCGACGTGCAGGTTGGTCGAACCGAACGAGAAATAATCGCGATTGATGCCGGTCTGGACGTACCAATAGCTCCCGTAATCATCCTGCCGGCCGAGCACGTTCGTGAAGCCTTGGTCGTCGAATTTCCGCCAACCGAAGGCGCTGTAGACGTAAAGTCCGCTGTCTTGTTCAAGAAAGCCAGCCGAGCCCACGATGTCTTTCGTCTCGTTGCCGCGCGCTCCGGGTACGATCGGCAAGCCGCTGCGCCTGTCGAACCCGCTGGTGTCGGTATCGGAGAGATAACCGATGCCCCAATTGACCGTGAAGGTTCCGAATTTCTCGGTGTAGCGAAGCGCGGCGTCCGAGATTCCTGGATTGTAACTGCCCGAAAGCATGAACCCGGCAATTGTCGGCGTATCGTAGCGCACGTTGGTCGTGCGTGACAGGTCGAGGTTGTTTGCGACGTCATCCCAGATACGGGTCACCGCGGTTGCGGACGTGCCGCTCATTCCCATGGCACCGTCCGCACGTCGCAGGATGAACCGTCCATTATAGTGAAGCTCGGCGTCGGAGTATGCGCGGCCGAGGTTGGCCCACTTATATAGGTTGTCCTGGCTGGTGGAACCGCGGCCGACCCAAAGCTGGCCGTACTGCTCGCTCTTGATATACCAGCGGGCGGGGCGCAATTCGATTCCAGCATTGCCGGCAGTAGCGCCCTGCGCGGTCGCATCGGGATCAATCTGGCTGACACTGTCGGACGATGCGCTGTCCAGGCCGAATTCCAGCCAGTAGCCCATCTCCCAGCCCTTGGCGACTTCCGCCTTGCCCTGGAACCGGATGCGCGACTGGGCGAAGTCGTTGTCGACCACGTAGGCGTCTTTTTCGAAACCGTCGTCCCAGGCTGTAATCGCCTTGTTGACCTGACCAGAGACCATCAGGCTTACCTTGCGGTTGCCCTTCCTCGCGGTGGTCGCTTCCAGTTCCGCGATCCGCTCTTCCAGATCGGCACAGCAGTCGCCTGCCAGATCGGCAGAGTTGGCAGACCCACTGCCAATCATCGTCAACGTGCTCAGTCCGAAAATGCAACCAGCTAAGCGATTCATGCGAAATCCATTTTCATAATCACACCGCACTCGAGGCCGGGCACCGCCTTCACCGAGCGCAGGCCAATTATGTCGGCTGCGTGAATCTTTTATGACAGATTCTAAGGGCAACTCCCTAGACCGCCGAAACGTAGCCAGCGGTGATTTCAAGCAACTGATTGAATTTGTAAATCGCTGTCATCAATCATGGATATGGCGCCGTTTTTCGCGTTCGATTTTCGGCCAAACCGATCACATCGCGCTCTGTTTTCGATTGGAGTTTCCGTTGCGATGACCGGCAAAGTTCCCGCAAACACTACGGGAGAAAAACAGACATGATCCGAGTCGCCGCCGCTCTCTTCAGCCTGGGAATTGCCGCAGCATCGCCGGCTCTCGCAACCGCGGACCGCCGCGCAGCCTCAAACGAGACGAACGCCAATTCGTCGAGCGCAAGCGGTTCGGCTGGAGCGGGCAATCATCTCTACGTCAGGTCAGCCTGCGATACACGCCGGCCAAGCTGCCGGAAGTGGCGAGCCCTGGCGCACGATCGCATTCAGAACGCTCGCGACGGGAACTGACCGGACGACCTGTTGGCCTACTGGTCGCCCTCGGCCACCTGTGCCGGGTCCATCGACGGCGGCGCCATCAGCGCTTCCATCACTGCGGGCGGGATCAGCACCTTGTCGATGACGTGAATGATGCCGTCCGACGCGGTCACGTCAGAACGGATGATCCTTGCCCCCGCGATATCAATCTCGCCTGTTGATCTGCGCTTGTTGATCTCGATGGGAGATCCGTCGATTGCAGATATCGTGTAGTTGCGCACCTTGGCCTTGAGCAGCCGATCGGTCGAATAGAGGCCCGGCACAGCGTGGAACAGCAGCAAATCCATCAGCTGAGCGCGGTTCTCAGGCGCTAGAAGCTTATCGCGAATATCCTGCGGCAAAGCATTGAATGCCTCGTCGGAAGGGGCGAGCAGCGTCAGTGGGCCGACGTCCACCTCCGGATTGTCCAGCCCGGCGAGTTTCGTCACTTCCGTCATCCTGGCAAGCATGCCCGTTGAGGCGGCGGCCTGCTTCAGGTTCATGGGTTGGGCTGCGCTGGACGATGGCGCCGTAGCGTGCTGACTGGTGTCGGCGCATGGGACCGTGGCCACGCCAACATCGCCCGCCATCGCCGCGTTTATTGCGGTGACAGGCACCGTTAGAAGAGCCAACGCCAAACACGGGACCAGAGACCGGACCGCCTCAGCCACACCGCGCATGATCTTCCCCCGAAGCTCGAACGTGACCGACGCGCCTGCTCGCACCGGCTTCATCGTTGTCGATTCAAGCTCTCAGTATTCGTGCGCGCTTTCAACTGCGAAAATCGCTAAGTGTGAGGATAGGCACGAAATCCAATCCAGCTTCACGAAAGGCTTCCGCCGCGCCGTCGAGGCGGTCGACGATGGTGAGAACCTTCACGATATGGGCGCCTTCGCCGGCGAGCGCCTTCGCCGCCTTGAGGGCGGAGCCTCCTGTCGTCGTCACGTCTTCCACGATGACGACGCGCTTGTCCTTCATGCTATCGCCACGCACCAGCCCCTCCACGAGCGACTGCGTTCCGTGCTCCTTCGCCTGCTTCCTGACGAAGAACGCGCCGACGGGGCGATTCTGAACGTGGCTTACGACGGCGATCGCCGATGCGATCGGCACCGCGCCCATCTCCAGGCCGCCCACGAGATCGGCCTTCACGTCGCCGATGGCATCGAGCATCAGTTCAGCGATCAGCGCTGCGCCCTCCGGATGCAGCATGGCCGGCTTCATATTGAAGTAGAAGGTCGACGTTTTTCCGGAGGCGAGCTTCATCTCCGGCCCTTCCTGGAACGAGCGCTCCTTGACGATTGCAACGAGGCGGGCGCGTTTGTCGGCGGCTGTGGCGGTCATCGGGGGTCCCGGGTGTGTTGTTGTCCGGCTGTGGGTCGCCTGCGGCCGCTCCCCTGTCAAGCGTTCCGGTCCGCGACCTTACGCAGGTGGGCGAGGACCTGACGCGGGACGGACGTTGCCTTATAAGAACAGGAACCGCGCTGGCGCACACGGGGCCGGCCACCGCAAAGGATTTGCCGATGTTCGATCCCCAGAACCCGCCTGAGCTGACCGCTTCCAACTGGCTGAATGCTCCGGAACCGCGTCCACTGAAGAGCCTCAAAGGCCGAGTCGTGGTGCTGACCGCATTCCAGATGCATTGCCCCGGCTCGCTGAAGCATGGGCTGCCCCAGGCGGAGCGCATGGCGCAGGGTTTTTCCGACGATGAGGTAGCGGTGATCGGGCTCAACACGGCGTTCGAGAACACCGAGTCGCAGACCGCCGACAGGCTCGCGGGCTTCCTTTCCGAGCAGGGACTTTCGTTTGCAGTCGCCAAGGATACCGTCACAGGCAGTGATATCCCCGAGACGATGGCGGCTTACGAAATCCAGGGTACGCCGACGACTCTCATCTTCGACCGGCAGGGGCGTCTGCGCCGTCACTACCTCGGCCGGGTGGACGACATCCGCCTTGCCGCCGAAGTGATGGCCTTCTGCATGGAGGCGCCGAACGCGCCCGT
>JALOTA010000112.1 GCA_025458125.1 Hyphomicrobium sp.
TGTCGAGGTCTACGAGCGGTTGAAGACACGCCCGAACATTGCAGCGTGGAATCCCCTGTCTGTCGGCATCGCTTACGCGATGATCGACCGCATCACGCAAGACAAAGTCCCGCTGATCACGATCAATCACGGCCGTACGGATTCGACCGATGGGCGGGTGTTTCCATATGTCTTCCCGCTATTGCTCAATCCATACAGCGAAACGTCCGGCATCATCAATTACATAGCGAGCAAGGAAGGTGGCGTCGACAAACTGAAGGGCAAGAAGATCGTGGTTCTCTACCACGGCTCGCCTTACGGCAAGGAGACGATCCCGATCTATGAACTCCTGAAGGACAAGTACGGCTTCGAAGTTCAACAAATCGAGGTTCCCCATCCCGGCAACGAGCAACAGGCGCAGTGGCTGAAGATCCGTCAGACCAAACCGGACTACGTCATCCTCCGCGGATGGGGCGTGATGAACCCGGTCGCGTTGAAGACCGCCCAGAAGACCGGTTTCCCGGCGGATCGCATCATTGGCAACGTCTGGTCGAATTCCGAAGAAGACGTGCTGCCCGCGGGCGATGCGGCTGTTGGCTATACTGCGATCACGACGCAAGCGTCCGGTGCCGAGTACCCGGTGCTCCAGGAGATCGTGAAGACGCTCTACGACAACGGCAAAGGCAATCTCGAGGACAAGAAGCGCATCGGCAGCGTCTATCACAACCTCGGCATCGTGAATGGCATTCTCAACGTCGAGGCCATTCGTATCGCCCAGGAGAAGTTCGGAAAGCGCACACTTACAGGTGACGAGGTCCGCTGGGGCTTCGAGCATCTCAAGCTGGATGAGAAGCGAGTCGAGGAACTGGGCGCAAAGGGTCTCTTCCACTCCATCAACGTCACCTGGGACAATCATGAGGGCGAAGGCCGCGTGACGTTCCAGCAGTGGGATGGCGGCAAGTGGAACGTCGTGAGCGACTGGATCTCGCCGGACTGGGCGCTGCTGCGGCCGATCATCGAGAAGTCTTCCGAGGCCTACGCCAAGGAGAAGGGCCTGCCGATCCGCACGCGCGAAGACGTCGATCGCGTCGGCGCCGTCTCTCCGGGCGCGAGCACGGCCAAGAACTGATGCAAAGCAAGGCCGCCACTTCTCGAGACCGGGAGGTGGCGGCTGCTGCCGGAGAACCAAAAGCCATGTCTGTCAGCCAAGACCTTCTAACTGTCGACGACATCAGCGTCACCTACAGTCAGGCCATCGTGGCGCTGCACGGTGTCAGTCTGCGCCTAGCCCCCGGCAAAATCCTTGCGGTGCTCGGGGCCAACGGAGCCGGCAAGACGACGACCCTCAAGGCTGTTGCCAACCTGATCGGCGCCGAGCGTGGCCGTGTAACGGCCGGACGGATCATCTTCGACGGGCGGGATGTCGTCGCGTCCCAGCCGTCCGAGTTGGTCAGGAATGGTCTGGTTTCAGTGCTGGAAGGCCGCCACGTCTTCAAGACGTTGACCGTCGAAGAAAACCTCATCACCGGAAGCATCGGCCGGGGTTCTACCCGTGCCGAGACTGCTTCGGATCTGGAACGCATCTACGGCATCTTTCCGAAACTGAAAGCCAAGAAAAGCGAACTGGCTGGCCTGACGTCAGGCGGCGAGCAACAGATGGTGGCGATCGGCCGCGCCTTGATGGCACGTCCACGGCTGCTGGTTCTCGACGAGCCGTCCGTCGGCCTGGCCCCCCTCGTCGTGCACGAGATCTTCGCTTCCTTGAAGCACCTCAACCAAACCACCGGTCTGAGCATTCTCTTGGCTGAACAGAATGCCTCGATCGGCCTGAAGTTCGCCGACGAAGCCGCGGTCCTTGAGAATGGACGGTCCGTGCTCACGGGCCTTGCGGCGGACCTGAGAAAACGGACCGATATTAAAGCTTTCTATCTCGGCGGCGGATTGGAGAAATCCTCGGATCAGGCCGCCGGCCGTCCTCTTGTTGCAGCTCAATAGAAACAAACGGAGCAGCGTTACCATGTCAGTGGCACTCGTTAGTGGAACACTCCAGTCATCCGCCGCCGCACAGGGCGTTCCGGCGTTTCCGCGTCCATCAAAACCGGCTCACGTCATCAAGAGCGACGCAGAAGCTATCGCCGTCGCTCGCCAACTGGCGGCCGAATTCGAGAAGGGCGCTGCGGAGCGCGATCGCACGCGCAAATGGCCGATCGAGGAACTGGACACGTTCTCTCAGAGCGGACTGTGGTCGATAAACGTGCCGAAGGCCTTCGGTGGGCCCGAGGTTTCGTACGCGACCCTCGGCAAGGTCATTCAGATCATTTCAGCAGCAGATCCGTCCCTCGGTCAAATCCCCCAAAATCATCTGGGCGTGCTCGCTGCGATCCGCACGGTGTCGGACGAAGCCCAGCAGAAGCTGTTCTTTTCCGAGGCCCTCAAGGGCACCCGGCTCGGCAACGCATTCTCGGAGTTCGGATCGAAGAAGGCAGCGGAGTTCGAGACGCATTTCACCGATGCCGGCGACCATGTGATCGTCAACGGCCGGAAATTCTACTCGACAGGTGCGCTTCTCGCGCATCTGGTCCCGATCGTTGCCGTCGATGACCAGAAGCGCGCCTGGTATGCCGTTGCCGACCGCAGTGCTCCGGGATTGACAGTCATCGACGACTGGTCTGCCTTCGGACAACGAACGACGCTGAGTGGCACAGTGATCCTCGACAACGTGAAGGTGCCGAAGACGCATCTCATTCCCGGGTACAAGGGGTACGACAAGCCGACGGCAGACGGCGCGATCTTCCAGATCATCCAGGTTGCCGTCGACACCGGCATCGCCGAAGCCGCGATTAACGAAACCATAAGGTTCGTCAAAACGCGCACCAGGCCCTGGGTGGACAGCGGGGTCGATGATGCCGGAAAGGACCCCTACACGATCCACGCGATCGGCGATTTGACGCTGAGGCTGCACGCAACAGAAGCCCTGCTGGAGCGGGCCGGGCATGCCGTCGACCGGGCGGTCGCCAATCCGACTGCTGAGACGGTAGCGGAGGCACAAATCGCCGTTGCCGAGGCGAAGGTTTTGAGCACCGAAATCGCTATCGACGCCGCCAACAAGCTGTTCGAATTGGGCGGAACGCGCTCGACACTTGCCGAGCACAATCTCGACAGGCATTGGCGCAATGCGCGCACGCATACACTGCATGATCCTGTGCGCTGGAAGTACGCCATCATCGGCAATTATGCGCTGAACGGCGTCAAGCCGCCACTGCATGCCTGGAGCTAGGCGGCGGTAACAGGATGCACACAATGGCAGGAGCAGGAGCGCAGAAAATCGTGATCGTCGGCGGCGGCTTCAGTGGCGCCGCCGTCGCCTACCATCTTGCGCAATCAAAGCAGCTCCTGGATGTTACGGTCATCGAGCCCAGGGCGTCGTTGGGAGCCGGTCTTGCCTATGACACCAGAGATCCGGCACACCGGATCAATGTCCCATCGAGCAAGATGAGCCTTTTGCCCGACGAGGCCGATCATTTCGACAAGTGGATCATTAGCAGCGGTGCGTTGGCGAACGATCCGGACGCGCGGGCAAAGGATGGAAATCTATATCCGCGCCGCTCTGTCTTTGGAGCCTACGTGGACTCGCATCTTGCCCCTCTGATCGAGAACGGCCGGATCAAGCATGTTGTTGCGCGGGCAGCCAACATCGAACATTGGAATGCCGGTTGGCGTATTCACCTCGCGTCGGGCGGCTTGATCGATGCCGATCTCGTTGTCATTGCGACAAGCCATCCGGCGCCTGAGGTGCCTGCCGGAATTATGAGCGGCCTCGGCGGCAGCCGCCACCTCATTACTGATGCGACGACGCCAGACGCGCTTAACCGCGTGGAAACGGACGCACATGTGTTGATCGTCGGAACCGGATTGACCATGGCGGACGTTGTGGCGTCACTGGATCACAGAGGACATCGAGGACTAATCACGGCGATCTCCCGCCGTGGATTACTATCCCGGCCGCATGCTGCCACAGCTGCGGAACCGTACGGAAGCTTTCGTGATCGCACTTTCACGGCACTGGGGCTTCTGAAGCATATTCGCTCGACCGTCGCGGATGCCGAGAAGTCAGGCATTCCGTGGCAGGCCGTGTTCGATGCGGTCCGCGCGCAGGCACAGTCGTTCTGGCCACTGATGCATATTTCCGAGCAGAAAAAGCTGGTTCGGCATTTGAGGCCATTCTGGGACGTTCACCGCTTCCGTATTGCACCGCAAGCCGATGAGGTGCTGCGCCGGCGGGCCGCGGCGGGAACGTTCAAGGTGGTTGCAGGCCGCATCGTCGATGCGAACGTGCGGGAGGACGGCGCGCTGGTTTCATACAAGCGAAGAACTGGAGGCGGGATCATTACAAGAAAGTTCGACACCGTCGTGATCACCACGGGCCCCGACCATAGTCACATTCTGGCAGAGCCTCAGTTCAGGAATCTCGGTTCCTCCGGCCTCATTTCTCAGGACCCGCTGCATCTGGGCATCGCATGCGATCGCAGCGGGCGTGCCATCTCGGCCGATGGTCGAAGCCAACCCAATCTCTTCATAGCCGGCCCGCTCGCACGTGCGACCTTCGGCGAGCTGATGGGACTGCCGCAGGTTGCCGAGTATTCGCGCCAGATCGCCAACGAGATCCTGGCTCGGTCATCCGATCAGACCCATCACATAAGCCAGCCTCAAGAACGAGGGGCTGCTTGAATCACTCGGATCGTGCGGGATTGGCGCGCAGTACCTCAGCCTCTGACTTTGCCGAGAGTCTCTCCGGAATCACGCCGGTAACGCGCCTCCCATTGGAATTGAACGGCGAGGAGACGTTATGGAACCTTCAGGCATTTCGCTCGAATGGGGGCGAAGAAGCCATAGCTCTTCATTCGGCTGCTGAGCCCAAAGCGGAAGTGGCCGCACCTCTCGTGCGCATTCACTCGGGGTGCATCACGGGTGACGTTCTCCACTCATTGCGGTGCGATTGCCAGGCGCAGCTCAAACTGGCGCTCGACTATCTGGTGCGTAGTCCCGGCGGCCTCCTCATCTATCTACCTGCGCACGAAGGACGGGGAATCGGGCTGTTTCAAAAGGTGAGGACCTACGCACTCCAGGATCATGGCCTCGATACCATTGACGCCAATCTGGCTGTCGGCGCTCCCGCAGATGCCAGAAATTTCGGCTTTGCGGCTTCGATTTTGCACTTCTATGGGCTCACGCGAGTCCGATTGATGACGAACAATCCCGACAAGACCGCACAACTGAACCAGCACGGCATCAACGTCCTCGAGCGGGTGCCACTGCGGATTCCGCCAAACCGGCACAACCAGCACTATTTGCAAACGAAGCAGGTTCGATGTGGGCACGATTAGAAGCCAAAAGGCGGGCTCAGATGCGGGCACGGAGCTTGGCGTGACCATAAGGGGACGAGAGCGCTCCCAAGTCGTCCACGATACGCAGACGTTTGCGAGTGTGGAGGCAATTATTGCTCAGTTCCGCAACGGCAGGATCGTGGTTCTTGCCGATGCCTCCGATCAGCAAAGTCAGGGCGATCTTGTCATCCCGGCTCAACTGGCAACGCCGGACGCCATCAACTTCATGGCCAAGCATGGCCGTGGTCTCATATGCCTCGCCATTACGCGCGAGAGGGCTGACGTTCTACTAGGCCTCGACTATATGGTCAAGCGGAACCGATCCCGCAGCCGGAGTGCCTTCACCGCTTCGATTGAAGCAAAGGACGGCATCAGCACCGGCATTTCGGCTGCAGACCGGGCGCGCACGATTGCGACAGCGATCAACCCCGAAGCGAACGCGGGCGACATCGTCTCGCCAGGCCACGTCTTTCCGTTGGTGGCGAGAGATGGCGGAGTTCTTGTGAGAGCAGCCACCACCGAGGCCGCCGTCGATCTGGCCCGGCTAGCCGGACTGCATCCCGCAGCCGTCATCTGCGAAATCCTACGCGACGACGGTCGAACGGCGAGTGGGCCCGACCTGTGGGAATTCGCCGTCGATCATGGTCTTGAGGTTGGGTCGATTTCCGATCTCATTGCCTATCGAATGCGTCACGAGCGGCTGGTGAAAGCGGGTCCGTCGAAGCAGCTCGCAACCCGGTGGGGCGATTTCGATTTCCGCGTCTACGTTTCGCAGGTTGACGGGGGCGAGCATATGGCTCTCGTCAAGGGCGACATTGGCGGTGCTGATCCTGTTCTGGTTCGTGTGCACGTGGCGCATCCACTGCAAGATCTGTTCGGGGCCGGCGAGGCATCGGCGTCGTCCCGGTCACTGGAAAAAGCAATGTCGGCAGTGGCCGCGGCGGGGCGGGGTGTGGTCGTTATTCTGGGCGGCGGCGAGATGGCGATGCTCTCCGACTGGCTCAAACTTTCCACGGCGGAAAAGTCGGGAAAAGAGGAACCGGCAAGGCTTCACGTCGAAACCGGCATCGGCTCCCAGATCCTGCAGCACCTCGGGATCACACGAATGATCCTGCTCACCTCGGGCTCGGCTCCCGCCTATGCCGGTCTCGGCGCCTATGGGCTGGAGGTCGTCGAAACCCGGCGGCTTTAGTACCTGCAACGTCAAGCGAAGGCGCGTCACCACGAGGGGCCAAATGACAAAGCGCGTTATCGACGTCCGGAATCGTCCAGCCTTCCTGCATGACTTTTACGGCGCGCGTCCGCGCACGCCGGAAGCGGAAACCGCAATATGGCTCAACCGCCGGGTTGGCTCGAAGGAGCCGGAGCACTTCGTACGATCGCGAACGGAAGAAGGCTTCCTTACCGAAATCCAAAGCGCTGGCATTGAGAAAGCAGTTGTGATCGGCCGCGATACGCCGGGCATCAAGAATCTGAACGACGAGATTGCCAGCCTTGTCTCGCGTCATCGTGAACTTGTCGGGGCTGGATCCGTCGATCCGCAACGCCTCGGGGTGCAGGAGGCGGTCGAAGAAGCCGAGCGCGCCGTCACCAAGCTTGGGCTCAAGGCTATCAATCTGGAGCCGGGATTCCTATCGCCCCCACTTGCCTTCGACGATCCCCTGTTCTTGCCGCTCTATGAAGCCCTCGCGTCCTGGGGGACCCCGCTCCTTCTCATGTCCGGCCCGACGACCCCGGACCTGAAATTCAACGACGCGGCTGCCATCGGCCGGATCGCCCGCGCTGTCCATCGTCGTACATCACGGTCTTTGGCCCAACGTGAATGAGATCATCGGAGTGGCGTTTCGCTATCCCAACGTCTACGTCGTTCCGGACATGTACATCTTTCTTCCGGGTGGCCGGCACTTCGTCGAAGCGGCCAACACATTTCTCGGCGATCAATTGATGTTCGGCAGCTCGCATCCCTTCCGGCCCATGAAGCAGTCGGTGGAGGATTACGAGGCTCTCGGATTCAAAGACGACGTGCTGGAAAAGGTCATGTGGGCCAATGCGGCCCGCCTGTTCAAT
>JALOTA010000113.1 GCA_025458125.1 Hyphomicrobium sp.
GTTCCGCTCCCTTTCCGCAAACAGGTTCCCAGCTCGAGCCTGTTCCCTGCCGAATGCGGTGGGATGGCGGCGAAGATAGAAGCAGCGCCGGCCGGGGGGATAAGTAATGAATCGGATGACGTCGGAGGATTGAAAGTCGCCCGTGCGAAGTCCACATCTAATCTGTTTACGGATGAAAGCGGTCTAAACGTCGGTCCAAACACACGTTGCATACGTCAAGACGCAGATTACAGAGGCGCTGGGTTTCTGTCGTTTCTAATCGGCTTGGTGCGTAGCGCAGTCGCGGCCGTGGCGATTGCAAAACGATTGTCGCGCAACGTTGCCGATCCGGAAGAAAGGGTCATTCACCGGCGATTATGAACTTTCTCGCAATGATTGGTGCGTTGGCAATTATCGTGATCTTGGCGGCAATCGCGATTGGGGTGTTTCTGCAGTTCTGCGATGATGACGATGATCCGGACTACAGGCAGTAAAGCAAGCGTCTTCCAAGAAATCCAAGTCAAGGCGCCAATGCTTCCAGACGCACACGTGGAACGACAGGCCGGGTCGATTTGGTCGATCTGCTGCTACTGCGCCGAGGTGATCGATCCAGCCAGCGGGAGATGGGATGCGGCGCAAGGATCGCCGCTTACCCCGACTCTCTCCTCATGGAAGGTGATCGTAGGAGGCAGTCATCCGTTTTCCCTGTGCTGATTGCTCAAGGGGAATATGCCTCGCGCCTATTGCTTCGGCTTCAGAGTGCGGCGGCGGGATGCGGCGCGACCTTTCTTGGTGGGAAGGGGCTCGGCTACTTTTCAGCAACCTCGCGTGTCTGGTCTTCGAGCCCGAACATCTCCGCCAGGAGGATCGATCCGAAGCAGTCATCGTAACTGTCCGCGATGCTCGCATAGACCGTGAAGTCCCGATAAGCGAGCGGCAACATCTTCATCCGTTTCTGGATATAGACCTGCTTCATCATCTCATGGAGCCCGGTATGCATCGCGTCGCGCGGCCGCAAAAGCTCGGTCTTCTTCTGCCCACGCAGATAAACCGTCTGACCTTCCTTGATCGTTTCGGCGATCTTGAGTTCGTCGAGAGTATCGGGGTCAACGGCGGTCGGGTCGGCTGAGAGAATGACAAAATCAGCCAGCTTGCCGGGCTCAAGTGAGCCTTTGGTTGCCTCTTCGAAATGCTGATAGGCGGGCCAGATCGTCATGCCCTTGAGGGCTGTGATGACATCGACGCGCTGCGACGGCCCGAGAATGTCGCCCGAGCGCGTCCGGCGCGTGACCGTGGCATCGAGTGATCGCATGGTGTCAGGGAATGCGACCGGTGCGTCCGTGTGCGCCGAATAGCGAGAGCCGCGCGCCACGAACCAGCCCGTCGGAGAGATGTTTTCCGCAAGCTGAGGTCCGACCGTGTGTTCGCGATGCCAATCGCCCCAGTAGAAGGTGTGCATCGTGAACAGTGACGGAAAGATGCCGAGCTTGATGAGACTATCGACCTGATCCTCGCGCAGATACTGGCCGTGGATAAGGACGGGACGTTGCCCGGCCGTGGCATGCCTGGTTCGGGCGGCATTGGCCGCGGCTATGAGCAAGTCGCTGGCGGCCTCGCCGTTCGAATGCACGAGAATTTGGAGATCATTGCCGTAGGCCCAGTCGAGCGCATCGATGACCTGCTCGTTGGTGACCGCGGGATATCCAATATAGCCGGGTGGATAATTGCCGACCGGAGCGACATAGGGACGATCGCGCCAGGCCGTGAAGCCCTGTGCCGAACCGTCGATCGTTAGCTTTGCGCCGCCGACGCGGAAACGGCTTTTGTAATCGCGGCTGGCGTTGGCCTTGATGTACTCCCTGTCCATGAGGACATCCGGGTAGGCGACAACATCGATCTTGATCGAGCCGTCTCCCGTCATGCTCTTCAGCACGTTGTCGACGAGCTTGTTCGAGCGGCCCTCCTGGGCCGTCGTATAGCCAAACGACATCCACATGTCGGCCCCGGCTTTCGCCATGGCCTGCATGCTGGCTGGTCCAAGATTCTTGAAAATTTTGGGGAGTGCCTCGAACCAGGCAGACTCCTCCAGCACGCCGATCGGCTCTTGGCCTCCGGGCTTTCGGACGATCACGCCGCCCGGCGGGTTCTCAGATTTGGCCGTGATCCCGGCGACCTCGAGGGCCTTTGTGTTGAAGGCGCCGATGTGCCCCGATTGGTGGACGATCACCACAGGTATGTCCGATGAGACAGCGTCCAGTTCTTCCTTGGTCGGGGCTCTGAGTTCTTTGAGCTGCGAATGGTCGTATCCAAACCCGAAGATCAGCTTGGCGCTATCCACCGTTTCCTTATTCGCCGCCGCCCATTCCCTGAGGGTCGCCTGTAGAGAGGCAATATCGGAGACTTTTCCGTCCGGGGGCGGAAGCATGTTTGCGCTCAGGGCCTGCAGGCCACCCATCATGACGTGACCATGGGGGTCTACAAATCCGGGCAGAAGAGCTCGACCTCCAAGGTCGATGACCTGTGTCGTCTCGCCTTTCGTCGCCAGCACGTCGGCCTTGGAGCCGACCAGAAGGATGCGGCCATCCTTGACGGCGACCGCTTCCGTACGCATGGCGGCGTCGTTCATGGTCAGAATTGGCCCGCCGATCCATATCTTGTCGGCACTGTCCGCATAAGCCGTCTGGGATGCGTGCGCGAGAATTGCGATACAAATAGCAGCCGATCTGGCCATGAGAACTCCGTCAAATATGCATTATTGGATCCGTGACAGTAGAGTTTGACGGCCGTTGCCGAGGGTGTATTCGGTTTTCAAAAAATGAAGCCGGCGGCCAATTGATCTAGATAAATACAAGTAAGGTCTAGTACGTATTGCCCGCAGGATTTGCCGCGTCAAGCGCGTCTGTAAAGGCGCCCGGCAGCGACTGGCACAGGCGCTCCATTCAATTCGGCAGTTGCTCGAATTCGACGCGGCTCTGTTTGAGGAGCTGGCGTTGCGCGTCGGCGGCGAGACGCTTTCTGGATTCCCTCATCTCGGCCAGGAGGCGCTCGAATTTCGTGTCCTTGAGGCCGAGCGGCAGAGCAAGTTGGCCGGGTGGAAGGGGGGGACGGCGGGACATGGCGCGAACTCCTTATTGTCGAGGTCTTCTGCCCAACGGCCGGGGCGCTCTGATCCGTCGGTGGCGTGATTTTGCGTTCGCGGCGTTTGGACTGTTTCGTCACAATTACGCTCAGGTTGCCCTCCATTGGCGGTTTTTTGTCCGGTTCAAAGTCATTGGGTGGGTTCGTATGCCGAAGGTCGATCGCCGTGCCGTCGTCAATCTCTTCGCGGGGGGCGGCGCGTTCCTCGCACTCAGCGGAAGTCTTTCCGGGCTGGGCCGCAGCGAGCCGGTCTACAAGAAGACGACGGACCTGAAGCCCGGCGAATTCACCTGGAACCCGGATCGTTCGCCGGTCGGCCCGGTCGCCATCATCGTCTCGATTCCCGATCAGCGCGTGCACGTCTATCGCAACGGCATCCGGATCGCCGTCTCGACCTGTTCGACCGGCAAACCGGGCCATTCCACGCCGACGGGCGTGTTCACGATCCTGGAAAAGGATAAGAACCACCATTCCTCGACGTACAACAATGCGCCGATGCCGAATATGAACCGGCTCACCTGGAACGGCGTCGCGCTGCATGCCGGGATGCTGCCGGGATATCCCGCCTCTCACGGCTGCGTCCGCTTGCCCCTCAAATTCTCCGAACTCCTGTTCGGCATTACGCATGTGGGCACCGTCGTGATCCTCGCCGGAAGCTTGTCGGACCCGAAGGAAGTCATTCACCCAGGGCTCGTTCTGGGGGAATACGCACAGCATGAGTTCGACGGGATGCAAGCGGGTTTGAAGAAGAAGACGTCGCCCTGGGAAGCCGTTGTCACGCCGGCTGATGCGGCCATGGCCACGTCCGTGATCGTCAGCCACGGAGACATGAGCATCACGGTGCTCGAGAACGGCGACGTTGTGGTTCAAGGCAAGGCGACGATCGTCAGCCCCGAGGTGCCGCTCGGCCGGCACGTCTTTATTCTCAACGGGGCTCATGAAGGAGAGAAAGGTCTGTCGTGGCATGCCTTGTCGCATCACGATGCGGCGGAGGGCGCGCTTGTGGAGCCGGACGCGGCGGTTCTGAAGCGCATCAAGGCCGACGAGGCGGTGTTGAAGGCCATGAAGGAGCGAATGCACCCGGGCATGGTTCTGATCACGACTGAGCTGCCGGCTCATCCCGACACGCGAACGGGAGACGATTTCGTCTTGATGAATTCGGAACAGAGCTGATCCTGGTGAAGCCGGCGACAGGATATGATCCGAACTCCGCATGATTGGGCCTCCTGCCCGGCGGCCGGGGCGCGCCGATCCGCCGGGGCTTGGATTTGGCGTCCGGCGCTGCTTCCCTTATGGTCGGGCGCGAGACGCTGCTGCCCGGCCGGGCGGGGGTGAACGCGGGGTGAATGGCGCGCTCAAGGCCGGTTCAGGCGCGCCGTGGCACAAGCTCCGCCACATCCACGTCACGGGAGCTGGCGACCATGCGATCGACGAGCACGACTTTCCTGGAGGGCTATCCGATGTCCGAGAGTAGCGTTCCCGCCCGTTCGGGCGGCGACTATGAGCGCTTTATTTCCTTTCTGAAGAACCTGGCCCTGGTGGTGACCATCGTGGGCGCCGTGCCGACCGCGATCACGGCCTACCGCGCCTATACGTTTGGGGTGCCGTTCAGCCAGGTGCCGCAGCGGCTGGCGCAGTACGACCTGTGGGTGAAGAACATCGACTGCCAGATCGACTACAAGGCGCTGTCGACAGGCGAGGGCACGCGCGTCGACGTCGGGGCGTGTCCGAAGACCGGCGACATCGCGCTGAAGCTTTCGTCGGCGGACGGCAAGGCCGCCTACCAGTGGATCGCCTACGACGAACTGCAGAAGCCGGGCGAGACGCCGAAATCCAACAGCTTCATCGATCTGCTGATTTCGGCTGCGAAGGCAGAGGAGACGGCGAAGCCCTTCATGGTCGCGCAGGCGCTGGAGGTCGTGTGCCAGTCGATCCAGGGCAAGAATGTGGTGCGCGTCGTGAAGGAAGGCGGCAAGTGCTACAAGGAAGTCTTTTCCCCCATGAAGGGAACGGTTGAACAGCGCAACGAGGTGGCGTGCTCGACGCCGTGCGGCTGACGGGTCGCTCGTGAAGCATTGAACCCGGGCGGCGGGAGCATTCTCGCCGCCTGTTTTTTTTTGAACTCAGTTGCGCAACATCTGCTCGTACCAGAAGTCCACGGTTTCCATGCGCAGCTGGTCCTGACAATCGCCGGCGCACCAGACCCATGTTCCGCCGGGAAGCCGGACCTGCTGACCCAATGGGGTGTTGCGAACCGGGCCGGACAGGCAGCGCGATCCGTTGAGCTTGCTGCACGACGTCACCTTGACCGGTTTCGCCTCGACGGGAACAGGGCGCAGGCTCATGACGGTCGCGAGCAGCAAAACTGTCGCAAATAAAATCGTAAGAACGTTCGGCATGACGAACTCCGGCTGCGTTCGTGATGCGCGGATATTCGCGGTCCGGGCGCATCGCACAAGCCGGGGCGACGCAGATTTGCCGTCCTGATCGGTACTTCCGATCAGCGACGGCGGACGT
>JALOTA010000114.1 GCA_025458125.1 Hyphomicrobium sp.
GCGCGCCGAGGGCGGCGGACGCGAGGCCTTTTCCAAGGGAGGAGACCACGCCACCGGTAATGAAGATGTACCGTTGCATGGGATTTGACGCTTACACGACAGGCGTTACGATTCGAAGCGGATTTATGGACACATCCACCGGCCGTTAGTGCGCCCGGTTCGAGTTGCGTGGCAAACGGCGGCGGCGATGGCTACTTCAGCTTGTCGAGAATGCCGCCACGGGGCGCATCGCCTGCGGGAGCGGGGGCCTGACCGGGGGTTGCCGGAGCCGTCGCAGCCGGCCGGTCGAGAACCGAAGCCGGCGCCGTCCCGCGCTGCGAAACGATGGTGAGCAGAAGGCTCGTGGTGAAGAACGCGGCGCCCAGCGCCGCCGTGACCCGCGTCATGAGGTTGGCCTTGCCGCGGCCCGCAAACATGCCGCCACCGCCACCGATGCCGAGTGCGCCGCCCTCGGACTTCTGCACGAGCACGATCCCGACGAGAGACGCCGCGATCATGAGGTGGATGACGAGCAGGACAGTGGACATCGTTCAGGGCTTTCTTGGGCTGGCGGAAAGCGGGGTCAATAGCTGAAATCGCAGGCGGCGGCTAGGGGGCGCCCGGACCGGGTTGGTCAGGGAGGACGGCCCCTCCGCCGGTAGTGGGCCCTGAAAAGCCCGGCGCAGCGTGCTGAAGCTGCACCGGCGGCTTATAGGCGTCGTCGGACTTCGGCTTTTTCTGTTGAGGCTTGGACGGCCTTTCAGCGGCGGATTGCGAGTTGGGGGTTGGTTCGGCGGCTGTCGCCGAGGGCCGCACGGGCTTGGGCTTCTGCTGCGGCTTTTTCACCTGGAGATTGGGCGCCGTGCCGGGGGCGTTATCATCCGGGGCAGTCCCGGACGGGACCGGCGGCTTCGGCCGGGGGCAGCGGAACAGCACACGCTCCTGGAGTTCGATCCACCGCTGGACGCGTTTCAGCCGGTCGGGTGAAAGATTGGCGCGCGCCCACTCGGCGCCCTGCGCCATATCGGCAGCGACCCCCACCGCCTCAAGATTGGTCTGTTCGGCACGCGCTTTTTCGCAGTCCTCCGGAGCCAACGGTAGCGCAGCAACCGCCGGCACGAAGGCAGCGACCGCGGCAAACGCGTAACTCAGGCGGGCAATGGCGCGAATCATGAGTTGCCTATCGTCATCTACGCCGCGTTATGAACCGGCTGGCGGTGGTCCGGCAACGCCGGGCTCACGCGTAGGCATCCACGATGCCGAGAAAATCGGCGGCCTTGAGACTGGCGCCGCCAACGAGAGCGCCGTTCACGTTGTCGATGCTCATCAGTTCTTTGGCGTTCTGGGGCTTCACGGAGCCACCGTACAGAATGCGAACCGATCGTCCATCCGGACCGAAACGATCGACAAGCTGACCGCGGATCGCCGAATGAACATCGGCGACATCATCCAACGTCGGCGTCAGTCCGGTCCCGATCGCCCACACCGGTTCGTAGGCGACCACGGTGTTGGCGGAAGTGGTGCCCGCCGACAGCGAGGACTGGAGCTGGCGAACAACGACGTCGATCGTCTGCCCGGCCAATCGCTGACCCTTTGTTTCGCCAATGCAGACAATCGCCGTCAGCCCGGCCCGGTGAACCGCCTCTTGCTTAAGCCGGACCATCGAATCCGTTTCGCCATGATCGGCGCGGCGCTCGGAATGCCCCACGATGATTGCCGTGGCACCGGCATCTGCGAGGATTTCCGGCGAAACATCTCCCGTATGCGCGCCCGACGGAGCCCAATGGCAGTCCTGGGCTCCGACAGACACCTGCGTCCCCTTCAGGATCTCTGCCATCACCATGATCAGAGTTGCAGGTGGGCAGATCAGGACATCCACCGCCGCTGGCCCTCCTTGGGCCGCAAGCCCGGCAGATACGGCCCTGACCTCAGCGATCCCCGTCCGCAGTCCGTTCATCTTCCAGTTTCCCGCCACCAGCGGCCGCGGCCGGGTCCCCTCCCCCGTCATGACATCCCTCTCCCTGGCCTCTTGCTTTCGCGAACCGGCTGGGCTTCATATCACGGCGAGCGCCCGCGTCACGCGCGGGTTTTCGAGTTTCAACTGCCGGTGGACCATCGGATCGGCGCGCTTCGGCGCATCCGAGGCTGCGGCGTGATTCCAGGACAGCCTACCGATGTTGGACGCACTGAGACGCGGCGCGACGGGGATCGTCGCGAAGATACTCCTCAGCCTTCTCATCGTGAGCTTTGCCATTTGGGGCATCGCCGACGTGTTTCGAGGTTACACACGTGGTTCCGTCGCGACGGTCGGGAATGCGACGATCCCGGTCGGCGACTTCGATCGGGTGCTTCGCGCCGAACTCGACGGCATCTCCGCCGAGGCCCAGCGGCGCGTGACGATGGAAGACGCCCGCAAGCAGGGCATCGACCGGCTCGTCCTGTCCAAGATGATCGGTCAGACCGCGCTCAAGGAATATGCCCGCGAGGTAAACCTCGGGCTTTCCCAAGATCGCGTCGTACAGAACCTGTTCGAAGATCCCGGTTTTGCCGGACCTGACGGAAAGTTCTCCCGCACCGGTCTCAATGATCTCTTGGCGCGGCTCGGCATCAGCGAAAGCGCCTTTCTTGCACTCAGACTGGATGATGATCTCAGGCAGCAGTTTTCGAGCGCCGTGCTGAACGCCACCGTCGTGCCGCCGGCGATGATCGAGATCGAGAACTCCTTCAAGAACGAAACGCGCGACATTGAATTCTTCAAAATCGACGCCGCCAAGTTGGTCAGCGTGCCAGAGCCGGACGAAGCGCAGCTTCTCGCCTACTTCAACGAAAACAAGATGTCGTTCATGACGCCGGAGTTTCGCAAGTTCAACGTCCTGGTTGCGACCGCCACCGATCTGAAGAAGGACGTGGCTGTCTCCGAAGAGGAACTGAAGGCGTCTTACGAAGCCGACAAGGCGACCTACGACGTGCCCGAGAAGCGCCGGGTTCAGCAAATCGCCTTCAAGGACCGGGCCGCGGCGGAGGCTGCGCGCGAGGCCCTTGTAAAGGGCACGAAGAACTTCATGGACGCCGCCAAGGAAGCCGGCGCTAAGGAAAGCGACGTCAACATCGGCCTGGTCTCCAAGTCCCAGCTGATCGATCCCAAAATCGCCGAGACCGCATTCAAGCTTGAACGCGATGCGATTTCCGAAGTCGTGGACGGACGCTTCGCCACCGTTGTCCTTCGGGTCATTGAAGTCCAGCCAGGCCGCGAAAGCACTTACGACGAAACGAAAGACAAGGTTCGCGACAAGCTCGCCACCCAGAAGGCGACATCCCTCCTCCAGGAGAAGGTCGATCTCGTGGAGGAAGGCCGCAATGCCGGCAAGACCAAAAAGCAGATCGCCGAGGAGCTGAAGCTGCGCTTCCTCGAAGTGGCTGCCGCCGACAAGGATGGAAAGTCGCCGGAAGGTAACGCGGTTCTCGATATCCCCACGCCCGAGATCGTCACGCGTTTCGTATTCCGCACCGAACCGGGCACACTCACCGATCCGGTCGAGATCGGGTCCGACGGCTATGCCTGGGTCGAAGTGCTGAATATCGAACCGCCGAAGCAGAAGCCATTTGAAAGCGTCAAGGCAGAGGTCAAGTCGTCGCTGATCGACAGCGAACGCCGCAAGCTGGTGAAGGAACTGGCCGACAAGCTGGTGGAACGCGTGCGGTCGGGCGAGGATTTTGCCAAGGTGGCAGCCGAAGGGGGCGGGACACCCGACAAGGTCGAGAGCGTCAGACGCAACATGGTGCCACCGGGGCTCACGGAGGACGCTGTCGACGTGGCGTTCTCGCTGGCTCAGGGCGGTGCGGGATCGGCTCTGACGGTGGATCGCGGATCGCGTGTCGTCATGAAGGTCACCAAGATTACGCCCGCCGGGGAACTGAGCGGCGCGGATAAGGACAAGCTCGTCAACGAACTGCGCCGGGGATTGCAGAACGATCTTCTCATTGCTTTCGTGACCAGCCTGCAGGACCGGCTGGGAGTGTCGATCAACGATCAGGAAGTCGCGCGCGTTACCGGTGCCGACGTTGCGGCTAACTAGTTTCAAACGGGGCGGCCGCGTTTCTGCATCAGACTGCATGAAGAGGACGATCGTCGCGTGAGTACGCTATCTGCCAGAGCCGCTTCCCGCGAGGCATTCCCTGCATTGGACGTCTTCGCGGAGACTTACACGGCCGGGCGTCCGCAGGTTCTCTGGACGCGGCTGGTGGCCGATCTTGAGACGCCCGTATCGGCCTATCTGAAGCTCTGCTCGGGCCAGGCCATGAGCCTGCTGTTGGAGAGCGTGGAAGGCGGCGCGGCGCGCGGGCGTTACTCGATCATTGCCTTCGAGCCGGATCTCGTCTGGCGGGCGCGGGGAGACAAGGCGGAGATTTCTACGAACCCGCTGGCGAAAAAGCCCGTGTTCCAGCCCGAAGCAGAGACCACCCTCGCCTCTCTTCGCACGCTACTCAAATCATGCCGGCTCGAGCTTCCGCCCGATCTCCCGCCGATGGCGGCCGGCGTATTCGGTTACATGGGTTACGACACGATCCGGCTCGTCGAGCACCTGCCGTCCGTCAGACCGGACACGCTCGGTGTTCCCGATGCGGTCCTGATCCGTCCGACGATCGTCGTGATTTTCGACAACGTGAAAGATGAAATGACGGTGGTCACGCCCGTCTGGCCTGACCAGGAGATCAGCGCCGACAAAGCCTACAAGTCCGGCATCAAGCGGTTGCGCAAGGTGATCGAGGCGCTCGACGAACCCGTCCCTCATGCTGCGCTTCCCCCCGCGCGCAAGATCGTCGAACCCAAGCCGGCTTCGAATACGACGGAAGCCGAGTTCACGGCGATGGTGGCGAAGGCCAAGGACTACATCCGCGCCGGCGACATTTTCCAGGTGGTGCTTTCGCAGCGATTTTCGACGCCGTTCGCTCTGCCGTCGTTCTCTCTTTATCGCTCCCTGCGGCGGATGAACCCGTCGCCCTTCCTGTTCCACCTCGACCTTGGCGAATTCTCTCTCGTTGGATCGAGCCCGGAGATCCTCGTGCGCGTTCGCGACGGACGCGTCACCATCCGGCCCATTGCCGGCACCGCGCGGCGCGGAGCCGACGACACGGAAGACAAGGCACTCGCCGCGGCACTTATCGCCGATCCAAAAGAGCGGGCGGAACACCTCATGCTGCTCGACCTCGGCCGCAACGACGTCGGGCGGGTTGCGCGGGTTGGTACGGTGGATGTCACGGACCAGTTCGTGATCGAGCGTTATAGCCACGTCATGCACATCGTATCGAATGTCGTCGGACAACTGGCTCCTGCCAAGGACAGCATCGATGCGCTCATGGCCGGATTTCCCGCCGGGACGGTTTCGGGTGCTCCGAAGGTGCGTGCGATGGAGATCATCGACGAACTGGAGAAGGCCAAGCGCGGCCCCTACGCCGGCTGCGTCGGCTACTTTACGGCCGACGGCGAGATGGATACCTGCATCGTCCTGCGGACGGCTATCGTGAAGGACGGGATGCTTCATGTTCAATCGGGCGCCGGCATCGTCTA
>JALOTA010000179.1 GCA_025458125.1 Hyphomicrobium sp.
GGCCAATGCCTACCGGCGCTACCAGCCCAAGTCGTACGTGCCGATGGCCGCCCACTGGGGCTTCAACAACCGCACGGCCTCGCTGCGCGTCCTCAACACTTCGCCGAACGCCACGCGCGTCGAACACCGGATCGCCGGTGCGGACGCCAACCCCTACCTGGTCCTCGCCGGCGTGCTTGGTGGTATCCGGCATGGCATCGAGAACAAGCTCGATCCCGGCCCGGCCGCCGAGGGCAATTGCGACGGGTCGAATGCGCCGAAGGTGCCGACCGCGTGGGTGAACGCGCTGGCCCAGTTCCGTGAATCGGATGCCGTGCGCGAGACCTTCGGCGCGGTGTTCCAGAAGACCTTCGCGGAAATCAAGGAGACCGAGCGGCTCGATTTCGAGCGCGTCGTCACGGCTCTCGATCATCAGTGGTACGCTCGCGTCGCGTGAGGATAGGCACCATGATCGACGGCCGGATCGTGCCGGCCCTTTCGGGGAAGACGTTCGCCAACGTCAGCCCCCGTAATGGCGCGGTCATCAATCAGGTCGCAGAGGCCGATGCGGCTGACATCGACGTGGCGGTTGCGGCCGCGCGTCGGGCGTTCGAAGAAGGCACCTGGCGGCGCATGCACTACCGCCAGAAGAAGGCCATCCTCTTCAAGTTCGCGGACCTGATGGAGCGGGATGCCGAGCAATTGGCGCTGCTGGAAAGCCTCGACGTCGGCAAGCCGATCAAGGATTCCCTGTCGATCGACATTCCGGGATCGATCAAGACCCTGCGCTACTACGCCGAGGCGCTCGACAAGGTTTATGGAGAAGTTGGGCCGGAGACGAACGACCGGATCTCGTTCGCCGTTCACGAGCCGCTCGGCGTCATCGGCATCGTCGTGCCGTGGAACTTTCCGCTGCTGATGGCGATGTGGAAGATCGGTCCGGCACTGGCGATGGGCAATTCCATCGTGCTGAAGCCCGCCGAGCAATCCCCGCTGACAGCCCTCAAGATCGGTGAGCTGGCGCTTGAAGCCGGCTTGCCTGCGGGCGTGCTCAACATCGTTCCCGGTTTCGGACGCACGGCCGGCAAGGCGCTCGCCTTGCATATGGATGTGGATATGATCGCATTCACCGGGTCGGGTCCCGTCGGCAAACTGCTGATGCAGTATTCCGGCCAGTCCAACCTGAAGCGCGTATCGCTGGAACTGGGCGGCAAGTCTCCGCAGATCGTCTTCGCGGACTGCCCTGATCTCAACGCCGCGGCGGTCAGCGCCGCATGGGGCGTGTTCTTCAACCAGGGCGAGGTCTGCACGGCAGCGTCGCGGCTGCTCGTCGAAGACGCGATCGCGGATCAGTTCGTGGAGAAACTTCTGCAGGTTGCCAAGAAGATCGTTCCCGGCGATCCGCTGAGCCCATCGACCACGTTTGGCGCGATGGTGAGCGAAGAGCAGATGAAGACGGCGCTCGGCTACATCGGCACCGCGACCTCCGAAGGCAACACCCTGCGACTGGGCGGCAAGAGAGTGCGTGAGGAAACGGGTGGCTACTACGTCGAGCCCACGGTCTTCGATGCGGTCGAGCCCGCGCATACGCTGGCCAAGGAAGAAGTTTTCGGACCCGTGCTCGCGGTGACGCGTTTCAAGACGGCCGACGAAGCGTTGAAGATCGCCAACGGCACGATCTACGGGCTTGCCGCCGGCCTTTGGACCCGCGACGTGACGCGCGCGCACCGCATGGCGCGCGAACTCAGAGCCGGTCTGGTGTGGGTCAACGGCTGGGATGCCTGCGACATCACGATGCCGTTCGGCGGCTTCAAGCAGTCGGGCTTCGGCCGCGATCGTTCAATGCACGCGCTGCACAAGTACGCCGACCTGAAGGCCATCTCGATTACTTTGCGTTGACGGAGAGCCGCTTCATGGACATGACCCCCGACGATGTTCCCACGTCCGCCTATATCGGCGGCGAGTGGGTGACGTCCAAGGCCCGGTTCGCGGTGACCAATCCGGCGACCGGGCAGGAAATCGCCAGCATCGATGCGGCCAGCGCCGCGTTGCCCGCATGGGCCGCCAGGACGGCGAAGGAACGCGCGGGCGTGCTGAAGCGCTGGTATGATTTGATCATCGACGAGACCGAGACGTTGGCGCAGTTGATGACGGCCGAACAGGGTAAGCCGCTGGCGGAATCGCGCGGCGAGGTCGCTTATGGCGCGTCGTTCGTCGAATGGTTCGCGGAGGAAGGAAAGCGGGCGTACGGCCGGACGATCCCGACCACGGCGGCGAACAAGCGCTATGTCACGATCAAGCAGCCGATCGGCGTGGTGGCGGCAATAACGCCGTGGAATTTCCCGATCGCCATGATCACGCGCAAGGTGGCGCCGGCGCTCGCCGCGGGTTGCACCATCGTCGTCAAGCCGGCGGAGGATACGCCGCTGTGCGCGCTGGCGCTGGCGCGGCTTGCCGAGAAGGCCGGCGTTCCGGCCGGCGTGTTCAATGTTCTGACGACGCATGACGCCCGCGGCGTGGGCGAGGTTCTCTGCGCCGATCCGCGCGTGCGCAAGCTGACCTTCACCGGTTCGACGGAGGTGGGCAAGATCCTCTATCGCCAGTGCGCCGACACGGTGAAGAAACTGACGCTCGAACTCGGCGGCAACGCACCACTCGTCATTTTCGATGACGCCGACCTGGAGCAGGCGGTGGCAGGCGCCATGGCATCGAAGTATCGCAATGCTGGCCAGACCTGCGTTTGCGCCAACCGGATGCTGGTTCAGTCGGGAATCTATGACCGCTTCGCAGACGCCCTGGCGAAAGCCGCCGACAAGCTGGTCGTGGGGCCGGGCACGGGAAGCGGCGTCAACGTCGGGCCGCTGATCAATTCCGATGCCGTCGCCAAGGTCGAGAGCCTGATGGCGGACGCGGTCAAGAAGGGCGGCAAGGTCAAGACCGGCGGCAGCAAGGATGCGTCCGGCCCGCTGTTCTAC
>JALOTA010000041.1:0-24577 GCA_025458125.1 Hyphomicrobium sp.
TTCAAGGATCATCCGATCGTCGTGGAGATCGTGGAATTCATTCGCAAGGGCGGCAAGCGGTCGTTGTGTACGCCGCAAGGGTCCGCCGAGGCTTGATGGTAGAGGCCTGACAACAGAGGCCGTCCGGCATGGAACGCGGGGGACAGACCGTCGTCGGCATTCTCGCGGGCGGCGGGACGCTGCCGCGCGAGATCGCGGACGTGCTGTGGGCCGAGGGGCAGAACCCCGTTATCGTAGGTCTGGAAGGCGAGGCGGATCCGAAAGACTTCGCCGGCCACGATTTCACGCCCGTGAACTGGGGGCGTATCGGCCAGCTGATCCGCACCTTCAAGCGCAAAGGGGTCACGGACCTCGTCATCGTCGGCCGTGTGACGCGCCCCGACCTCAAGGCCATTCGCACGGATTTCGGATTCTGGTGGAACCTGCCACGCATCTTCAAGATCATCGCGGCGGGCGGCGATGACAGCGTGCTCAGGCGCGTGGTCGGCTTTTTCGAGGAGCACGGCTTTCGCGTGCGCGGACCCGGCGACGTGGCGCCTGTGCTCGTGATCGGCGAGGGGGCTTACGGACGGACGGCGATGGCGGGGTCTGCGCAACGGGATTTCGAGACCGGACGGGAGATCGTCGGCCGTCTGGCGCCGTTCGACATCGGACAGGCGGTTGCCGTCGCGAACGGCGCTGTGCTTGCAATCGAAGGCGCGGAGGGCACGGATGCCATGCTGATGCGTGTGGCCGGCGCGCGTGGCGGGCAGCGCGGCGGGCTGCTCGTCAAGTGGCCGAAGCCCGGGCAGGAACTCAGGGTCGATATGCCCGCGATCGGGCCGCACACGATTGCCAGCGTCGCGGCCGCCGGGCTCGACGGCATCGTGGTTCAGGCCGGGGCGACGCTGGCGGCGGCGCGCCAGGACATGATCGACGCCGCGGACCGGCAATCGGTCTTCATCGAGGGCCTGAGGAGTGCATCGGACCGCATCGAGAAAACAACGCTTGCCGACGACGGCGCCATCGGGCTCGCCGTGCTCGCGCAGTTGCGGCCGGTGTTGGACAGCCGTGGCGCGGTGGTCGTCCGGCGGCACGTTCTGGCTCTCGAGACGGGGGAAGGTCTGGCCGCGCTGATCGGGCGGGCGGCGGGGCTCAGGCAATGGGGGCGCGACGGCAAGAGACGCGGGGCGCTCGCCGTTGCGTCGTGCGGAGACCTCGACGCCGGGTCTGTTCAAGCGGCAGCGGCGGCTGGCTACGAGAGCATTGTGGCGGCCGATGACGCGGGGCCGTCCGGAGCGGTGCAGGCTGCGATCCGCGCGGCGGGACTGCGTCTCGACCTGCGCAGACCGGGGGGCTGATGGCTGAGACCGTGCGGCCGCTTCGGATCTACATCGTTGCCGGAGAGCACTCCGGCGATGCGCTCGGCGGCAAGCTGATGGCGGAGATCAAGGCGCGACTGGGGCACGGGGTGGTCTTCGATGGCGTCGGCGGCGAGGAGATGGAGCGGGAAGGACTGGCTCCGTTGTTTCCGCTGTCAGACGTCGCGGTGATGGGGCCGATCAACATCGTCACGCGGTTGCCGAAGCTCGTCGGGCGGATCGACGAGACGGTGCGCGACGCGGTGGCGGTCGGTCCGGATGCGGTCGTCATCATCGACAGCCCGGAGTTCACGCATCCAATTGCACGGCGCATCCACAAGCGGCTACCCGACGTTCCGATCATCGATTACGTCAGTCCGAGCGTCTGGGCGTGGCGGCCGGGGCGCGCCAAGCGCATGCGAGGCTACGTCGATCACGTCCTCGCGCTGCTGCCGTTCGAACCGGAGGCCCATGCGAGGCTTGGCGGGCCGAAGTGTACCTATGTCGGGCATTCGCTGAGCGAGCGGCTCGACTGGATCCGGTCGCAGGACGGGGAAGGGCTGCGGGCGCGGCTCGGGCTCGACCGCAAGAAGCGCGTGCTGGTGGTGCTTCCCGGCAGCCGCGTTTCGGAGGTATCGCGGCTGATGAAGCCGTTCGGCGAAACGGTCGAGCGGCTGGAGAATGCATGCCCTGAGGGCCTGGAGGTTCTGTTGCCCGTGGTCGCGACGGTCCGGCCGCTCGTTGAGCAGGCGCTGGGGTCGTGGCGCGTGCCGGTCCGGTTCGTCGAAGGCGACGCCGACAAGTTCGCGGCATTCCGGCTGGCCGATGCCGCGCTGGCCGCATCCGGTACCGTCACGCTGGAACTCGGTCTCGCCGGAACGCCGGCGGTCGTCGCCTACAAGGTGGATGCCGTCGCATCGCGGCTGCGGTTCCTCCTCAAGGTCAAATCCATCGTTCTGGCCAACCTTGTCGCCGACGAGATCATCTATCCGGAGTTCGTGCAGGAGCAGGTGACGGCCGGCACTCTGGCGGGCGCGGTCGCGCCGTTGCTTTCGGACAGCGCGGAGCGGCGGCGGCAGATCGATCTTCTACGGCGCGTGCCGGAACGGATCGCAACCGGCGGCAAACAGCCGAGCGCGCTCGCCGCCGATGTCGTTCTGGACTATGCGACGCATGCGCGGCTGCGTGCGTGAAGGGCGCGGCGCCCGGCTCCCACCTCCCGCGCGGGGAGGTGGGGCAAGTGCGGGGCGGTTATTCCGCGGCGGCCATGGCGGGCTGGTTGACGCGGCTGACCTCGACGAGGTTGTCGGAAAAGGTCGGCGCGCGGCCCAGACCACAATGGGCGTCGGATGAGATCGAGTTGACCGAGCCGTCCGTGCGGTTGAGCGAGCGCCAGTAGCCGAGCGTGGCGACAACGATGCCGGGGTTCACGTCGTCTGTGATCTTGGCAACGCCGGTGAAGTCGCCGCGATCGTTGTAGACGCGGACGGGATCGCCCTCCTTGATGTTGCGCTTTTCCGCATCCGCCGGCGAGATCAGCACGAACTGTTCGCCCTGGCCTTTGATCTTGTGCGGCTCGTTGGCGTAGCACGAGTTCAGGAAGCCGTGGCTCTTGGGCGAGATGATGTTGAGCGAATAAAGCTTGGCCCGGTCCGGGTTCGTCTCCGGTGCTTCGCGGTTCGGGATGTAACCGGGAAGCGGATCGACGGGCGAGCCGTCCTGGTCGCCGTCGTACATGGCGCGGAAAGGACCCGCGACGAAGTTCTTGGCATCGTGCAGCAGGAACTCGACCTTGCCAGACGGCGTCGGGAACTTGCCATCCTTGTGGGGCGTGCGGGTGTCGGCCGAGCCCACGTCGATTTTGTAGTAGCCGTGTTTCTTGAAGTACTCCATGTCGATGCCGCCCATCTTGGGATCGTCCCAGTTGATGTAATAGGCGGCGAGTTCGCTGTCGGTCATTTTGAAGACGGGATCGTCGAAGCCCATCTCCTTTGCCAACAGACGCCACATGTCGCTCGTCGGCTTGCATTCGCCGGGCGGTTCGACGGCCTTCTGATTGTACGTGAAGTAGAAATGGCCCCACGACCACATCATGTCTTCGGCTTCGCCGGCCATGGCGCTCGGCAGCACGATGTCGGCATACTTGGCCGTATCGGTCATGAAGTGTTCGGCGACCACCGTGAACAGGTCCTCGCGCTTCAGGCCCTTGACGATCTTGTTCGTCTCGGGCGCCTGCGAAACCGGATTGGTGCAGAACACGAACAGCGACTTCAACGGCGTGTCGAGCTTCATCTCGCCGGTGAGCGCGGCGCCGAGGCGGAGATTGTTGATGGCGCGCGTGCCGGGCTTGATCCAGTCGCCGCGCGAGACCTTCGCCCAGTCGACGGGAAAGTCCCACAAGGGCATCTGCAGGAGGCCGCCGCCGACATGCTTCCAAGAGCCGACCAGGGCGGGGAGCGCGCAAACGGCGCGGATCGCCTGTCCGCCACCTGCGTGACGTTCCAGTGCCACGCCGAGACGGATGACCGACGGCTGGGCGGTTGCAAACTCGCGGGCGAACTTGCGGATGTCGTCGGCCTTCACGCCGGTGACCTTCTCGACATACTCGGGTGAGAAATCGGCCGAGCGCTGTTTGAGCTCCGGATAGCCGTAAGTGTTCTGGTCAACCCAGTCCTGGTCGACGAGGCCCTGTTCGATGATGGAGTTGATGAAGCCCATGGCGAGAGCGCCGTCGGTGCCGGGCCGCGGGCAGATGTGCCAATCACCGGCCTTGGCCGTTCGCGAGCGGTAGGAGTCGATGACGACGACCTTGGCGCCGCGCTTTTGCGCTTCGAGAACGAAGGGCCAGTGGTGGAGATTGGTGGAGATCGAGTTGCACGCCCAGATGACGATGAACTTGGCATGGACGAAGCTTTCGGGATCGACGCCGCCGGTGGGTCCTACGGTGAGCAGCCATGCGGTCGAAGACCCCGATGCGCAGAACGTCTTTTCGTTGACGGTCGTGCCGAGGCGATTGAAGAACGGGTCGCCGGAGTTGATCCCCTGCACGAGACCCATGTTGCCCAGATAGCTGTAGGGCATGATGGCCTGGCTGCCATGCTCGGCGATGATCGCGCGCCAGCGGCTGCCGATTTCTGAAATCGCCTCTTCCCAGGTGATGCGTTCCCATTGGCCGGAGCCTTTGGGGCCCTTGCGGCGGAGCGGGTAGAGCAGGCGGTCGGGGTTGGCGTGATGCTCGTGGAAGTCCTTGAGCTTGACGCACAGGCCGCCGCGCGTCATCGGGTGGTCCTTGTTGCCGCGGACATCGACGAGTTTGCCATCACGGACTTCGTAGACCATCGAGCATGTGTCGGGGCAGTCGTGCGGACAGGCCCCGTGGAACACCTCGGACTTCAACTGCTCGTTCATCGCGATTCCTCTCCAGATTCTCTTTTTTCTGGGTCACGCCCAATTATCTGGGACACGCCCAGCACCCGTCCCGCATCGAGGCGAGACCGGCTCCTGCCCCCGGACAGGATCTGCGGCATCCTGACACCGATCAGCCGATCGGGCAATGAGTGCGGGCTGCTCGATGCGTCTGATCCAGCCATTGAATTTCGCAATGGCAACGGAAGACGTTTAGGCGAGGACATCGCGATAGAGATGGGTGCGGCCGTCTGGATCGCGAATTTCCCAACCTTCGGGGCCGTGGCTGACATTCCGCGACAGGAGGGAGATTTTCCCGGCGGCGCCGGGCAGGTCGAGCACGTAGTCGGGCCTGGCAATGCCTGAAAGCCGACGATGTAGTTCGTGCACCAACTCTATTCCGCGCGCAATCGGGACGCGAAAGTGGGCCGTTCCGTTCGCCAGGTCGCCGTGATGGATGTAGTACGGCAGGACGCGGTTCTCGACGAATCCGCGCATCAGAGATTCCAGAGTGCCGGGATCGTCGTTGATGCCGCGAAGCAGCACCGTCTGACTGACGAGGGGCACGCCCGCACCGGCAATGCGCGCGAGTGCCGACCGGGCGGACGGGGTGAGTTCGCGGGGGTGATTGGAGTGAAGCCCCACGATCACGGTCTTCCGTGTTTCCCGCAGAGCTTCCACGAAATCGTCCGTGATGCGCTCGGGATCGACGACGGGCACGCGCGTGTGCCAGCGGACGACCTTCACATGGGAAATGGCATCCAGTGCGTGCATCAAGGTGCGAATGCGCCGTTGCGAAAGGACGAACGGATCGCCGCCGGTCAGGATCACTTCCCAGACCTGGGGGGACCTGCGGATGTAGCCGAGCGCGGCCTCGATTTCGGGTTCGCTGAGATTCCGTCCCGCATCGGGGCCGATCATTTCGCGCCGGAAACAGAATCGGCAGTAGACCGGGCAGACTCCGACGATCTTGAGAAGCACACGGTCCGGGTAGCGGTGCACGAGCCCCGGAATGGGGCTTTTCAGTCCGTCGCCGATTGGGTCGGCGTGTTCGGAGGCGAGGCTTGTCAGCTCCGCAACATCGGGAAGGAATTGCCGGCCGATTGGGTCGTCCGTGCCGGATGCGTCGATCAGCGCCGACATCGCCGGCGTTATGGCGATCGCATAGCGAGCCGCGACGTCTTCGATTGCGGCTTTGGACCGGGGAGATGCAAAGCCGGCAGAGACGAGATCGTCAGCCGACCGCAATGTCCTGTCGCGGATACTCACTTGAGCGGCCAGGTGTCGGTGTCGTGGTCGGGGTGCTGAAAGCAGACGAGTTTGTCGAGGAACGGCGCGGCGATGATGTCGTCGATCGTCTGGCGGGCAGGCAGGGCCGGGATGCCGTCGACGTAGGAAAGCTTGCCTTCGATGCCGAACTGGACGGTGGGGGCGATTGTTTCCGGGTGGTCGAATGCGGCGATCGCGAGGGCCACGCCGTCGGGCGCTTCATACGTCAGGGGTGTGCCGCAGTTTTCGCAGAAACCGCGATTGACGAAGTTTGAAGACGCGAAATGCTTCGGCCGGCCGCGGGTCCAGACGAGCGCGGTGCCCTTGGTGTTGACCAGGGGGGCGTAGAATCCGCCAAACGCTTTCTGACACATGCGGCAGTGACAGACGGAGGCGTCTTTCAGATCGCCCTCGACGCGAAATCGGATCGCACCGCATTGGCAGCCGCCGGTCAGGACGTTGTCGGTCATGGCGGCTCCTATTCGCCCTTGCGGCGATGCATGAAGGCGATGCGTTCGAAGAGATGCACGTCCTGTTCGTTTTTCAGGAGTGCGCCCGCCAACGGCGGGATCAGCTTGCGGCTGTCGGTCTCCTTCAGCATCGCGAAGTCGATGTCTTCGGCGAGCAGGAGCTTCAGCCAGTCTATCAGTTCCGAAGTCGAAGGCTTCTTCTTGAGCCCGGGAACGTCGCGCATGTCATAGAAGATCCGGAGCGCCTCGGAGACGAGACGGCCCTTGAGGTCGGGGAAATGAACGTCGACGATCTTCTGCATGGTTTCCGGATCGGGAAACTTGATGAAGTGGAAGAAGCAGCGGCGCAGGAAGGCGTCGGGGAGTTCCTTTTCGTTATTCGACGTGATGATGACGATCGGCCGCTGCCGTGCCTTGATCGTTTCGCCGGTCTCGTAGACGAAGAACTCCATGCGATCGAGTTCCTGAAGCAGGTCATTGGGAAACTCGATATCGGCCTTGTCGATCTCGTCGATGAGCAGGATCGGGCGGCGCTCCATCGCGAACGCCTCCCACAGCTTGCCGCGCTTGATGTAGTTGCGGATATCCCTGACCCGTTCATCGCCGAGTTGGCTGTCCCGCAATCGCGAAACGGCATCGTATTCGTAGAGTCCCTGCTGGGCCTTGGTGGTCGACTTGATGTGCCACTCGATGATCGGCGCGCCCAGCGCCCGTGCGACCTCCAGGGCCAGCACGCTCTTGCCTGTTCCGGGCTCCCCCTTGATCAAAAGCGGACGTTCGAGCGTGATCGCGGCATTGACGGCGACCTTGAGGTCGGGCGTGGCGACGTAGTTTTTCGTGCCTTCGAATTTCATGTCTCGCTCATCCTCGGCTGGCGCGAGGACGGTACGGCGCGGTAAGGCGGGGGGAAAGGGGACCGAACGCCACCCGTGGACAGGACGGTTCCGTGGCGGGCCGGGATCGCCCTTTGGCACAACTCAAGGTGGCTTCCAACCCGGCACGGCACCCGGGGCGGCGAGGCCGTGGCAGGCGGTTTGCCCAGAGCCACAAGCGTCGGGATTCACTGGAAAAATAAAAAGATCGGGCGGCGAAGTGCGGCTTGCCTTGACACCGCCCCCCACCCGCGACAATAGGTTCGCGACCGTCCGGCCCCGCAGGCACGAGTCGTCCCGGAAGCCGGCCTTCGCAGTGCACGAGCATGCCTCCACCGGAGTCAGCACATGGGCAAACGCGATAACAAGCCAACGACTGGCAAAGCAAAGCCGGCAGCTGCGCGGCCGAAGGCGAGCGCGTCGCACAAGGCGCGCAGCTCGTCCGTGCCGGCCTCCCGGCCGGCGTCGCGAGCCAAACCGGCCGCCAAGGTCCCCGCCACGGCCAAGGGCGGGACTGCGAAAGCTGCGCAGGTGAAGCCGGTGGCGAAGGCCGCCAAGGCCGTGCCAGCCGCGCCGCAGAAGGCTCGGGCTCAGACCAAGGCCGCCCAGAAACAGTCGGACAAGAAGCTCGTCGATCGGGCCAAGGTGTCGGCCATCGTCTTGTCTGCGGACTATCGCCCGTCGGAAGACGAGCCGTTCATGAACGAGCACCAGCGGATGTACTTCCGCCAGAAGCTCCTCAACTGGAAAGAGGAGATCATCCGGCAGACGAAGGAAACGCTGGAAGGACTTCACGAGGACAGCGTTCAGCACGCCGATCTGGCCGATCGGGCGACTTCGGAGACAGACCGAGCCCTCGAACTGCGGGCGCGGGATCGGCAGCGCAAGCTGGTTTCGAAGATCGATGCCGCGCTGGCCCGGATCGAAGACGGCACCTACGGTTACTGCGAAGAGACCGGGGAACCCATCGGGTTGAAGCGGCTGGACGCCCGTCCGATCGCAACCCTCTCGCTTGAGGCGCAGGAACGCCACGAACGGCGGGAACGGGTCTATCGCGAAGATTGATCAGGGCACGATGTTTCTGCCTGTTCCAATTTCGCTCGCGCGTTAAGGGCCGCTCAATATTTTCCGTACACACTCCCAAGAAGCCGCTCGCGCGGCCTATCACGGAGTGCTTTTCATGTTGTCTTTTTTTTCCATGTTGAGATGCAGCGGCAGGCACTGGGGCCGGGCCGCATTGGCGTGGGCGCTGTTCGCGATGCTGGTTCAGGGCCTTGCCGGGGCCGGTGCGGAGAGTGCCGGTGCCGAGTGTGCGTCCTGCAACTCAGCTTCTACGCCCGGTGCCTTCAACCCGGGCGGGCAAGTGCTGCCCATGGCCGGGCAGGTTCAGGTCGCGGACGTTTCGGTGAGCGCGTTTGATCCCGGCGCGTTCCAGTCCGATCAGTTCGGCGATAACGACGACCTGATGCCGGTACGGTAGGTTGGCCTCACGAGCGGCGGCGCGACCGGAATTCTGCTTCGGTCACCGTAGGTGGCTGATCCGCTTCGGCGACCGGTGGCGGCTGTGACGTGTCAGGCGCCCGAGCCTCCTGCACGCGCTGAACCAGAGTTTTTACGAAGTCCAGATCGCGAAGATGAATGTCGTGCTGGGCGTAGGGCATCTCGATTCCGTTTTCGCGGAATGCCCTTACAATGCGATGGCGCAGGTCGGACATGGCAGCGCCGCGCTTGTTGTAGTCGGCGACGCTGGCTGACAATGAGAATTCAAATCCGTTCGGTCCAAAACTATCGAACGACGCGTTGGGCTTGGGTTGCTGAAGAATAACGGGGCACTCGGCGGCGACTGCTTCGAGAACGTGGCGCACCTTCTCCGGATCGACCGCGTAAGTGGTTTTCACAGGGACGCTCACGCTCGACAGCGCATTGCGATGGGTCCAGTTGAGGAACGAGTTTGTGATCAGTTCCGAGTTGGGCACGATGAGCGTGGCCCGATCGCCGGTTTCGATCTCGGTTGAGCGGACGGAAATGTTGCGTACCCGGCCCGTCTGGCCGTTGACAACGATCAGGTCGCCGACCTTGAGAGGTCTCTCGAAGAGCAGGATGAGGCCCGAGACGAAATTGTTGATGATCGACTGAAGGCCGAAGCCGATACCGACGGAGAGGGCGCCCGCTACGATGGCGATGTTGGTGATGTCGAGGCCGGCATAGGAAAGTGCGACGAGCAGGGCGACACCGAAGCCGGCGTAACCGATGGCTTTGTGAATCGAGTTGGCGACGCCCGGATCGATCCGCGCGGTCGTGAGGAGACCGCTGCCGATCCACCTCTGAAAGGTGCGGGTGACGAACAGCAGAGCCGCGAAAAGTGCGACCGCCGTGAGGATCTGGGCCAGAGAAATCCGGACGTGGCCGACCTGGAAGCCGAAGACGAGCGACTTCAGCCATTCCAGCGTATCGGGCAGCGCGAAGCCCCACGTCACCAGAATGAACGGAAGGGCGGCGAGGGCCAGAAGGCCATCCATGGCGAACGCTGCGAGACGGGTGACGGTGCGCGACTGGGTATCGTCGAGGCCAAGGCGTTCGTGCATCACGCGCCCAAGCGTGCGGTCCTCGCTCGACTCGGCATTGATCAGGGCGCGGATCGCGAGGTGCAGAAGAAGGACGAGCACCACGACACTGCCGGTCACGATCACCTGACCGGAGACGAAACGTCCAAGCGCGACAAAGCCGGTCAGCGATGCGGCGAGAATGAACAACGCGACCGCGAGCAGGGGGATTTTCAGAAGCCGTGGCGCAAGCCAGCTATCCTCGAAGGGTGCGTCCGGAGGGATCGCGCTTTTCGGGGCGGCGGTCAGCGCATCGGACGGTTGTTCGGGATCGCGCGGCTTGGGAGGGCGTGGTGTGAAAGGCGTCCGGACGATCTGGAACAGAAGTGCGGCCAACGCTACGCTCGAAATCGTGGCCACGGCCACGCTGACGGACAACGGCATCGCGAGGATGCGGATCGCTTCCTTCAACAGCATATCGATGGCGTAGACGGCGCCGATCCACGTCATTGCGCTGGTGAGGGAGGCGGCGGGAGCGTCGTCCAGATCGACGAGCCGCCAGTCCGGCCGCTTTGGCTGCAGGACGGCCTTGGCCAAGGCGCGGACCGCTATGAACACCAGGGCAGCCGGCAGAACGGTGAAAACGATCCGGTCGCTGTCGAGGAACCAGAGCCCGAGGTTGTCGAAGCCGAAGGCAATCAGCGTCAACGGCAAGGCCGCGGGCAGGACGTTGAGGCTTGCAACCCATCCTGCCGTGCCGGCGCGCTGGAAGAAATCGGGTTCGGCGGCCTGCGGGGCATCGAGACGGCTTGCGAACACGCGGCGGCGAATGCGCGCCAAACCGACGTAGATCAGTGCCGCGCCGCCCAACAGGGCGATAATGGCGGGGAGGTTTTCCTCAGCTGTTCGGCGCCACCGCCAGAACGTCCATTTGAGTTCGGTGGCTGCGGGTGGAAGTGCCGCCGCGACGGTGGACCATGTCTCGAGGCTCAGCGGCGAGGAGTTCCGCCTGAACAGTTGGGTCGTGAAAATGCCGGTCCGGTATTCCTGGACGCGCGTCAGCAGTTCGCGCGCTCGATACTGAACAAGGCCTGTTGACCTGATCGCTCCGTCGATTTCGGCCGACATCAGAGACAGGCGCTGGCGTTCAGCCTGGATCGCGGGCGCTTCTGGCGGCTGATCCTTCGGCGGCACAGGACCGAGCTTTTCGATCTGCGATGCGATCGCCTTGTAACGCGGCTGGAGGCTCTCGAGGAACTGGTTGGACGCCTGGATGAGGGCTTCGATCTCGACACGAAGCCGCCCGAGTTCTTCCTCGCTTTCGCGGGCCGCGGCGACACTGCTTTCAAGCGCTTCGACACCGCTGCGCAGGTAGGCGGCGGGTTGGCGGATCTCGTCGATGGCCGCTTGATCCGCAGCGGTCTCGGCGGGGGGCGCGGGCGGTGCAGGCTCGGCGGGTGGTTCAGTGGCTGCGGGAGCGGGTGTGGGTGATTGCGCGGATGGGGTGGCCGCAGGGCCGGCCGGGTCCTGCTCCGCGGACGGCTCCGATGGCGTTTGTGGCGCGTTCGGCACTGGGAGCTGGGGAACAGCTTGTGCCGTGGCGCCGATGGCCTCGAGCAGGGCCTGCGCCCGCGCCTCGCTTACATGAGCGAACGTGGCCGCCATTGCCACGGCGCAGGCTGCCATGGCTGCAAATACCGGTGCCGAGATGGCGGATCGGGCTCGGTTGGTGAAATGCATGATCCGTCCAGTTGATGATAATTCCCGTTGGTGCGCCGCACAGTGACGGCGGAACTGTGGCCCTGGCGGGGCAAGATGGTTTTTCATTGCCGCCTCCGACTCCCTTTCAGGGAGCCGGCCGGAAGCGGGTGGTTTTTTCATTCCCGCTTCCGACTCCCTTTCAGGGAGCCGGCCGGAAGCGGGGGCTGTGTTATTTCTCGCCGGCGGCGCTTCCGACTGCGCGTGGGGCTCTGGAGAAGACGGCTTGCTGATCCACAAGCTCCGGACGCGTCGCAGTGCGCGGTGCAATGCCGGTTTCGATGACCACGTCGACCGGGCCGCCCGTCATGATGAGATGTTCCACGTTGTCGCGGCGGACGAGGATCAGACGACGGCGGTTATCCACTGCTGTGTGTTCCACCACATCCAATCGGCGATCCGGCGATGGCCCGAATACGCCCGCGAGCGCAGGAATGCCGCCGAGATAGCCACGCGCAACGAGAGCGGCCGCGATCAGCGCACCCGCGATCAGCACGATCAAAAAAAGATAAGTGAGAATGTCCCACATCGTGCGCGGTCTCCTTGGCAATCCATCAAGCTGTTGCGAGCGTCACAGTCCTGCGCTGAATCCAAATCGGAGCCGCGCAGCTCAGGTGTTTGATTCACTGCCTCATTCTGGAGACCGTGTTCAGCGTTTCGAAATCCGGCGTACCTGTTCCGATCTCCCTGCACCCAAAATGAAGCACGTCTGAAGCCGACCTATAGCGGGAAGTTCACGCCAATTTAACCCTGATGATCGAAGTGTTGACATCGTTCCGGTGTCACGGCGCCCGATCTCCACAGGAGTAACGAGGCCGCATCGGACCCGCATCCAGTGACCTGCGTAACGAGGCCGTTGTTTCATGCTGTCATCCCAGGCCGCCTCCTCTCCGAATCAGATAGCCTTCGAATTCATGAGCGACAGCGGTGTTGTGATCCCTCGCGCACCGGCGCCGACCGGTGCGTCCCTTTCGTCCGTCGAATTGGCTGTTGCCATCGTCGCGAGCACCGCAGGCACGCCGCTGTTCGTGACGCTGCTCGCATCGTTCGCCATACTCGGCGTCTTTTTTACGTTCGGATTGCTGGCCGGACACGTCCGCATCGGCGATCGTCTATTGTCCGACGATATTGCGCGCGGCATCACAGAAGGCAGCGATGCCGGCCTGATGGTGGCGCGCCGCGACGGCTCCGTCATCTTCGTCAATCGCAAACTCGAAGAACTCGTCGGGCGGCTTGCGTCGCGCGAAGTGGCCGCGCTCGACATGGCTTTTGGTCCCGATCTCGCGGTGCGTGAGGCATTCTTCCGGCTCAACCGCGCCGCGGATCGTGGCGACAGGCACGTCGAGGAATTTCGTCTCTCGGCGGGCGGTGTGCTGCCTCAACGATTCCTGCGCATCGAAGTCGTTCCGATCGACCTCGGCCGGGTTCGGGAAACCGGACCGACCGTTCTGTGGACCGTCCAGGACGTGACCGAGGAGAGGATGCGCACGGCTGCGGCGCGCCAAGGCCTGATCGATACGCTTGGCTACTATGACGCTTCGCCCATTGGATTGCTCACCGTCGATCAGACCGGAACGGTCCGGCATATCAACGGCACCATGTCGCGATGGCTCGGCTATCCCAACCAACCGCTTGTCAACCGCGTCCTGCGCCTCACCGACATTCTCAGCGCGGAGACCGTCGACCTCATAGAAGGTGCGCGCCGCGCCGGCCAGGAGGACATGATCTCGCTCGACATCGATGCGACGCGCGAGGACGGCCGGCTGCTTCCCGTGCGCCTGCTGTCGCGCACGCATCGTGACGGGCACCGCCTGATTGCCTTCATCAATCGCGAATCCGATCACGGCCTGGGTTTCAACGCGCCGGCGAGCGACGTCCGTTTCGCCCGCTTCTTCCAATCGGCTCCCTTCGGCATCGCGAGTGTTTCGGCCGACGGCCGCGTCACGAGTTCGAACGGTGCCTTTTCGCGGCTGATGCTCGACGCTTCCGGCGGAATCGGCAAGCGGGCGGTCGACGTGCTGGCGCGCGCCGACGACAAGCAGGCCCGTTCGGCCATCGAAGAAAATCTTCGCCGCGTTCTGGCCGGAAAGGCGAGCGCGCAGCCGCTTGAAGCCGCGCTGACACCGACGACCGTCCGGCGCGTCTATATGAGCCCGATGGTCGAGCAGGCGACGGATCGCGAAGCGGCGATGCTCTATATCGTCGATGCGACGGAGCAGAAGGCGCTCGAAGTCCAGTATGCGCAGTCCTCGAAAATGGAGGCGGTCGGCAAGCTGGCCGGCGGCATCGCGCACGACTTCAACAACGTACTGACGGCGATCATCGGCTATTCGGATCTGCTCCTGCAGACGCATGCGATGTCGGATCCCGCCTACAAGGACATCAAGAATATCCAGGGCAGCGCCTATCGGGCGGCCGGCATGGTGCGGCAGCTGCTCTCGTTCTCCAGACGGCAGACGCTGCAGGCGGAATCGCTCCTGCTCGACGAGGTCATCAACGAAAACACGGCGATGCTGCGAACGTCGCTGGGCGAGAAGATCACGCTGAAGATCCAGCCGAGCCGGGACCTTTGGTACGTCAAGGTGGACAAGGGGGAGTTTGCGCGCGTCGTTCTCAATCTGACTGTCAATGCCCGCGACGCGATGCCGGATGGCGGCGTTCTGACGATCAAGACGCGCAACGTCACGGAACGCGAGAGCCAGAAGCTCGGACGGGAAGGAATGCCGGTCGGCGAGTATGTGGCCGTCGAAGTCTGCGACACCGGAACGGGCATGCCGCCGGAGGTTCTGGAGAAGATCTTCGAGCCGTTCTTTACGACCAAGGGCGTCGGAAAGGGTACAGGGCTCGGCCTGTCGACGGTCTACGGCATCGTCAAGCAGTCGGGCGGGTTCATCTATGCTGAGAGCACGCCCGGGAAAGGCACGACGTTCGAAGTTTTCCTGCCGCGCTTCATTCCCGATGCGGAGGAAGAAGAGCAGGCCCAGCAGGCGCTGGCGACCGTCACTCCCGTCAAGGATGTGGCTGCGAAGGCGCCCGATCTGACGGGCAACGGCCGGGTCTTGCTCGTCGAGGACGAGGATGTCGTGCGCTCGTTCGCCGTGCGGGCGCTGACGCGGCAGGGCTATGAAGTACTGGAAGCGTCGGATGGACAGGAAGCACTCGATCTGGTCGCGGCCAACGACGGGCAGATCGACATCGTCGTGACCGACGTCGTCATGCCGGAGATGGACGGTCCGACCATGTTCCGGGAACTGCGCAAGACGAACCCCTCGATCAAGGTGATCTTCGTGTCGGGCTATCCCAACGAGGCGTTCCGCGAAACGCTCGGCAGCGAGGACGTCGCCTTCCTGCCGAAGCCGTTCTCGCTGCCGCAACTCGCGGAAAAGGTGAAGCAGGAACTGGCGCGCTGAGGCTTTGAGATGCTGAAAAGAATACGCCCGGGGCGAGCCCCGGGCGTTTTTTGTTCGGTTTTCGTCCTGGCTCGTCTAGCGGCGGCTAACGGACGAGGACGGCTTGTCCCAATGCAGATAGACGACGGTCACGACGGCTGTCAGCAACATCGTGCCGATGACTTCCGGGCGCTGAATGAAGGCAAGCCAGGCCGACAATCCGGAAGCAGACCCGCCTTTCGCGGTCAGCATGCTGTTGGCCACGATGATGGCCAGCGTCACAAGTGCGGTCAGGCCCATGGCCGTGAGAACCTGAAGCCCGCGTTTGGCGAGGCGCGGAATGAGCAGGGTCTTGCCTGCCACGTCGATCATGGTGCGGTCCGACATGCGTCTGTCTCTCTCCAGGTTCGGCCCAGGTGCGGCCTGGCTTCGGCAATTGCCGGCGCTCCGCAAGCTAACTCTCTGAATTTGCTCGCTCGCAATGAGAACAAATCGTGATTGACGAATGAGAACATAAAGAGTACAAAGTTGGTAAATTGTAGCCCTGCAACTTTGACCCTAAGGTGCGCCCGATGACGACCAGACCCGACTTGAAAGTGATCGATGGGGGAACGGCAAAGATGGACAAGAAGCAGGCGCTCGCAGCAGCCCTGGCTCAGATCGACAAGAACTTCGGCAAGGGCTCGATCATGCGATTGGGCACCAACGATAAGTCGATCGACGTGGAGGCAATTTCGACGGGGTCGCTCGGCCTCGATATCGCGCTGGGCATCGGTGGCCTGCCGAAGGGCCGGGTGATCGAGATCTACGGTCCGGAATCGTCGGGCAAGACAACTCTCACCCTCCAGGTGATCGCCGAGGCCCAGAAGAAGGGCGGTATCTGCGCGTTCGTGGACGCGGAGCATGCTCTCGATCCGGTTTATGCCCGCAAACTTGGCGTCAAGGTTGAGGACCTGCTCATTTCACAACCCGATACCGGGGAGCAGGCTCTCGAGATCGCCGATACGCTGGTGCGCTCCGGCGCGGTCGACGTGCTTGTGGTGGACTCGGTTGCCGCTCTGACGCCCAAGGCCGAACTCGAAGGCGAAATGGGCGACAGTCTGCCGGGCTTGCAGGCCCGTCTCATGAGCCAGGCGTTGCGCAAACTCACGGCGTCGATTTCCAAGTCGGGCTGCATGGTGATCTTCATCAACCAGATCCGCATGAAGATCGGCATCATGTTTGGTAATCCGGAAACGACGACCGGCGGCAACGCACTCAAGTTCTACGCGTCGGTCCGGCTCGACATTCGCCGCATCGGCCAGATCAAGGATAGGGACGAGCCGGTCGGCAACCAGACTCGCGTGAAGGTGGTCAAAAACAAGGTCGCGCCGCCTTTCAAGCAGGTTGAATTCGACATCATGTATGGCGAAGGAATCTCCAAGGCCGGCGAACTCGTCGATCTGGGCGTGAAGGCCAACATCATCGAGAAGTCGGGGGCGTGGATGTCCTACAATGGTGAGCGGATCGGGCAGGGCCGGGAGAACACGAAGGAGTTCCTCAAGGCCAACCCGAAGATAGCCTCGGCCATCGAGAACGCCATCCGCGCGAATGCGGGTCTGATCGTCGATAAGATGCTGGCGGAGCCGGAAGGTGACGAGGCGGAGGACGAGGTGCCCGACGAGGACGGCGTTCTCCCGGAGGTTGATGATACGCCCAAGAAGGGGGCGAAGGGGAAGCGCTGAGATTTGTCCGTTCGGACCGGCGGGGACCTTTGGGTCCCCGTTTGCGTTTCGGGGGCGGCGTTTGGTCCGGGTTCGGTGCCTGTTCGGCTTGCGGCGGCGCGGTTTCTGGACAAGCACGCCGGGCGGCGGCTAGAACCGCCCGGATCCGTCGAATGGCCGTCCGGAGCGGCGGCCGGGACTGAGAAGCTTCGGATCCGGCCGGGCGTTGTCCAAGGAACCGTTGCTCACGCCCCGCGCGAAACACGATATCGGGAAAGTTCAGGCACATATGAGCGGCACCAGCGTCAACGACATCAGGGCGGGCTTTCTCGGCTACTTCAAGCGCAATGGACACGAGGTTGTGCCGTCTTCTCCGCTCGTGCCGCGCAACGATCCGACGCTGATGTTCACGAATGCCGGCATGGTGCAGTTCAAGAACGTCTTCACCGGGCAGGAGACGCGCAATTACAAGACGGCGGCTTCGTCTCAGAAGTGCGTGCGCGCGGGCGGCAAGCACAATGACCTCGACAACGTGGGCTACACGGCGCGGCATCACACGTTCTTCGAGATGCTCGGCAACTTCTCGTTCGGGGACTACTTCAAGGAACGCGCCATTGAGTTGGCGTGGAACCTGATCACAAAGGAGTACGGGCTCGACAAGAACCGTCTCATAGTCACGGTCTATCATGATGACGACGAGGCGTTCGGCATCTGGAAGAAACTGACCGGGTTTCACGACAGCAAGATCGTTCGCATTCCAACGGCCGACAACTTCTGGGCCATGGGCGATACGGGACCCTGCGGGCCCTGCTCGGAAATTTTCTACGACCACGATCCCGACGGCAAGAAGGGGATTTCCGGTGGGCCGCCCGGTTCCGCGGACGCGGATGGCGACCGGTTCATCGAAATCTGGAATCTCGTGTTCATGCAGTACGAGCAGCGTGCGCCCGGCGACCGCGTGGCGCTTCCGCGGCCCTCGATCGACACGGGCATGGGCCTGGAGCGCATCGCGGCGGTTCTGCAGGGCGTGCACGACAATTACGACATCGATCTCTTCAAGGCGCTGATCTCCGCGTCGGTCGCCGCCACAGGCGTGAAGGCCGAAGGAGAAGCGCGCTTTTCGCATCGCGTGATTGCCGATCACCTGCGTTCGACCAGTTTTCTCGTGGCCGACGGCGTGCTGCCTTCCAACGAGGGACGTGGCTACGTGCTGCGCCGGATCATGCGACGGGCAATGCGTCACGCACACCTCTTAGGGGCGCGAGACCCGTTGATGTACCGGCTGGTGCCGGCGCTGGTGCGCGAAATGAGCGGTGCCTATCCGGAGTTGTCGCGAGCACAGGCGCTGATCACCGAGACGTTGAAACTCGAAGAGACCCGCTTCCGCCGCACACTGGAAAACGGTCTGAAGCTGCTCGGTGAAGCGTCGGCAGGACTTTCCGGCGGCGCCGTGCTTGCGGGCGACGTGGCGTTCAAGCTGTACGATACCTACGGTTTTCCTCTCGATCTCACGGAAGACGCCCTGAAACCGCGCGGGATCAGCGTCGACACGGCGGCTTTCAATGCTGCCATGGAAAGACAGAAGGACGATGCGCGTAGGGCGTGGAAGGGCTCGGGCGAGGCTGCCACCGAATCCGTCTGGTTCGAGATCAAGGAAAAGACCGGAGCGTCCGAGTTCCTCGGCTACGATACGGAGACGGCTGAAGGCGTCGTCTCGGCCATCGTGTGCGATGGCAAGGAGGCCAAGGTTCTGAAGTCGGGCGAGGAAGGTGCGCTGATCCTCAATCAGACGCCGTTTTACGGCGAGAGCGGCGGACAGGTTGGGGACCAGGGTCTCGTGCGCGGCGCTAAGGGAGCCCTTTTCCGCGTCATCGATACGCAGAAAAAGCTCGGCGATCTCTTCGTTCACCTGGGCCGTGTCGAGAACGGATCGTTTGCGGCCGGCGATGCCGTGGAGCTGGAGGTCGATCACGCCCGGCGCGCGGCAACGCGAGCCAATCATTCCGCGACGCATCTTCTGCATGAAGCGCTGAGGCAGGTTCTGGGCGAGCACGTCGCACAGAAGGGGTCCCTCGTTTCGCCGGACCGGCTGCGCTTCGACTTCGTGCACCAGAAGCCCGTTTCGCACGATGAAATGAAGCAGGTGGAAGCGCTTGCCAACGCGCTCGTCTCCCAGAACGCGCCGGTCGAGACGCGGCTGATGGCGCTCGACGATGCCAAGGCCTCCGGCGCGATGGCGCTGTTCGGCGAGAAATATGGCGACGTGGTCCGGGTCGTTTCGATGGGCGAGCCGCAGCCCGGCGCCAACAAGGCCTGGTCGGTGGAGTTGTGCGGCGGCACCCATGTGCGCCGCACCGGCGACATCGGCCTCGTCAAAATCGTCGGCGAAAGCGCCAGTTCCGCAGGCGTTCGGCGTATCGAGGCGCTGACCGCGGATGGAGCGCGGACGTATCTCGCCGAGGCCGATGAGCGGCTGCGCGAGGCCGCGGCCATCCTCAAGACGCGGCCCGAAGACATCGTCGAGCGGCTCAAGGCACTCGTCGAGGAACGCCGGGCCCTGGAAAAGCAGGTCGCCGAGGCCAGGAAGCAGATCGCGCTCGGCGGTGGCGGGGCGACGGGCGGCTCCGCAGCCTCGGCCGTCGCCAAGGTCGGGGACACCAATTTCTTCAAGTTGTCGGTTTCCGGCGTCGAAATGAAAGATCTGAAGGCGATGGCGGACGAGGGGCGGGCCAAGGTCGGTTCGGGCGTCGTTGCCATCGCGAATGCTTCGGCGGACGGCAAGCTTGGGATCGTCGTGGCGGTGACGCCCGATCTGACAGGGCGCTACAACGCCGTCGATCTGGTGCGCGCGGCCTCTGAAAAGTCGGGCGGAAAAGGCGGCGGCGGCAGGCCGGACATGGCACAGGCCGGCGGTCCCGACGGTTCGAAGGCCAGTGAAGCGCTTGCGGCCATCGAGGCGATGATCGGCGGGTAGCGTCGAACGCGTATGCCGTTCGATCTGAACACACGCGAGAGCGAAAACGGGAGAACAGCTTTGAGAAACGCAATCATACGGGTGGCAATGTCATCCGCCGCGCTGCTCTTCGCAACGATTGGAGGTCGGGCAGAATCGCCCGCCGTCATGTGCGGTTCGAATCCCGAGATGGTCGGCATCATGCTTCGGATGGCCGAGGATGGCGTGGAGAAGCTCTACAGCGACAACAAGATGTTTGTGAAGCGCGATAGCCGCGATGGGTCGTTGTGGGTCGTGACCCTTCCCAACACCACCGCGCATCCCGCTGTGGTTTGCAGGACAGCGGCCAAGGAAACCTCGGTGCTGTGCTTGGCCGGGGAAAAGGCGTGCGCGTCGTTCAAGGGTCAGGCGGCGGAGCGTATGGATAAAATCGAAGCGGGCACGCGCTGACGGCGCAGTGCCGCAGCATCTATCCCCGCGCATTAGCCCCTCAACGCTTGCGCTCCGGCCGAAGAGGTCTGACAGTGCCGTGCAAGATGTGCAGTGGCGGGGCGAGGTGAATGGCGGGATCGGTCCAGGATATTGCAGCCTACAAGGACGGCATCATCATCCTGGCCACTGCGGCCGTGGCCATTCCGCTTCTGAAGCGCCTCCGGATCAGTCCGGTCCTCGGCTATCTGCTCATGGGCATGTTGCTCGGGCCGCATATGGTCGGCGGGTTGACGCGATTCTTTCCCGCTGCCGAATGGTTCACGATCTCCCAGCCTGAGAATCTCGCACTCGTCGGTGAACTCGGCGTCGCGTTTCTGCTTTTCATCATCGGATTAGAGTTGGCCCCCCAGCGCCTTTGGATCATGCGGCGGCTGGTGTTCGGAATGGGCACGCTGCAGGTCTTCGTGAGCGCTGCGGCGCTCGGAATCATCGCGGCCATGCTCGGGCAGCCGCCGGCGGCGGCGCTCATCATCGGATCGTCGCTGGCGCTCTCGTCGACAGCGATCGTGGTCGAACTGCTGTCGCAACAGAACCGGTTGTCGCTTGGAACCGGCCGTTCGAGTTTTTCGATCCTGCTCATGCAGGACTTGGCCGTTATCCCGCTCCTGATGCTCGTGCCAGCGCTCGCTCCGGGGAGCGATGAAAGCCTTGTGATGCCCATTCTCAAGGCGCTGGGGCAGGCTTTTCTCGCCGTCGGCCTGATCGTGGTCGTTGGGTATCTCGTTCTGCGGCCGCTGTTCCGATTGGTAGGTGGCACGGAGAGCGGGGATCTGTTCGTGGCCGCCGTCCTTCTCGTGGCGGCGGGGTCGGGCATTGTGACGGCTGCTGCCGGGTTATCGATGGCGCTCGGGGCGTTCGTCGCGGGTCTCCTTCTGGCCGAAACGGAGTTCCGCAAGGCGATCGAGGCGACCATCGAGCCGGTGAAGGGACTTCTGCTGGGTTGCTTCTTCTTCACCGTCGGGGCGGGTCTCGATCTCAGCGTCGTTCTAGACAATCCGGGTGCCGTGCTCCTCGGCCTCGTGGTCCTGCTCGTGGTCAAAGGCGGGATCGTCGCCGCGATCGTCTCGGCGTTCGGCTTCAGCCGGACGGTATCCGGCCGCACGGCCGCGCTGATCGGTCCGGGTGGTGAATTCGCCATTATCGTTCTGGGCATTGCCGCCGCCACCAAAGTGATCACACCCGACGTCGCCGCCTACCTGCTTGCCTTGACCTCGCTGTCGATGGCGCTGATTCCGTTTCTGGACCGTCTCGCACAGAAGCTGTTCCCTGTGTCCGTCGCGACTCCGGCTGATCCCGCTCTTGCCGCCATGCCCGCCATGCAGGATTCCGTTACGGCGATTGTCATCGGCTATGGGCGCGTGGGAGCGCTCGTCTCCGATATGCTCGACGTTCACGGCGTCGCGCACATCATCACGGAGAAGAGGCCGGATCTGGTTTCGGAAGGCCGCAAGGACAATCGGCCCGTCTTCTTCGGTGATGCGCTGAATACCAACTTCCTGCATCATTGTGGTTTGATGCGCGCGAAGGCCGTGATCATAACGATCCACGACTGGGAGGCGACCGACGACATCGTGCGGACCGTGCGGGGGCTCAGCCCGAGTATCACCATCATCGCGCGTGCGCGGGATGCCGATCATGCCCGCTATCTCTATGAGATCGGCGTTTCGGACGCGGTTCCGGAAACGATCGAGGCAAGCCTGCAGTTGTCGGAGGCCGCGCTCGTCGATCTGGGAGTGCCGACCGGGCCGGTGATTGCATCGATCCACGAAAAGCGGGACGAATTCCGTGCCGCTCTGCAATCAGCGGCCGGCAAGGCGGGGCGCAAGGAAAGCCACGGCCTCAGAGCCAAGTCGAAGGACAAGGCCGCGAATTGAGGTTCTCCGGTGCGAGCTATTCAGTGACTTTGGACCAGTCGAGAATGTCGAAGTCAGTCAGCAGCGCGGCCAATCGGCCGTCTGCGTCGAAGCCAGCGTAGACGGCATAGATGCCCTCGCCCCAGCCAGCGTCAAAGGCCACGACATTGGCCGGGCCAATGTCGACGGTCAAACGGAACGCACCGGGAGCTGCCTTTTCGCGGATGCCGGCGTTCTGGCCGGTCTCCAGCCAGCTGTCGAAGAAGGTTTCGTCACTCGCCACAGCCTCGGTGGCGGCACGGCCTGCGCTGGCGTCGAAATAGGCCGCGACGCCGCTGTCGACGCTGACGCCCCAATCTCCACCCGGGTTTTCCGCGTCGCGGTGCATGTCGACGGGCCGTGCCGCGTCCCAGCGCACGACCGGGCGATCGCTGATGTCGACCCGGGCAAAGGCGACGCGGCCACGTCCCATCGCGCCCTGCAGAACCGCGAGCCGCACAGGAAAGGTGCCGACCGGGATGTCAACAGCGAGCGGTTGCTGATCGGTGCTCACGAACGGATCGGCGACGACGAGTTTTCCGGTAGCGACCTTCAACGGACCGAGATCGCTGACCTTGAAGTAGATCTTGACCGGCCGCGGCTTCTCGCCCGGCAGGGAGTCGTCGGCGGAGGCGACAAAGTCGGGAGCGAAGACCCGAGTGAAGTAGTGGGCGTGCTGCGGTTCGGCCGCGCGCACGGGCGTGACGGCAAGCGCAGCGATGAGCAAAGCGGCGTAGCGTGGACGCATGACGGGGAGCCTATATCTGACGCCCCGTCAGCTAGCACGTCTGGACGGGATGTGGCACGCGGCCGCCGCGCTCATCATCAACGCCCACGAGACTGATGGATGTGCAACTGCAAGCCGCGCCTCAGGCCATCGCCTTTTTCAGGTTCTCGTCAATCCTGTCGAGGAAGCCCGTGGTGGAAAGCCATTTCTGGTCGGGACCGACGAGGAGAGCCAGATCCTTGGTCATATCGCCAGCCTCGACCGTGTCGATGCAGACCCTCTCCAGCGTGTCGGCGAAGCGCTTGAGGTCCGCGTTGCCGTCCAGTTTGGCCCGGTGGGCGAGGCCGCGGGTCCAGGCGAAGATGGAGGCGATGGAATTGGTCGAGGTGTCCTTGCCCTTCTGGTGTTCGCGGTAATGGCGGGTGACGGTGCCGTGAGCCGCTTCGGCTTCGACCGTCTTGCCGTCGGGGGTCATGAGCACCGAGGTCATCAGACCGAGCGAACCGAAGCCCTGGGCGACCGTGTCGGACTGCACGTCGCCATCGTAGTTCTTGCACGCCCAGATGTAGCCGCCGGACCACTTCAAGGCGGAGGCGACCATGTCGTCGATCAGGCGGTGCTCGTAGACCAGCTTGCGCTTCTTGAATTCGGTGGCGAATTCGGTGTCGAAGACCTCCTGGAAAATGTCCTTGAAGCGGCCGTCGTAGGCTTTGAGTATCGTGTTCTTGGTGGAGAGATAAACCGGGTAGTTGCGGTTGAGGCCGTAGTTGAGCGAGGCGCGCGCGAATTCGCGGATGCTCTCGTCCAGGTTATACATGGCCATGGCAACGCCGGCGCCCGGGGCCTTGAAAACTTCCTTCTCGATCACCTGACCGTCGTCACCGACGAACTTGATGGTCAGCGTGCCCTTGCCGGGATACTTGAAGTCGGTGGCTTTGTACTGGTCGCCGAAGGCATGGCGGCCGACAATGATCGGCTGTGTCCAGCCGGGGACGAGGCGCGGAACGTTCTTGCAGATAATGGGTTCGCGGAAGATGACTCCGCCGAGGATGTTGCGGATCGTGCCGTTCGGGCTCTTCCACATTTCCTTCAGCCCGAACTCCGCAACGCGCGCTTCGTCGGGCGTGATGGTGGCGCACTTGACGCCGACCCCGTGCTTCTTGATGGCGTTGGCTGCATCGATCGTCACCTGGTCGGAGGTCTTGTCGCGATTTTCAACAGACAGGTCGTAGTAGTCGAGGTTCACATCCAGGTAGGGGTGGATCAGCTTGTCCTTGATGTACTGCCAGATGATGCGGGTCATTTCATCGCCGTCGAGTTCCACGACGGTGCCGGTCACCTTGATTTTCGACATTCGAACGGGCCTGTGAGTTGATGTGGCGTGAGTTGCTGTGGGGCGCGATTAATGCGGTGCACCATAAGATGCACGGCGGCGCCAGCCAAGGGCCGCCGGGACGCACCCCGAGGTTCCCGGGGGACTGCTTGACGGGCGTTGGCGCTGGCCGCGGCGTTCGCTATAGGCCGTCGGCAGGGGCGGGGGCGAGAGATGGACCGAGAGGGCAGGATGCAGGTCGAAATTCGTGACGGCGAACCGCGCTACGCCGGATCGGCGCTCAGCCTCATCGTGCATGCCTGCCACGAGAAGACCGTGGATGCCGGTCTGAGCGCGCTGGCGCTGCCGGGGCTCGACCGGGAAACGCTGGAGCCGGTCCTCACGTACTGCGCGGAACTTCGCTGCGAAGCCGATCAGGTGACCTGTCCGGG
>JALOTA010000041.1:24597-57774 GCA_025458125.1 Hyphomicrobium sp.
CGACGCCGGGGTTGGCGGCACTGGAAAAGACGTGGTCGGGCGAAAACTACTGGTTCTGGGCGCGCCGCGTGCTGCGCAAGCTGAGGCACGGGATCCGCCGGGCTCACATTCGCGGCAGCGCCATTGCGCCGGCCGGCACGACACCGTCGGTGATCCTCGTCGAGCCGCAACTGCCCGACAACATCGGCATGGTGGCCCGCGCGTGCGCCAACTTCGGGCTCGACGACCTGCGTCTCGTCGATCCGCGCGACGGGTGGCCGAACGAAAAGGCCCGGATCGCCGCGTCGGGGGCGAATTATGTCATCGACGATGCGGCGGCCTACGACACGTTCGACGCCGCGCTCGCCGATCTGAACTGGGTTTGCGCGACGACGGCTCGCCAGCGCGATCTGCGCAAGCCGGTGCTGACGCCGGAGGAAGCGGTGGCCGAGATGCGGCGGCGCATTGCGGGCGGGCAGCGCTGCGGGGTCGTCTTCGGACGCGAGAGAAACGGTCTGGAAACGCACGAAGTCGCCCGGGCCGATGCCATCGTGATGATTCCCGTGAACAGCCGGTTCGCATCCCTCAATCTCGCTCAGGCGGTGCTCATCCTGGGCTACGAATGGATGCGCAATTCACAGGCCGCCACGCTCGGCCGGGTCACGACGTTCGAGCAGCCGCTGCGGCCGGGCCTTTACCTTGGCGACCACACACCCGCCACCCGAGAGGAACTGGCCGGGTTTTTCGAACATCTGGAGAACGAACTGGAGAAGCAGGGTTTCTTTTCCTCGCCGGACAAGCGGCCGTCGGTGGTCAACAACCTGCGCACGATGTTTCTGCGCTGCGAACCGACCGGGCAGGAGGTGAAGACACTACGTGGCATTGTTGCCACTCTCGTGAAAGGCAAGGCCGGGGTCCGAAAGTGATCCACAAAGCCTGCCTTGTTATGGCCAAGTTTTCAGCCGAGCGATGCCCGGGAAAACGTCACCGGTCGCCGGCCGAGCGGTGCCGCGGCTTCGGGTCTGGCGGAGACCCGCAGAGGTGCGCGGCAAACCGAGGGGCCCGGCTTTAAAACGGCGATACCTGACGCAACAGACCAAAGCAAACGGGCCCGAAGGCTCACAGAACAAACAGGGGCAAATGCACATGCGAACGACGGTCTGGGCGGGGGTGATCGGAGCTTGCACGGCAGTCGCGGCCCTGGCCGGTGCGGCCGGCACCGCTTCGGCGCAGGAGCTCAGCGAGAAGTCGATCCGGACGTTCATGGATTATGCATGGTCGCTGACGCCGCAGCAGTTCTCCAAGCAGGACGGCACCGTCATCGTCATCGACAAGAAGAAGCCGCAGGACGTTATGGTTCCGATCGATGTGGCGCGGGAAGTCATTCGTGTCGGCCGTCTCTCAGCTCATGCGCAGATTTGCGGTCTGCCCGATCATCAAGTCATCAACCACCGTTCGCTGATGAAGCGCGAGGAAGACAAGAACTCCTGGTCGGACCAGCAGCTCGTCTACATCAACCAGTTACACCTCACGACCGTGATGCTGCTCACCGGGCGCATCCGGGTTGTCGAGAAAGAGGGTGACAAGGAAGTCGTCGTCGACGACGGCAAGGGTTCGCAGAAAACGTGCACCGAAGAAGAACGCGGCAAGGTGCGCGACACGATCATGGCCTACGTTCAGGCCGGCCCGAACTTCAAGGTCAATGTGGCGCCCGTAGCCGGCACAACGCCGCCTGCGGCGGGGGGGGCAGCCGCCAAGGCGGCACCTCCGGCGGCAGCCGCCGCTGCGGCTCCAGCCCCGAAGGCTGCCGCGCCGGCGGCGACAGGGTCGACCACGGTTCCGAAGTCGAACTAGCCGGACTTGGCCGTGGAGCGGCCTTATCCGGGTTGACGAAACGTCCGGCAGGACGTAGGACAACCAATCTTCGCGGGCCGCTTCGGCCCGCGTTGCTTTTGCGCACCCGCGGTAACCGGCCGTCACGCCGGGGACCTGTCGGTCCGGAGTCGTCCTGATGGGCGTACCGGACAGAGGAGGGGGCGCTCCAATCGGGCACCGCGCGCTTCGCGCTGTGGCTGCAACCTAACTCTGGAGTGCTATTCCCTGGGTGAAAACATCTGGGGCCGGCCGAAGAGCCCGCTCAACAAGCGCGAGAGCCGTCCCGGGCAGCACGGCGAACGGCGCGTGTCCAAGCTTTCGGACTTCGGCCAGCAGCTCAAGGCGAAGCAGAAGCTGCGCGGCTATTACGGTAACATTTCCGAGCGGCAGTTCCTGCGTCTGTTCAAGGAGGCCACGCGCCTCAAGGGTTCGACGTCGGAGCAGCTGATCGGTCTTCTGGAGCGCCGCCTCGATGCGCTCATCTATCGTGCGAAATTCGTTCCGACGCCGTTCGCTGCACGTCAGTTCGTGAGCCATGGCCATGTGTCGGTCAATGGCCGGCGCGTGACGATCCCGTCGTACCGGCTGCGCGTCGGCGACGTCGTCGAGGTCAAGGAAGCCTCCCGCCAGCTGCCGCTGCTGCTCGAAGCGATCAAGAGCTCGGAGCGCGACGTGCCCGATTATGTCGATGCCGATCACTCGAAGATGACGGCCAAGCTCGCGCGCATCCCGGCGCTGGCCGATGTTCCCTATCCGGTGGTGATGGAACCGAACCTCGTGGTCGAGTTCTACTCGCGCTAAGAAGCCGCCTCTGATATCGGAAAACGGCCGGGCGCTTGTCCGGCCGTTTTTGTTTTGATTGGCGGCAGGGGCGTTCCGCGCATGACCAACATGTGGTGGTGGCTTTCGGGCGGCGGTTGTCTGCTTGCCGGTTTTCTATTGATGCGCTGGGCAGGTCGTTACGACGCCGCCGGAATCGCCGTGGATGCGGCGTGGCGCATGGCGAAGACACGCAGCGCGACCGGCGCACGCGACGAACTGGGCCGGGTTGTCGACGAGCAGCTTGCCGACATGCGCGCCGATGCCGCCCGCCTGGGACACACGCGCACGGCGCTCAAGCACGGCTCGCGCTTTTTCATCGCCCGCTTCGTGAGCATCGCGGGCATCGTTCTGATCGCGATCGGCGTCGTGCTGTTGGCTGTCGCGGCGTTCTGGGTGTCGTGAAGGTTCATCCGCGCCAGCGCCGGGCCGGGTGGGTGGAGAGCACGACAGGTTCCCCGGCGATGGGCTTGGGTTCAGGTCCGGGTTTGGTGCGGGCGTCGCCGCGCGCGTTCAAGCGCACAACGTTGCGTTCCGGGCCCGTATTCGCCCATCCGTAAGCCAGCATGGTGATGAGCGCGCTGGCGGCGAAGAAATAGACGCCCGGCAGCACGCGGGCTTCCGTGTAGCCTGAAGAATTCACGTAGAAGATCATGAGGGCGAGCACCATGACGTCCGTCATGGAGTAACGGCCAAGCCATTCCATCGTCGCTATCGAACGTTTGCGGAATTCGGGCGGGATGTCAGGCGAGGCAACGAGCGTGAGCAGATAGAGCAGCTTCAGGAATGGAAAAAGAATCGAGAACAGGAACAGGATGACGCCCAGGAACACTTCATCGCTTTCCCATAGCGCCCAGATGATGCTGCCGATCGAGTGTTCGTTGGTCCAGACGTAGACCGTCGTGAACCGTATCGATGGGAGAATGATGCCCAGCGCGAATGAGACGGTGGCGACGATGATGAGAAACGACAGGACGAAGTTGCGCAGAGGCGAGCGTGGTGCGGGCGGCTCGGGTTCGGCTGCGGGAGAGGCGGCCAGTCCTTCGGTTCTGAGCCAGGCATAGGAGAGGATCATCAGGACGACGGCGGCGGTGAAGAAGTAGACCCCCGCGAGACTTGCGGCGTCATAGAGGCCCTGCGCCTTGATGAAGAAAATGGTGAGCGACAGCACCAGAACGTCGTGCATCGACCATTTGCCGAGCCACTCCAGGGCTTTCAGCCTGTGATGCTGGCGAACGATCTCGGCGGCGGGCAGGGTCGAGACGAGAAGCAGGTAGAGCAGCTTCAGGACGGGCAGCACGATGGAGAAAATGAGCACCGTGAGGCCCAGGAACATCTGGCCATCGTGGATCAGGACCTGCACGGTCGATAGCAGGGAGTGTTCGGTCGACCAGAAGACGTATTTGGTCAGACGGATGATCGGCAGGGAGATGCCCAGTGACAGGCAGACGGCTGCGCCGATGATGGCGAAGCTCAACAGGAAACGCCTTCCGCCCAAGCGCAGGTTTGCCGCCATCGTCTGCCCCGAAAAGAAAAACCCCGGCCGTCGTGGAACGTCCCGGGGTTCTTCTATCGGTCGCGGTCGTGGCGAAAAGCGGGCCTTGTCAGCCGTGGTGATGCTGGTGGGGGATGCCTTTCTGGCAGATGAGGTCGTGAAGTTCGCCGGCTTCGAACATTTCCCGCATGATATCGCACCCGCCGATGAACTCACCCTTCACGTAGAGCTGAGGGATCGTCGGCCAGTTGGAAAAGCTCTTGATGCCTTCGCGGATGCCCTGATCTTCCAGGACGTTCACATCCTTGAAGGGGACACCCAGATGCTGGAGGATCTTGGCGGCCGTCGCTGAGAACCCGCACTGGGGAAAGCGCGCATTGCCCTTCATGAACAGCACGATGTCGTTGCCGTCGATCGTTTCCTTGATGCGTGCGTGGACGTCCTGTTCGCTCATGTTCTCTCTCCCTGGCGGACCGGTAGGCTTCTTGAGCAACTCCGGGAGCGCCGAATAGCGGTTGTAGATGGGGGCGGGGGGGCCGGAAAGTCAATGGCGGGTGGCCCAGCAGGGCCCGGTCTTTTCAGTCCGGAGGGGCAGCGGTCGTCAGCTGGAGCGCGTGCAGAACGTTGCCCATCTGTCCGCCGAAGGCATCATAGACGAGCTGGTGCTGGCGAACGCGCGGCAGCCCCTTGAACGCAGCCGATACCACATGCGCGGCCCAATGATCGTCATCGCCGGCGAGGTCGGTCAGGCGCACGTCCGCGTCGGGCAGCTTGGCCTTGATACGACGTTCGATTTCCGCAGCTGACATGGGCATTTGAATTACTCCTGGGTTGGATCGCGCTATTGCATGCCCGAAGCCTAAGTTTCAAGGGGTTGCAATCGCGAAATACCATCCCAGCTGTTGGTCAGTCACAAGGAAGCGAAGCGCCAGGGGCCCGTTCAGCGACCCATGAATATCCATGTCATCGTCAACCGGCGCGCCGGAACCGTGCTCGACTGGGAGAGCGGTCCGCTTCGGGAGGAGATCCTCGGGGCGTTCCGTGCCAACGGGCATGACGTGATGCTGCATCTCATCGCACCCGGTGACTTGCGCGCGACGATTGCCGAGGTGCTCGCGGATGGCTGCCAGGCGCTCGTGGTCGGCGGCGGTGACGGGACGGTGCGGGCGGCCGCGGCGGAACTCATCGGGTCCGACGTGCCGCTCGGCATATTGCCTCTGGGAACCTTGAACCGGCTGGCGCGCGATCTCAACGTGCCGCTCACGCTTCCGGAGGCCGCCGCCGTTCTTGCCCGGTCGGAAATCAAGGCGATCGATGTGGGCGAGGTCAATGGCCGCGTATTTCTATGCAACTCGGTGTTCGGACTGCCGGCGATCTTCTCTCAGTACCGTCAGTCCTTGCGCGGCAGACCGGCGGCAGAGAGGCTCAGAGGCTACCTGTCGGCGCTTCGTGAGATTCTGAGAAGCCGGCGGCGGATGGAACTCGACGTCGATCATGGTCACGCGCGATTGCGCTTGCGGGTCCTCTCGATGGCGGTTTCGAACAACCCCTATATCGAGAAACCCAGTCTGATGCTCGCCAAGGACGGCCTGCATCACGGCGTGTTGGCCGCCTATGTGTCGCAACATCCTTCGGGGTGGGCGATGGCGCGTTCCGTCGTTCGCGCCATGCTCGGGCGGTTCAAATCCGATCCGCATATCTATCATTTCGAAGCGCACGAGATCGGCATTTCGGGACGGCGGTCGCGGGTTCGACTGGCCAACGACGGCGAGATCGAGACGTTTGAAATGCCTTTGCAGTACAAGATCCGGCCCGGAGCCCTTAAGGTCCTTGTTCCCGCCAACCCGTCACAAGCCGATGCCGAACGAACCAAAGACGCAATCCTCCAACAGTGAAGACGCTGCCGCGAAGAAGTGGAGCGAACGATGGCCGGTCGAGGCGGAGGTGTTGATCGCCGTCGCCGCGGTGGCCGCCGGTGTGCTGGCGTTCCTCACGATCGGCAGTAGTGTTCTGAACGGCGGCTTTCGTGAAGCGGATGAGAGCATCCTTCTTGCACTCCGCAACCCGGCCGACCTGGCCGATCCGGTCGGCCCGATATGGTTTGAGGAACTGGTTCGCGACCTGACGGCTCTGGGCTCGACGGCAATTCTGACGCTGATCGTGCTGGCGGCCGCGGGTTTTCTCTACCTGTCAGGGCAGCATCGCAAGGCGGCGGCGGTCGTGGTGTGGAGTGCTGCCGGAACGGTCTTGAGCCATATGACCAAGCTCGGCTTTGCCCGGCCGAGGCCCGAGCTCGTGCCGCATGGTGCGGAGGTTTACACGCACTCGTTTCCGAGCGGCCACGCGATGCTTTCAGCGGTGATCTATCTCACGCTCGGCGTGCTGATCGCCGCGTCGCAGGAAGATCGCCGCATCAAGCGGTATGTCCTCTCCCTAGCCGTGTTGCTCACGCTGCTCGTCGGCATGAGCCGGGTCTACCTCGGCGTACATTGGCCTTCGGATGTGCTTGCCGGCTGGGCGCTCGGCGCGGCGTTCGCGTGTCTGGGATGGTTGATCTTCCGCCGAACCGGCACAGTGTAGACGTTCAGCGACCCCGGCTCGGCAAGAGCGCAACTGCGTTCATGAGGTGCAATGCCACGCGCTTGAAGAAGTTCTTTTATTCAGCGATGCGCTTGTGTCGGGCGCGGATCGAACCGCGACCGTTCAGCGGTAAATGTAGGTCACGAAGAACACGAGATCGGCCGGCACGGCGTTGCGCGGCGGAAACGGAAAGCTCGACTGCTGGGTGGCGAAGACCACGCTCTGATCGAGCCCCGCGACCTTCGACGGATTGAGTACGGTGGTTCGCACGAGATTGCCGTTCATGTTGAGTTCGATACGGACCGTGACCCGGCCGAACGTGTTCCTCAACTGAGGCATGGTCATCTGCAAAGCGCGAATGACACCGCGTGCGAAATCGTCGTTCTCGCCTGATCGCGTGATACCTGCGGGCCGCTGGACGCCGGCACCTCCGCCTCCGACCGGGGCCTGGAAGAGAGCCGGGGGCGTGAGGTCGAGTTTCGCGGTTTGCGTTTTCTTCTGCGGCTTGGCCTCCGGCGCGGGTTTGGGTTGCGCTTCGGCGGGTGTTTCGGTCTTCTTCGGCTTTTCGGTCGGCTTGGTCAGGTCGAGAAGTTCTGCCGTGTCGTCGATCAGTTCGGATTGTTTGGCCGTCTTCTCCTGTTCTTTTTTGCTTTCGGCTGTCTCAGGTTTTGTCGTATCGGCCTGCCGGGGTGCCGGGTCGGTGGTTTCGTCGGGGAGCGTGGGCTTGAGCGATGCCGCTTTCTCAGGAGCGTCAGCGGGCTTTTCTTCGGCCGGCGCGGGAGGCGGGGGCGCCGGTGCGGCGGCTTCGGGCGCGGCTTGGGGTTGCTCGACAGGTTTTTCCCGCGGGGGAGGGGTGGGTTCGGGTTGGCGCTCGGTGGGCTGAGCGGACGGCACGGGCAATCCCGCGGCCCGGTCCTCCACTGTGGCGCGGCCCTTCAGGTCCTGTTCGGTGATGAGGGACACGCTGATCGCGTCATCGGCGCCTCCGGGCGCACCAAGCCGGCGAGGTTCGCCCGTGTGGACGCGAACCAGCAGCAGTGCGTGCAGCAGCACGGCGAACAGGAGAAAACGGAAGAAGCGTCGATCGTCGGCGGCTCGCAGACTGCGGTCCTGGCCGCCGTCCGGTTCGGCATCGAGCAGAATGGTATCTGTTGCCGTGCTCCCCATCGGCCTCATCTAGCCCAGTTTGGTGCGTTGCGAAAACCGGCAGGAGGGGGCCCCTCCACAGCGATCCGGAACTGCGCCGGTTGGCGAGCGTTCCCAGCTCGGCAGTTTTCACACTTCATCATCGTCTTGAACATGCCTGCGGCGTGTGGGTCGTTGTCGCGTTGGCAGGCCAGATTCTGGGACACGGGCTCAGAAAACTCGGCTATTTTGTGCCGTTCATCCGATCAGAGAGGTTACGATGCCAACGATGTCAAATTCGCGCCGCCGCAAGATTCAGGCGCGGCAGCGCAAATCGAAGAACGAGGCGGCGCGTCTCGCCAAGATCGCCAAGAAAGAACGCAACGCCGATCAGAAGGCCTGAAGGTTTCCTGAGCTTGGGTTGCTCCCCGTAGCGCTGCCGCGAGCCGCCATTGATTGTCCCATGTCTGCTTGAAAGACGGCGGATCGGGGCGGCGGCTCGCCGGCGCGACGCGGGCTCAGTGGCCCGACATGTATTCGGGCAGCCACTTCTCGTTGATGGCGCGCAGTTGATCGAGCGGGTAGGGGTCTTCGTCGCCGCGTATGATGATGCTGTCGCCGCCTGCTTTGCCGACGACCCGGGCCGGAAGAGCCAGAAGCCGCGCACGCTCGATCACTTCCTCGGCCATGTCGGGAGAGACCGATAGCACATAGCGGCCCTGGTCTTCGCCGAACCACGCCGCGTGCGCCGGCAGGCGGCCCTCATAAGGATAGAGATCGGCGCCCATGTTTCCCGCGAGCGCCATCTCAGCGATGGCCACGAGCAAGCCGCCATCGGAACAATCGTGAACGGCAGAGACTTTTGCTTCGCGAATGAGACTGCGGACCAGACGGCCGGCTTTCAATTCATCGGCAAGATCCACGGGTGGCGGCGCGCCTTCGTTTTTGCCGGCGGCCATGCCTTGATAGAGGGACTGGCCGAGCCAGCCGCGTTCCAGTCCGACGACGATGAGCAGATCGCCATCGCGCTTCAGAGCGATATCGGCGAGATGCGAAACATCCGGCACGAGTCCGACGCCGCCGATGGCAGGTGTCGGCGGAATTCCGATGCCGTTCGTCTCGTTGTAGAGAGACACGTTGCCCGACACGACCGGATAATCGAGAACGCGGCAGGCTTCGCCCATTCCGCGCACGCTGGCGACGAACTGGCCCATGATCTCGGGCCTTTCGGGATTGGCGAAGTTCATATTGTCGGTTATGGCGATCGGATCGGCACCGACGGCACACAGATTGCGCCAGGTTTCGGCGACGGCCTGCTTTGTTCCCATTTCCGGATCGGCGGCGACGTAGCGGGGGGTGACATCGCACGTGGCGGCAATCGCCTTGTTCGTTCCGTGGATGCGCACGACGCCGGCATCGCCACCGGGCCGCCCGACCGTATCGCCCATGACCATGTGGTCGTACTGCTGGTAGATCCAGCGACGGGAGCAGAGTGCCGGTGAACCCATCAGCGCCGTCAGCGCCTGCATGAGGCTCTTAGGTGGCGCCACCCACTCCGGCAAAACGGGCGCCGGCGGCACCGGCTCGAAGTAGGGGCGTTCGTACATGGGCGCGGAATTGGCGAGTACGGGAACCGGCAGGTCGGCTTCGACTTTTCCCTTGTGTGTCACGATCATGCGGCCGGTATCGGTGGTCCGGCCGATCACGGCGAAGTCGAGCCCCCACTTTCTGAAGATCGCCTCTGCCTCGGCTTCGCGGCCGGGCTTCAGGATCATGAGCATGCGCTCCTGGCTTTCGGAGAGCATCATCTCGTAGGCGGTCATGGCGGTTTCGCGCTGGGGGACATGATCAAGCACGAGTTCGATTCCGACGCCGCCCTTGTCCGCCATTTCGGATGTCGAAGAGGTGAGCCCGGCCGCACCCATATCCTGAATGGCGATGATCATATCGGTCGCCATGAGTTCCAGGCAGGCTTCGATCAGGAGCTTTTCGGTGAACGGGTCGCCCACCTGCACCGTCGGCCGTTTCTCGTCGCTCTTGTCGTCGAATTCCGCTGACGCCATCGTGGCGCCGTGGATGCCGTCGCGGCCTGTTTTCGAGCCGACATAGACGACGGGCAGGCCGACGCCCTTAGCGGCGGAATAGAAAATCTTGTCGGCTTGAGCGAGGCCAACGCACATGGCATTGACGAGAATGTTGTTGTTATAGCCAGCGTCGAAGTTGGTTTCGCCACCAACGGTGGGCACGCCCGTGCAGTTGCCGTAGTGCGCGATGCCGGCGACAACGCCGTCGACCAGATGGCGTGTCTTGGCGTGCGAGGGATCGCCGAAGCGCAATGCGTTGAGGTTCGCGACGGGGCGCGCGCCCATGGTGAACACGTCGCGCATGATGCCGCCGACACCGGTGGCCGCACCCTGGAATGGCTCGATGTAGGACGGGTGGTTGTGGCTCTCCATCTTGAAGACGGCGCAGTGGCCGTCGCCGAGGTCGACGACGCCCGCGTTCTCTCCAGGCCCCTGGATGACCTTGGGACCCGACGTCGGCAATGTCTTCAGCCAGACGCGCGAGGATTTGTACGAACAGTGCTCGGACCACATCACCGAGAAGATGCCCAGTTCCGTCAGCGAGGGCTCGCGTCCGAGTATACTCAAGAGCCGCTGATATTCGTCGGGCTTCAGGCCATGCTCCGCCACGATCTCAGGCGTGATGGCGGGCTTTGCTGCTGCGTCCTGCATCGATGTCCGTACCGGGTGGAAGTGGGTCGGCCGGTATATAGCGGTTGAGCCCGGGCTTGTCGCGCTTGCGGCCCACGGCTTCCCCTGCCGGATCGCCGCGACTGAGAGGTTGCGCCTTCCCGGCCGGCGCACGGAACCACCGGTCATGCTAAAAATGCATGCCGCGCCGCGACACCGGTTGTGCCTGAGGGCAAACCTACCCGTTTGGGCTGTGACGGTTTTGCGCTGCAGCAATTGCAGGGCTGGAATGTGGAAGTAGCACTTTCGTACGAACCATCAGTGGCTTATCTAACAGCTCGCCAGCAGTTGAGACCGATCATGAGCAAATGAGGCCGCTGCGGGTGCTGTTTGTGTTTGCAACTCGAACACGATGGAGCCCACGATGACCATGTTCAAGATTTCCAAGTCCCTCGTTGCAGCCGCCATTGCCGTTGCCGTTTCGGCCAACGCTACCGGAGTTCATGCCGGGGCGAATTCGTCCGCGCGTGTCGTCAAGCCGCTGGCGGGCTTGTCGTTCCCCGTCGGTTCGAAGCATGCGGTCGGGTACTTCGTTCCCGGACGGTCGGGTTGCGAGCTGACCCTGCTCGTGGGCGAATCGGGAGATAGCGTCGCCGAACGGGAAAAAGGTTCCGCGCCGGCGCGATTTACAACTCTTGTTGGCGCAGGACGGACTGCGCGGATCGATACGGCCGAGGGTCAGTCTGTCGAGTTCTTCTGCTCGACCGGCGCATCGTTCCTGACGACGCGGGTGATTGATCGCCTAGCCTACGCGACGGTGACTGCACGATAGGCCGCGTGGTTCATGTGATGCGAGAAAGGGGCGCTTCGGCGCCCCTTTTTTTTCGTTGTTGCTGGGACGACGGTGGCTCCCGTGGAGTGGATCACACGCCAGTTATGCGCCGGTGGCATTGCTGCGATGCAATATGCAGTCTTCTACAGTGTAGGGAAGACATGTAGGGTGCTTGCATCGCGTGACGGCTGAGTTGGTCTGTTCCGTCCGCACACAACGATCATAGCGAGGTCCGGAAACGGACCGGGAGTTTACAATGCAAGCCTTCGTCCTGGCGCTCCTCCAGCGTCAGCCGGCTCGGAAGGGCGAGAACGCCCGCTGAGCCCATGCGCTGCCGGCGCTTCTGCTGGCGGTGCATTTCCAAGTGTCAGCCAGCGTCGCTTCTCCTCCAGACGCTGCGGGTGACATGAGCCGGAACGCGGGGTGGTCCTCTGGACCGCCCCGCTTTTCGTTTATGGTCTTCGCGGCCGCGTTTTCGCGTGGGGCTGGCAGGCCCGCCGCAAGAAAAAGCCCGCGCCGGTTGCAGCGCGGGCCTGGTTCACGGGCGCTGATTGAAAGTTCAGGCTTCTTCGCCTTCCTTCGGTGCGGCGCCTTCCTCGAACATGTCCTCCGAGAAGGTCTCGATGTCGAGCTTCTCTTCCTTGATGACGGTGACGTTCTCGCCGCGGGCCTGGCGCTCGGCTTCTTCCTGCGAGCGGGCGACGTTGACCGAAACGCCGACGATGACTTCCGGATGCAGCTGGATCTTGGAGGCGTGGATGCCCAGCGTCTTGATCGGCTTTTCGATGACGACCTGATTGCGGTCGACGGTGAAGCCGCCGGCGGTGACGATCTCGGCGATGTCGCGCGTGGATACGGAGCCGTAGAGCTGTCCGGTGTCGCCGGCAGACCGGATCGCGACGAACGACTGGCCTTCCAGCTTGGCGGCCACTGCCTCGGCTTCCTTCTTCAGTTCGAGATTGTTGGCTTCGAGCTGCGCCCGCTGACCTTCGAACTTGGCCAGGTTCTCCTTCGTGGCGCGCAGCGCCTTTTTCTGCGGCAGGAGGAAGTTGCGCGCGAAGCCGTCCTTGACGTTGACGACGTCGCCCATTTGGCCGATGCGGCCGACGCGCTGGAGCAGAATGACTTGCATGGTTGAGGTCCTTTCTCGATTGCTCGATGTTTTCAGGTTGATTGCATGCGAAGGGATCAGGTGGAGACCGGAGCCGGTGGAGGCGGCGGTCCCGATGGGAATGCACGTTCGCGCAGACGCAGCGGCCGGTCCGCAAGGCCAACGAGCGCGATGATCACGGCGATCCACACGGCGACGACGAGAAGGCCGATGTAGAGCAGCCACAAGCCGAACGGCCGCCAGGGCTTTGCGCGCGTGACGTAGTGGATGACGGCAAGACCTGCCAAGACGTAGGCGAGAAAGAAGGCGCCGAGGAATGCCGTGCCCACCGCTCCCGCGGTGCCCTTCGCCCCCGTGGCCAGGAGCGATGCGAGCAGCATGAGCGCCGTTCCCGACGGATACTCCATGGCCGATATATCGGGCCAGGGGCGTCGAAGCTGGCCTGCTGCCAGCGTGATGCGTCCGGCAAGCCAGAGATTGAAAACCAGCGCCGTCAGCCAGGAAACCGCCGATGCGGCCGGGAGAACCGCAACCATGATGTCGGTCATGGTCTCGAGCTGGCTGTCGTCGAGAGGTTTGCCGTCCGCGCCCGGCGGCATGTTCGTCTTGATCGTTTCCGACAGGTAGCCTTTCAGGCCGGTGCGCAGTTCGTCGAAATCCTGTCCGATGACCACGAGTACGGCCAGCGTGATCGTGCCTGCCATGACGGCCGCCCACAGGACGAGGCGGCCGACGGGATACCATTCGACTGTCTCGCTGTCCGCGCCGTCGGGCTGGTAGAGACGATTGAGAAGCGCGAGATAGGAAAGGACGATCGCAGGCAGGATCTGCGTAAGAGCGTAGACGCCGGCGACCTGAAAATTCGAAGCGGCGGCCACGATGGAGACGCTGACAATTCCGGCAAGAGCGGCGAAGCGCCAGCCCCAGCCCAGACCGGCCAGGAAGATCGGAAGCGATGTGAGCAGAAACAGCGCAAAGCGGATGAGCATGGGCCCCGTGGTGGCGGAGAGGAAGACCACCGCCGACACGAGCCCGAGAAGCAACGCGATGAAGACCTGATTGCGCATACGATCCCAGCTGTCCCGCTTTCGCGGTTAGGGAACAGTCGGGCACGCGGTGCCGCCGTCCCAACCCTTGTTTTCACTTTGGCCCATCCGACACGCGTTCCGCGCGCCGGCCGGATGGGCCGGGATTGCTTTCACTTTGGCCCATCCGAGACACGTTTTGCGCGCCGGCCGGAGGAGACAATCGGTTGGCTGTCCGGCAAGCGGCGAGCCGCCTGCCGGACGCCGAAAGTGGCTTTACTTCAGCACGTAGGGCAGGAGACCCAGGAAGCGCGCGCGCTTGATGGCTCGCGCCAGTTCGCGCTGCTTCTTTGCCGAAACGGCGGTGATTCGGCTCGGCACGATCTTGCCGCGCTCGGAAATGTAGCGGCCGAGAAGACGAACATCCTTGTAGTCGATCTTCGGCGCATGCTGGCCCGAGAATGGGCAGGTCTTGCGGCGGCGATGGAACGGCCGGCGAGCGGCCAACTGCTGGACTTCAGCCATGGTTTAGCCCTCCGAACCGGGGTTTTCGCTGCGGGGCGCACGGGGCGGGCGCGGACCGCGGGGCGCATCGCCGTCGCGGAACGAGCCACCTTCGCGCGGAGGCCGTGAGCGGAACGTGGAGCCGCCATCGCCTCCACGGTCGCCCCCACGGAACCCACCGCCGCCGCGCGGGCCGCGATCTCCGCGATCGCCACGCTCGCCGCGTTCCTCGCGATCCTGCTTGCGCATCATCGCGGACGGTTCCGTTTCGTGGGCTTCGACCTTGACCGTCATGAAGCGCAGGATGTCGGGCTGGATGCCCATGCGGCGCTCCATTTCGGCCACGGCTGCCGCCGGGGCTTCGATGTTGAGAAGCGAGAAGTGCGCCTTGCGGTTCTTCTTGATCTTGTAGGCAAGGCCCTTGAGGCCCCAGTATTCGTTCTTGGTGACCTTTCCGCCGCCTTCGGTGATGACGTCGGTGAACTCTTTGGTCAGCGTCTCAACCTGCTGGTTGGAGACGTCCTGACGCGTCAGGAAGACATGCTCGTACAACGGCATGCGATGGCCCTTCTGTTTTCAGGCCCACACGCGGCAATCCCGTGTGGGGCCGTGCTGCCGCAATCGACATCTCGATGCGGGTCCTCCTCCGGCGCAAAGCCTCTGCTGGACCTGGAAAAAGGGCCAACAGGAACCCATGAGAGTGAAGACACTGGGAGACGGAACCGCTTCAGGCCCCTCCGCGCGATTGGCGCTTGACCAATACAACACGGCCCCCCTTTCAGCCTCCAACCGGAGCGGGTGACGGGCGGCTTATACGTGATTTTCGCCGTGGTGCAAGGTCTGAAGCGCCCACGGGCAGAATGCGTGCCGCCCGAGAGGCCCGGATCGGGGCAAAGATCGTATACTGGGAGGGTAATAAAGCCGGAGGCTGGTCGGGTGCTGCGCAAGGATGAACGGAAAGCCGCGAAGCCGACCGCGGATGCGGCCGAGGTGGCGCGTTTCAACGCTCTGGCCGAGGAATGGTGGAAGCCCGGCGGGGCCTTCAAGGTGGTGCACCAGTTCAACGCGTCCCGCATCAGATACTTGTCTGAGCAACTTCCGGCACTCGCCGGGCGCTGTCCTATCCGCGAGCAGCCGCTGGCGGGGTTGCGGCTGCTCGATGCCGGTTGTGGGGCGGGGCTCGTATCGGAACCAATGGCGAAGCTCGGGGCTGAAGTGGTCGGGATCGACGCGTCCGAGCGCAACGTGATGGTCGCGCGGCACCATGCCGGGGAGGCGGGCATCGCCATCGACTACCGGCATGCGCTGCCGGAGGATCTCGCCGGAGAGGCGGATCGCTACGACATCGTGCTTTCGCTCGAGGTGGTGGAACATGTGGCGGACGCGGGCGCGTTTCTGCGCGCGATCGGGACGCTGACCCGTCCGGGCGGGCTCCTGGTCGTCGGTACGCTCAATCGCACGCCGCAATCGTTCGTGAAGGCGATCCTCGGCGCGGAGTACGTGCTGCGGTGGCTGCCACGCGGCACGCACGCGTGGTCGAAGTTCGTGCGGCCCGATGAAGTCACGGGCCATCTGGCGCCGCTTGGGTTCGAAACGTTGGCCCTAAAGGGTGTATCGCTTAATCCGCTCAGCTTCCAATGGAGCGTGGGGGAGGATACCAGCGTCAATTACCTGCAGGTGTTCCGCAGGCGGCGGTGACGAAATCCGGCCGACTTGCGGGAGACGGGAAGATCGGGCCAAAAGAGACGATGGGCCCGGGGGCGATTCCCGCAGCTGACAGAGGATCTGGCGCATGAGCGGGTTGCTCGCACTTCTCGACGACATCGCGGCGCTTGCCAAGGTGGCTGCGGCGACCATCGACGATGCAGCCGCACAGGCGGGGAAGGCCGGCGCGAAAGCCGCGGGCATCGTCATCGACGATGCGGCCGTCACACCACGCTATGTGACGGGACTGGCGGCGCGGCGGGAATTGCCAATCATCGGCCGGATCGCGCTCGGTTCCTTGAAGAACAAGCTTCTCATTCTGCTGCCGGCCGCGCTTTTGCTTTCGCAATTCGCGCCGGGTGCCATTACGCCGATCCTGATGCTGGGCGGGCTTTATCTGGCATTCGAAGGCTACGAGAAATTCCACCATCTGATCGCCGGTGACTCCAATCAGGCGAAAACCATCGCGGATGTGGAGGAGGGCAGCGCGGACGCGCAGAAGATCGAGAATGAACGTGTCGCCGGCGCGATCCGTACCGACTTCATTCTTTCGGCGGAGATCATGGCCATCGCACTTTCTGTGATCGAGACGCCGGATGTCGTCACGCGCGGCGTTGTTCTCGGCGTCGTCGGTCTCTTCATGACGATGCTGGTCTATGGCGCTGTCGCGCTCATCGTGAAAGCCGATGACATGGGCGTTTGGCTGGCGCGGCGCGGGGGTCCGGTGTCGGGTCCGCTCGGCCGCCTGCTGGTGCGTGGCGTGCCGCCGTTTCTTCGAGTGCTCTCGGTCGTCGGCACGATCGCGATGCTGTGGGTCGGTGGCGGCATCCTGATCCATAGTCTTGCCGTGCTGGGGTATCCGGGCCCCGAGCATCTGATTCATGGCTGGTCGGAGGCGGTCCGTGCGGCGGTGCCGGTCGCTTCCGGGCTCCTGGCTTGGCTGACGGGCACTCTCGCGTCCGCCGCCGTCGGTCTGGTGGCCGGTGCCATTGTCGCGCTCGGGGTCGGGTTGGTCCGGCCGTTCTTCGGCGCCAATCCAGCGCACTAGGGAGCCCGTTCGCGGGGCCTGCTGTCTTGCCTCGCCCTTGACGAACATTGGCGGCATGGGGCATTGGCCCCGCGATCGGCCGGCGGGGAATGGCCCGCAGTATGAAGGGACGCGCGCAAATGGCAGTCGCATTCGTTTTTCCGGGGCAGGGTAGCCAGGACGTCGGCATGGGCCGCGACCTGGCACTCACCTACAAGGCTGCGGCCGACGTGTTCGCCGAGGTGGATGAGGCACTGGGCCAGAAGCTCTCGCAGATCATCTGGGAGGGGCCCAAGGAAACGCTCACTTTGACGGAGAACGCGCAGCCGGCGCTGATGGCGGTCTCGGTCGCGGTGATGCGTGTTCTGGAGCGCGAGAAGGGGTTCTCGCTGGCCGACAAGGTGAAATTCGTGGCCGGTCATTCGCTGGGCGAATATTCCGCGCTTGCCGCCGCGGGAGCGTTCTCGCTTGCGGATACGGCGCGGCTGTTGCGGCTTCGCGGTCAGGCGATGCAGAAGGCGGTTCCGGTCGGGCAGGGCGCGATGACAGCGCTTCTCGGCGTCGGCATCGACGCTGCCCGCAAGGTCGCCGAGGCCGCGGCTGAAGGAGACGTCTGCCAGGTGGCCAACGACAATGAACCGACCCAGGTCGTGCTGTCCGGGCACAAGTCGGCGATCGACCGCGTGCCGGAGGCGGGCAAGGCGTTCGGGGTGCGCCGTGCCATTCCGCTTCCCGTGTCCGCTCCGTTCCATTGCGCACTGATGCAGCCGGCGGCCGACGCGATGGCCGAGGCGCTTGCTAAGGTTGAGGTCAAGAAGCCCGCCGTTCCGGTCGTGGCCAATGTGCTGGCGGCCCCGATCTCCGATCCCGACGAGATCCGCAGACGTCTCGTCGAGCAGGTCACGGGAACGGTCCGCTGGCGGGAATGCGTGCTGTACATGGCCGCCAACGGCATCACGGATGTCTACGAGATCGGATCGGGGAAGGTGCTGTCTGGCCTAGCCGGGCGCATCGACAAGGCTCTAAAGGCGATGCCGGTCGGCACGCCGGCCGACATTGATGCCGCGCTGGCCGGTTTGGTTTGATCAGCGAAGGTTAACGCCCGCTTCGGCCCCGGACAGCGCGGACACGCCTACTTGACGGCCGCTGGGGCCGGGGCTCACAAGTCCCGGCAGTTGTCTTCCCGGGTTTGCGACCGGAGAGCCCCATAACAGACGAGGACGTCCACTCCATGTTCGATCTGACAGGCAAGACCGCGCTCGTGACCGGCGCGACGGGCGGCATCGGCGCGGGCATCGCGCGGGCTTTCCACAAAGCGGGCGCGACGGTTGCGATCTCGGGCCGTCAGGTCGAAAAACTCGAAGCCCTGAAAGGCGAACTCGGCGATCGCGTGGTGGTCGTGCCGTGCGATCTGTCCGACCGCGCGCAGGTGCAGAAGCTGATCGACGAGGCGGTGAAGGCTCTGGGCGGCCGCCTCGATATCCTGGTCAACAACGCGGGGCTGACCAAGGATAACCTCTTCATGGTCATGAAGGACGAACAGTGGGACGACGTGATCGCCGTCAACCTGACCTTCGGGCGGATCATCAACATTTCCTCGGTTTCCGGTGTTTTCGGAAATCCGGGACAGGGCAACTACGCTGCTTCGAAGGCGGGCATGATCGGCATGACGAAGAGCCTCGCGCGGGAAGTGGCCAATCGCGGGATCACCGCCAATTGCATCGCTCCGGGTTTCATCACGACGCCGATGACGGACGTTCTGAACGAGAAGCAGCAGGAAGAGATCGCCAAGATGATCCCGGCGCAGCGGTTCGGCACCGTTACGGACATCGCCGCGGGAGCCCTCTATCTCGCCTCCAACGAGGGCGGCTACATGACCGGACAAACCCTGCATATCAACGGCGGGATGGCCATGGTCTAGGGCGTTCGCGTGGCGTGTCGCGGCAAGGCTCTGAGACTGCAGTATATTTGCGCAGGGTTTTGAACGGCTGCGGCAAAAGTCCGCGACGGTGGCCAAACAACGGGGAACTATGTTACCGAGCGCATGTTTTTTGCTGCGGAAGCTGGGGAAAAGCCCTATCGATCGTGGCGATGGCGCTGGGGAGCCGCAAGGACTCACGGTAGCGGACGGTTACGGCGGGGGAGGGTCCGCCAGGCTTTTCGCGCATCGGACGACGGCCGGTAACGGCCGCGAACCGGAACGTCGAACCTAAGACAAGACCAAATTCAACGCAGATACAGGGACGCGAGGAAGACGATGAGCGATGTCGCAGAGCGCGTGAAGAAGATCGTAGTCGAGCATCTGGGCGTCGAGAGCGAGAAACACCGTCGAACTGGTGATGGCTTTCGAAGAAGAATTCGGCTGCGAAATCCCGGACGATGCCGCCGAGCATATTCTGACCGTGGGCGATGCCGTGCGGTTCCTCGAAAAGAATGCAACGGCTGCCTGATCGGCGCCTTACACGGCGGACTGCCTTTGACGGCATGTCGGCCCTGACAGTTCGTACGGCGTCCGGGTTCAGTCGATCCCGGACGCCGTTCGCCCATGTGGCATCGGGCGAAGATCAGATTGAGGGGCGTTGCTGAACCCGGCAGGGTCAGGCCGTCCCGGGGGACAATGGGGATCTCAGGAATGTTGCGACGCGTCGTCATCACGGGATTGGGGTTGGTCACGCCGGTCGGGGTCGGCGTCGAGGCGGCGTGGAAGAACCTGCTCAATGGCGAGAACGGCGCGCGCCGGATCGAGAACGAATTCGATGCGTCCGACCTTTCGTGTCAGATCGCGAACTTCGTGCCGCGCGGTTCGACGGCCGAGGGCAAGTTCAATGCCGACGACTGGATGGAGCCGAAGGAGCAGCGCAAGGTTGACGACTTCATCATTTTCGCGATGGCGGCGGCGGAGCAGGCCCTGAAGGATTCCGGTTTCGTCGCCGACACGGCGGAGAAACAGGAAACGACCGGCGTTCTGATCGGTGCGGGCATCGGCGGTCTTTCCGGCATCGCCGACACCTCGATCCTTCTGAAGGAAAAAGGGCCGCGGCGCGTGTCGCCGTTCTTCATTCCGGGCCGCCTGATCAATCTCGCCGGCGGCTACGTTTCGATCCGGCACGGCTTGAAGGGCCCCAACCATGCGGTCGTGACGGCATGCGCGACGGGAACGCATGCCATCGGCGACGCCGCACGGCTGGTGGCGCTGGGCGATGCCGAAGTGATGGTGGCCGGGGGAACGGAAAGCCCGATCTGCCGGATCGGCATGGCGGGCTTCATCGCCTGCCGCGCGCTGTCCACGGGCTTCAACGACAACCCGAAGAAGGCGTCGCGTCCCTACGACCGGGACCGGGACGGCTTCGTGATGGGGGAAGGGGCCGGCGTGGTGGTTCTGGAAAGCCTCGAACATGCGAAGGCGCGCGGGGCCAAGATTTACGGCGAGGTAATCGGCTACGGAATGTCGGGCGATGCCTATCACATCACGGCGCCCTCCGAGTCCGGCGATGGGGCCTACCGTTGCATGCGGGCGGCATTGAAGAACGCCGGGATCGACGCCTCCGACATCGATTACATCAATGCGCACGGCACCTCGACGCCCATGGGCGATGAAATCGAACTGGGGGCCGTCGAGCGCCTGTTCGGCAATACGGCGGCCAAGTTGTCCATGTCGTCGACCAAGTCGGCCGTCGGCCATCTGCTTGGTGCGGCGGGCGCGGTCGAGGCCGTCTTCTCGCTTCTGGCGCTTCGCGACCAGATCGCGCCGCCGACCCTCAATCTCGATAATCCCTCGGTCGCCACCGCCATCGATCTGGTCCCGCACACGGCGAAAAAGCGGCAAATCGATACGGTTCTGTCCAACTCGTTCGGCTTCGGCGGGACGAATGCGTCTTTGATCATGCGGCGTGTCGCCTGACCTCAGGCTCGCTCACGCAGGGTTCGTGGCCGGGCTCTATCCACCCTCGGTGTCGCCGGAAATGGCGGAGCGCCATAATTTTCTCCGGATGCCGGGCTTAGTGGACCATCGGCACGGACCCATCGGCACGGACCGGGCTTGCCACCTGGATGTCCCCTTTGCATGTCCGGCGAGGTCGAGGAGAAGGGATGATTGAGCGCCGCGACGGTCCGCAGACGGTTTCGCCTTCCGCTACGACGCTGCGCCCGCGTAGCCCGTCGGAAGCGCTGGAGCCGACGCGAGCCCCTCAGAGACCGCGAGGAGGCAAAATCCGCCAGCCCTCGCCTGTCCTTTCGGCCGTCGCGCGTGCCGGCAGTGCTCTCATTACGCTGACACTTGCGGCGCTGGCGATCACCGGCGGGCTGGCGCTGCTGCTCGGGCATTTCTACGAGCGGCCGGGTCCGCTTGCTGAACAACGGACTGTGGTGATCGAAAGGGGCTCTGGGCGGATCGAGATCGCCGAACAGCTCGAGCGCGACGGCGTCATCTCCAGCCGGTGGGCGTTCGTGGCAAATCATTTGATGCGCAACGTGCTGAGTGGGGGCAAGCCGCTCGAACTCAAGGCCGGCGAATACGAGATCAAGGCCGCGGCGAGTATGCGCGATGTGCGCGAACTTCTCGGAGAGGGCAAGTCTGTCCTCTACAAGGTGACAGTTCCAGAAGGGTTGACCAGCCAGCAGATCGTGGAGCGTCTCAATGCCGAGACCAATCTTTCCGGGGAGATCACGAAGGTTCCCGACGAGGGCACGCTTCTGCCCGACACCTATCGCGTCACGAAAGGGATGTCGCGGCAGGAACTGATCGACCAGATGCAGCAGGAGGCGGCCGATTTTATCGCAAAGGCGTGGGAGGCGCGCGCTCCGGACCTGCCGATCTCTTCGCCTCGTGAAGCACTGATCCTGGCTTCGGTCGTGGAGAAGGAGACGGGTCAGGCGGACGAACGGCACAAAGTGGCGGCGGTGTTCTCCAACCGGCTGAAGAAGAAAATGCGTCTGCAGTCCGACCCGACGATCATCTATGGCATCGCGGGCGGGCGCGGGTCTCTCGGCCGTCCGATTACGCGCACCGACATCGATACCAAGACCGACTACAACACCTACCGCATCAATGGCCTGCCGCCGGGGCCGATCTGCAACCCGGGACGGGAGACGATCGAAGCGACACTCAACCCGGCAAAGACCAACGACCTCTACTTCGTCGCCGACGGCACGGGCGGCCACACCTTCTCGGAATCTTTGGCGGCCCATAACGCGGCCGTGCAGACCTGGCGCAAGATCGAAAAGACGCAGGCTCAGGAAGGGCGTGGGACGGCCGGTCCTGGGCTTGCCGAAGCCGACGGGGATGGCGCGGCGCCCGGTGACGCGGATGAGGCGGCTGCGTTTGCAGGCGAAGCTGCGGCGGCGGCGAACGTTGCAGCACCGGCCGGCAAGACGAGCACGGTGCCTCTGCCTGTGCGCAAGCCAAAGACCGGCCAGAACTAGTTTCATGGGCCGCGCCGGTTCGGGGTGTCTTGGCGGATTTGACCAGCGCGGGTAAACCGGTCAAACGGGTCTTGCCGCTTCTTACAGGTCCATCAGGTTTCCATGTCGCTCAACAGCATGACCGGGTTTGGCCGCGCCGATGGTTCGGTGAAGGGCGTTCGCTGGTACTGGGAAGCAAAAAGTGTCAACGGCCGCGGGCTCGACATCCGGGTGCGGCTTCCACAAGGCCACGATCAGCTCGAGCCCAAAGTGCGAGAGGCTGTGGCGAGGCGCTTTGTTCGCGGCAGCCTCACGATCAATCTCAATGCGCAGCGTGACGTGGCAGCCGTCGACATCAAGGTCAACGAGACGGCGCTTGCCCAGATCATCAGCGCAGTCGATCAGGTGCGGCGCCTGACCGGCGCGGCAGCTCCCAGCGCGGAGGGCTTGCTGGCGCTGCGCGGAGTGCTCGACGTGTCGGAAGCGGACGGCGCACTCGATGACGAGGTTGCGGCGTCGATGCTGGCGTCGCTGGAGGAAGCGCTTCAAACTTTGGCGGAAGCGCGTGCGGCGGAAGGCCGGCGGCTGACGCAGGTTCTCGAGGCTCATATCGGTGAGATCGAAAGGCTGGCGCGGCTGGTGCAGACATCGCCGTCTCGCAGGCCCGAGGCTATCAGGACGCGGCTTCAGGAGCAGATCGCGCGCCTGACGGATGCGGTTCCGGCCCTCGATCCGGCTCGGCTGCATCAGGAGGCGATCCTGATCGCGACACGCAGCGACGTGGAAGAGGAAGTGCAGCGCTTGGCGGCCCACGTGGCTTCGGGGCGCGCGCTTCTGGCGGATAGGCAGCCGGCGGGTCGTAAACTCGATTTTCTGGCGCAGGAGTTCAATCGCGAGGCCAACACGCTGACGTCGAAGGCCATCGATATGGAGATTTCGCGGGCGGGACTTGCGCTGAAGACGGTGATCGATCAACTGCGCGAACAGGTCCAGAACATTGAATAGCGCCACTCCATCCGCTGATCCCATCATCGCGCGCCGTGGGGTGCTGCTGGTGCTGTCGTCTCCCTCGGGCGCCGGCAAGACAACGTTGTCGCGCGCGCTGCTCGACAGCGATGGTGGTATCCGGCTGTCGATCTCGGTGACCACGCGCAAACCGCGGCCCGGCGAGGTCGACGGGAAGGACTATGTTTTCGTTTCCGGAGAGAACTTCGAGCGGATGCGCGCCGCCGGGGATCTGCTGGAATGGGCACAGGTGTTCGGCAACGCCTATGGGACGCCGCGCGCGCCGGTCGAAGAAGCCATCGCCCGCGGCGAGGATGTGCTCTTCGACATCGATTGGCAGGGTGCCCAGCAACTGGCCGAGAAAATGGCCGGCGATCTCGTGCGCGTCTTCATTCTGCCGCCGTCGGGGAGCGTGCTCGAAAACCGGCTCAGGGGGCGGGCACAGGACCCCCCGGAGGTCGTCGCCAAGCGCATGGCTGAAGCCTCCGCCGAAATCAGCCATTGGGCCGAGTACGATTACGTGATCGTCAATGCGGATCTCGATACGAGCATCTCGGGGCTCAAGGCCATCCTCGCTGCCGAGCGGTTGAAGCGGGAACGGCAGCTTGGACTTTCGCTTTTCGTGCGGGATCTTCAATCGGGGCTTTGACCCGAACGTTCGAAAATGAGCGCCAGGCGGGCGAACTCTTCCACCGTCAACTGTTCGGCGCGCCTGTCGCCGGCAATACCGGCCTCGCGCAGCAACAACTCGGGCAGGGGCGTCAGCGACTTCAGCGACTGGCGCAACATCTTGCGCCGCTGGCCGAAAGCAGCCTGCGTTACGCGGCCGAGCATTTTCACCGAGCACGGCGGGTGCGGATTTTCTTTAGGTTCGAAGACCACCACGGCGGATGAGACCTTCGGTGGCGGAGTGAAGGCGGCCGGCGGAAGCGTGATGGCGATGCGCGGCTTGGCGCGCCATTGCGAAATCACCGCGAGGCGGCCGTAGGCCTTTGAGCCGGGTTCGGCGACGATACGCTCCGCGACCTCCTTTTGAAACATCAGCACCATGCGATGCCACCACGGCGGCCAGGGTTCGGTTTCCAGCCAGCCGATGAGCAGCAGCGTGGCGATGTTGTACGGCAGGTTGGCGGCGACGACGACATCGCCCGTCGCGTCGCGGATCAGGCTGGAATAATTGACGGACAGGGCATCTGCTTCATGCACGCTGAGGCGGCCCGGGTAGGAGGCGGTGATCTCCGACAGCGCGGCGAGACAGCGGGCATCGCGTTCGATGGCAACGACGCGGCCTGCCCCCTCCATCAGAAGCGCGCGGGTGAGGCCGCCGGGACCGGGCCCGACCTCGATCACCGTCGCCGGCTGAAGCGGTGCGGCGAGGCGGGCAATACGCCGGGTCAGGTTCAGATCGAGAATGAAATTCTGGCCGAGGCTCTTCTTGGCAACCAGATCATGCGCGCGGATCACATCACGCAGGGCCGGCAGACCGTCGTCCGTGCGCGAGCCTGCCTCAGAGCCGCCGCGGCCGGTGCTCATCCGGCAACCGCCTGGGCGCGGCGCCGTTCCGACAATTCGGCCGCCATTCGAATGGCCGCGATCATGCTTTCTGGAGATGCCACGCATTGAGCGGCGATGTCGAAGGCCGTGCCGTGATCGGGCGACGTGCGGACGAAGGGCAGGCCAAGCGTGACGTTGACGCCGGTATCGAAGGACAGGGTCTTGATCGGGATGAGGGCCTGATCGTGATACATGCAGACGGCCGCGTCGTAGGTCTTGCGGGCTGCCGCGTGGAAGAGCGTATCGGCGGAGTGAGGCCCGGTGACGGTCAGTCCTTCGCGGCGCAGTTCCTCGATGGCGGGCGCGATGAGATCGATGTCCTCGCGGCCGATGGTGCCGCCTTCGCCTGCGTGCGGGTTGAGACCCGCCACGGCGACACGCGGTTCATCGATGCCGAAATCGGACCGCAGGCTGCGCCACGTGATGGCGATCGTTTCGTAGAGCAGTCGCCGCGAGAGGGCGCGCGGGACATCCGACAGAGGGACGTGGATCGTCGCCGGGACGACACGCAACAAGGACGAAGCCAGCATCATCACAGGGTGATGACGCTTGCCCGGCACCAGCGAGCCCGCAAGGGCCGCCAGAAATTCGGTATGTCCGGGATGCACGAAGCCTGCCGCGTAGAGCACCGCCTTGGCTATGGGTGCGGTGACGATGCCCGAGGCGTCGCCGGCAACCACGGCGCGAACGGCCTGCTCGATGGCGGAGATGGTGCCCATCGCGTTTTCCGGCAAGGGCGTTCCGGGCCTGACCTCGCGGGCGACGGGAATCGGCAGGACGGGCAACTCGGATGAGAAACGGCCCAGCGCTTCGGCCGGGGAGGCAACTTCGCGCAGAACGACGGTCTGGCCCAGTTGGTGGGCACGCTCGGTTAGCGTCCTTGGGCAGCCATAGACGACGAAGGGCTGGAGCCCGCGCTCGACGCGGCGGGCATAGGATTTCAGAACGATCTCCGGTCCGATCCCGGCCGGGTCACCCATGGTGACGGCGAGCGGGAGCGGGCGATCCGACGGCGCGGCGGGCATCAGCGATACTCGATCGACGCGTCTTGGCGCAGGTCCTTCAGGTATTTTCTGGCAAGCACTTCGAACTCCTTCTGGCGTAGATCCGCCTGAACACTCTGGCGCCGTTCCTGATCCGCCGCCACCGATTTACGGCTGCAGACGGCCCATATTTCGACGCCCTCGGTGCCGACCGTGGGTGGAAGGAGTTCCCCGTCCTTGGCTGCAAGCAACAGCGAACGGGTGGGTTCGGGGATGGCAGAGGGAAGGCGGCCACCCAGATTGTCGAAACGTCCCCCCGCCACGGTGGTCGCATGGCTGGCCATCTGAGCGCAGCCTCCGCCACGCTGCGCCAGGCCTTCGCCCTCCGCCATGCGCTTGGCGATGCTCTTCTGGTCCACCCCCGCCGGGATGGGCAGAACGATACGCTGGACCTGCAACTCCACGCCGTCGCCGTTGGTGCCCGGCGAGTTGGCAACGATGCGATCCACATCCCGGTCGTTGACGGCGATCTGTGCGCCGAACTTGCGCCGGATGACTTCCTGCCACGACATGTTGGCCTTGAAGCGCTGGCGCATGACGCTTGAGTCGGCTCCCATCTTCTTCAGGTGCGCCTGGAACTCCGCCGGAGTCATTTTGTTCTTTTCGGCGATCGAGTTCATGATCTTGTCGACCTCTTCGTCGCTCGCCACGACGTTGAGTTTTTTTGCTTCCTGAAGTTTCAGGCGCTCGTCGATCAGTTCTTCGAGTGCTTCCTTGCGCAGCCCCGGCATGACGCTCTGGCGCGCGCTTTCGACGGCTTCCTGCTGGAGCGATTTGGCGAACTCGGCCTTGCGCTTCTCGAAGATGGCGACGATCTCTTCGCGCGACTTGCCCTGGTTTTCCTTGATCGTCTTCTCGAGGATCGCCTTCAGGCGATCGTTGGTGGATTTGGCCTGGATGATCGATTTGAAATTGGCCTGGGCCCGTGCGCCGATGTTGGAATTGCCCATGCCCATCAGGCGCTGGCGCTGCTGGATCTCATAGCCGGTTATCGGGTCGTCGTTGACGAGAACGGCGATCGACTGGCCGCCGCCGCCGGCGCGTGCGCCGGTGCCTTGGCCGCCGGGCTTCGTCGTGCCGGATGCGCCGCCGGTTCCAGGCTTGGGCGACTGGCCGCTGGGCTGGCCGGACGGCGGGGCTTGATCATTGGGAACGATGACTTCGGGCAGGCGTGAGGCGCCCGGCGGTGACGTGACGGTGACGCCCTGTTGCGCGAGCCCCACGCTCGGAAGCGATAGGAGTCCCAGCGCGCCCGCAAGGACGCGGCTGCCAATATGATGGTAGCGCAGATGGAGGCGCATGCGTGGGTCACGATCTCCAGTGATGATGGCCGTGGCCCGCCCGAGCGGGGCCGGCCGGGCGGCGCTTGGCAATGAGGCGCTCGTTCGAACCCGCGGGGAAACGGCCATCAAGCACCGCACGCCCCCCGAGTCGGTCGCCTGAGTTTACCCAGCGCCTCAACCCGAGAATATCCCGTTATCCACCGTAACCGTGGCCACGGCGTGGCGGCCCGCTCGCCGGGTTCCTATGGATTAGACCCAATACTCGATATTCCCGGCATCTGATCGGTGGCCATGTTCTGAGTGATGTTCGTGCTGTAGTTGAAGCCGCCGAGATACTTGTACTCCACGCGGAACATCAGCGTCTGGTCCGGCTCGATGCCCTGTTCGGGATCGGAGAAATCGAACTCGTTATACGTGACGCTCATCATGAAGCAGTCGTCCTGGTAGCGCAGCGACGTGGTGTTGGTCAGGAACGTGTTGTCGTCGATGTCGTAACGCAGGCCGCCGAGGATCGACCAGCGGTCGGTGAGGCGCAGGCCGAAGAGGCCGTTCATTTCCTGCTGGCTGCCCTCGTTGAACTCAGGATCGCCGAAGATGTAACTGTAGGCGCCGGCAAGCGTCAGCGGGCCATAGTTGATGGCGACGGCCGCGTCTTCACGCTTCAGTTCGAGGTTCTCGTCGTCGAAGCGGGATTGTGAAATCACGCGGAAGTACTCGTTCGGCGCGAGGTAGGCACCGAGCACATAATCGGACGAGGCGGTCTCCAGGCCGCTGTTGGGGGAGAAGACGGGATTGCAGTTGTCGTCGACGCCGGGGGCGACGACGCTGACCGGTGGACCACCATTTGACGGCGTGCAGTTGATCAACCGGTTCTCATACGGGTTGTCGCCGGAGAGCTGGTAGCTCTGGCCGGCAAGAAAGCGCGCGTAGCCGCCGTTGCGGGCCTGGAAGGTGTACTGCATGCCGACGTTGGCGCGCGTGCCGGTTTCGAGGCGGTCCCACCCGGAGAACTTATTGGTCTCGAAGAGGTTGGTATCGTCGAACACGAGGCTGCGTGCGTCTTCCACCGGGAACTGGTCCTGATTGACGCTGGCGGTGCGGGCGATGACCTGTCCGATCGGCTCGACAACGTGCGAGCCGATGCCGTTGCTGGCCACCCACGGATAGGTGACGGTGACACCGCCGCCGGCAAGGCCACGGGCCAGCGAGTCACTGTCCACGAACTCGTCCGTGATGGCATCGGTGTAGTTGTTGTAGGCGAGCAGGTCGCCGCGCAATTCGCCGAAGGGCGTGTAGGTGATGCCGAGATCGTCGATGAGCCGGCGGCGCCATTGCACCTCGAAGGCGGCGCGGTTGGTTTCCTGATCGGCTTCACCCGCGCCTTCCGATCGCGAGAAGCTCAGCGCGTTACCTGCGAAAGACAGTTCGCCTCCGAGGACAGGCTCGTCCACGATGTAGTCGTAGTCGATGACAGGGTGGATCCGGCTTTCCGACTGGTCCGTGTCGGTGCTGGTCAAGCCGACGACCTGATACAGGTTGGCCGACAGGTAATTCCGGTCCGACATGCCGGTCAGGTAGATATTGTTGACGCGGTCGGTGAGCAGAATGCTGTCGAGGCGGTAGAAGCGCCGGAAGCTGTCATCGGTCTCCAGCGTCACGTCCCAGCCCGTGCTCCACCAGCTCGACAGCGAGAAATCGCCCTTCGTGGCGATGCTGCCGCGGAAGCCGTCGAGATCTTCCCTGGCATCGGGATCGGTTCCCGCGGGCAGGTCGTTCCCGTTCTGGTCGATGCCGGCGAGGCTGACAGTGTACTGGCCGTTGGAGAGACGCTGGCGCCAATCGCCCATCCAGAGCACGCCCTGTCCCGACATGTAGCGCGGGTGGAAGGTGAAGTCGTAGGACGGCGAAAGCGCGAAGTAGTAAGGAATTTCCGTGAAAAAGCCGAAGTTGTCGGACGTTCCGATTGCCGGAGCAAGGAATCCCGACTTTCGCTCCACGGTGGGATCGGGGTGCTCGAAATACGGGACCTGCAGGAGCGGCACGCCGAACATCTCGAACTGCGCGTCCTGGTAGCTGATCGTCTTTGCGACCTGGTCGTGCGTGACGGTGCGCGCGGACACGCACCACAGCGGCGGCTGCGTGCCATCGGTGCGGCAGGGGGTGAAGCGGCCGTTCTTGAACTCGGTCACGCTGCCGTCGCGGCGGATCGCCTGCTCGGCGGAAATTTTTGAATCGTCCGACGTCATGACGCTCAGCGACTGAACGAAGCCGTCGCGGAAATCGTCGGTCAACGTATAGCGCTCGGCGCGCACGATATTGCCGCTGGCGTCGCGCATGACGACGTTGCCCTGCGCGGACAGAGTGTTTGCCGACTGGTCGTAGATCACCTCGTCGGCGGTGAGGTTGTTGTTCTCGTACTGGATCTCGACGTTGCCCTTGGCGATGACCTTCGAGCCGTCGCTGTCGTAGATGAGCTCATCGGCCTGCAGGTGCAGCGGCAGCTTGTCGTCGAATTTCTTGGTGGCGCCGAACATCCCGCCCTTGGGTTTGGGGAAGGCGGGACCGCTGAGCGACGGAGGAGCGGAGTTTGCGTTCTGAGCGCGTGCGGCTGGCGCGAGCGGCGCGGCAAGGACAGCGAAGGCGCACGCGAACGCGGCCAACCCCGCCGTCAAGCGGCGAGCGGTCGACCGGTCCCATGTCCTCGTTGCCTGCGGTTGCCGCAGAGCACGCATCACTCAGCCATCCTCCTGGTGCAACAGCACCGTTGTCGTGGCGATCATCGCCAGTGCGATCGGGAAAAATCTCAGCAAGTAGGAAGAATCCGAAACCCCCGATCATCCCGGTCACGACCATAGTCTGGATGCCGCCGGAGCGGAATGACTTCAGCGACACAGTTGCCGCCAAAAGAACCATCGCCACACACAGAAATGGGCGTGAGAGGAGCAATTCGTATTGGAGGCGCAGGGAGGCGCTCGAAAGCTTCGCTTTTTCAGCGACTTCGATGAGTGCCGGAAGCTCCCAGAAGGAGATGGCGATGGCCTTGCCCAGGCTGTCGGTTGCCCGTTCGGGAGTAAGGTATGTCGAGAGCAGATAGGATCCGTATTTGGCGGGTTCCTCACCGGGGCGGGCGACGATGACCTCTTCGAGCCGCCAGAAGCCGTCGAGAAGGTTGGCGCGGGCGGCGTCGGCCCGCTCCTTGAACCGGCCTTCGGAATCGAAAATGAACGCGGTGACGGTGTTGAGTTGCATGCCGCTGCGGGCGGTCCCGGCGGCCATCAAAACCGACTGGCCGTCGATGCCGTCCTGACGCAGCCACGCGCCGTTACCCGCGTCGGGACGCAAGAGGCTGGATTCCTTGCCAAAGTACTCGTTGAACAGTGCGTCAGCATAGGCACGCGCGTTGGCTGCCAGAGGATTGTAGAGGGTGACGCTCATGACGCCGAGGATGAAGGCGACGGCGATACCGGGACGAAGGAATTGCCAGGCGGAGACGCCGGCGGCGCGGATCACCGCCAGTTCGCTCTTGCGCGAGAGCATGAGCAGCGCGCCGATCGAGCCGACAAGCACACCCGGCACGGTACCCCGCTTGCCCGATTGGCGGAGCATCTCGACGAGGTCGATCACGAAGATCAGGAATGAACAGACGAGAAACGTGATCACGATCATCGCCAGAAATCGCTTGGCGACGTAGAGGCCAATGGTGGAGGGGAACAGACGGGGTATCGTCATGGCGCCATGCGGGCCGCACCGGGGTTGGCGGGACGGAACCGCGCGAGGATGGCCGACAAGCGATCGGAGAGACCATCAATCGCTTGGGTCAGCTTGCTCTGACCGGACGGCTGGCGCCGCGTGCCCATAATGACGATCAGGCTCACGATAATTCCGGCAAGGGGAAGAACATACAACACGGGCAGGAGCGCCGTTTTGACGGCGACGAGATTGTTCAGTCCAAGACCCGCGAGGCGCAGGCCGGCCGCTGCGGCGAACCCGGTGGTGACAGCGCGCGTGCGGTTTTGGCGGGTGGATTGAGCGTTGCCCGCAGTGGCCAGCGCGATGAAGACGAAGGCCAGCGGATAGAGGGTGCTGGCAAATCTCTCGTGCAACTCGGTGCGGAACTGGCCGGGGCTGCGCTGGTAGTACTGGCTGGAGGGGTCTGGATTGGCGAGTTCTGAAAAGTAGCGTTCGCGGGGACGCAGATCCCTGTCATCGCTCACCTTCTCGCCAAACTCGTCGAGGTCCAGCGCGTAGCGGTCGAATACGATGACGCGGGCCGCTTCGCCGGGCTTGTTCTGCGAAAGGACATGGCCTCCCGTCATGACCATATAGGCCCCGCTTTCCTGCTTCACGATCTGCCCACGCTCGGCGAGATAAGACATCGCGCCATTTTCCGCACGCGTATCGTGCATCAGGAGCCCGAGGATATCGCCATTGGGGGCTCGCTCGCGGATGTGAAAGGTGATGCCTTTTTCCGCGCTCGTGAAATTACCGGGCTGAAGCACTTGCGCGAGAAGGTCGGTACGCACCTGAACCACGTACTCGCGCAGCATGCGAAGACTCCAGGGCATGCCGATGTGGTTGACGAAGGCCACCGCGCCCGTGACGATCAGGGCAAGAACCACGAGGGGCCGGGCAATGACCCAGATGGTGGCTCCCGACGCGGTCATCACGATCAGCTCGCTGTCGCCGTTGAGACGGTTCAGCGTGTGCATGACGGCAATGAGGAGGGCAAAGGGAGCGATGAGGGCTAGCAGATTGGGCAGAGCCAACGTCGTCATTGCGAATAGCGTGGCGGCGTTCTGGCCCTGGCTCGTCACCACCTCGAACTGCCGCAGCGCGAGCGCGATCCAGACGACACCGGATAGCGAAGACAGAATGAGGAGCATGGCGCCCGCCGCCTGCCGGAAAACGTAGCGCGAGAAGATCGTGGTCATGCCCGTTTCTAGCCAGCTTGAGAGCGGTGGTGGCGGGGGCCAAATGGCTCCGCGCCAGGTGAACGGTCAAGGCGAAAGCCACGTTGGCGCGACAATCCGGCTCCCACACCACGGTGGCTAAAATTCGGCGTCGCACCATGAGGTTGTGCACTCATCCGGCAGTGTTGCCCTGGCGTGTGGCACGGGATCCGCACAGGTTGATAGGAGGCTGCTACAATAAGACGTTTTCAGGATGTGGCCACAACTTGCGCTGCGGCGTGGAGTGGATAATGTCGCGCCCGAAAACTGCTTCCTCTTTCCACAGGTCTGCGCCGGCTCAGCTCCGACGTGCAGGTGGCGCCATGTGCGCTGCCCGCGCAGCGCGATCAAGCTGCCTGGACTGAAATCCTGCATAAATTCCGCCAAGGAGCACACGCGCGATGCCTGCCCCACTCGAGATCACGTTCGCCCCGCTGACCGCAGCTGTCGAACAGACGACCGTTCTTTTCGTGGGAGCTGAACTGGCATTGCCTGCGAGCGCCGGGACCCTCAATCAGAAAAGTGGCGGAATGATTCTGAAGGCGGCTGACGCTGCCGGCTTCAAGGGCAAGGCGAAATCCTCGTTCGAACTGCTCGCTCCCGCGAAGCTCGACGCGGACCGGCTCATCGTTGCGGGCGCGGGTAAGACAGCCGATCTCAGCGACACCGAATGGGCCATGCTCGGCGGGTATGCATACCAGCAGATCTCGTCGCGCAAGACGGTTCGTGCCAGCATTATCGCTGATTTCGATGAGACGGGCGGCACGAAGCCAGCCGAGGCCGCGGCACTGATCGCGTTTGGTGCACTGCTGCGCCACTACACTTTCACGAAATACAAGACGAGCAAGAATGGCGGCGAGGAGGGTGCGGTTCCGCCGGAAGGTGCTGATGCGCCCGCCACGTCGCCCGACGGCTTGCAGAAGCTCGTCATTCTTACCGAAGATCCCGACAAGGCTCGTGCGCACTTCCACCGTCAGCAGGCCGTCGCGAACGGTGTGATGCTGGCGCGCGATCTCGTGAACGAGCCGGCCAACGTGCTGGGTCCTGTCGAATTCGCAGATCGCGTGAAGGATCTGGAACGGCTTGGACTGGAGGTTGAAATCCTCGACGTGGACGCGCTTACGGCGCTCAAGATGAACACGCTGCTTTCGGTCAGCCAGGGCAGCGAACGGCC